>CAZZUX010000153.1:0-6592 GCA_964657395.1 uncultured Ktedonobacteraceae bacterium
GCCGAGGCCGCAGGCTTGAAGTCTCCCGAAAGCAGGATGCCCTTGGCATGCGCCGGCCGGAAGCCAGGATGCTGACCAAAGATAGTGTCGAATTGCTGGATCAAGCTCTGGCTGAGTGCCAGCAGCTTCTCGTCTGTAGGAAGAGGCATGGAACGCTCCTGGCTGCTGTTCTTCGCGGGATGCGAATCGCCATTGTCCAATTCGGACATCGTTTTCACATCATGTCATGGTGAATACGTCTGCTATCGTACAGGGTCGCCGCACCAGCCCGCGTAATCGTGACGCGGCTAAAGCCGCAGGTTAGAACCAGCCGAAACGGCGAAGCATCCACAACAAGCCGCCGGTTGCGGCCACCATCATTGCCAACACCGCCCAGAACCCATGGCTTGCCTCGAGGAACGGGATCCCCTTCACATTCATTCCGTACACACTCGACACCACGACTGCCGGCAGAGCCACCGTGCTGAGGACGGTCAGCACCTTCATGATCTGGTTCGTGCGGTTGGCTACGCTCGACAGGTAGACGTCGAGCGTATTGTTCAACAGGTCGCGCATGCTTTCCACCATGTCCAGCTGCCGGAAGACGTGGTCAGAGATGTCGCGGAAGAACAGTCCGAGATCGGCCTCGATAAACTGGCTATGGTCTCCGACCAGCCGGGTACTCGCCTCGCGCATGCCCACCAGCACTCTGCGCAGAGCGGTAAGCTTTCGCTTTTCTTCGAAGATATTGCTCAGCAGCTCAGGCGTCGCATCCGCCAGCACTGCATCCTGCAGGTCATCGATGCGGTCGTCGATGTGATCGATGGTCACGAAGTACGAATCCACCACGGCATCCAGGATCAGGTAGAGCAGCTTGGCCGGCCGCTCATCCACGCCTGCCTTGCGTGCGGTGTCAAGTACGACGTCGGCAGGATACGCGGCATCGCGCACGGAAATGAAGAAATCGCGGCCCACAAACATGCATAGCTCTGACCAGCACACCTCGCCTTCGGCTGTCTTGTGCACATACTTTGCAAGCACGAAGAGATAGTTCGGCATTTCTTCGGATTTGGCCCGCTCACTCTCGCTGCGGCAGTCCTCGATGTGCAGGGGATGCAGCCCATACCGGACAGCCAGTTCATCCAGCCGAGGATCCATCGGGTTGTCGATTGCAATCCAGGCCAAGGCGCTTACCCGACCGCTAGCCGGCGATGAAACAACTCGAGCATCATGCCTTTCAGCTGATACTCGAGCGCCGGATCGTAGCGTGGTCCTTCGTCGCGCATGAAGGCGTGGGCGCCATTCACCTCGAACCACTGGAAGTCGGCGTTCACCTCGTCCAGGCGCGCCTTCACTTTTACCCGGCCTTCGAGAGGGATGTGCGGGTCCTGCCTACCCCAGATGTGCAGCAGTTCTCCCTTGATTTCACCGGCCCGCGCCAGTGAGTCATCCTTCTTCCCGGCGCCCAGCGTGCCGGAATGCAGGTCGGTGGCGTAAAAGCACATTGCGGCAAGTACTTCGGGGTGGAGCGCGCAGCGGAAGGCAAGATGGCCGCCCAGGCAGATGCCTACGGTGCCAATTTTCCCTGTGCAATCCCGTCGACCCAGCAGCAGGTCGACCAGCGCGCGCGAGTCTGCGTCGTAAGAGGCCAGTGTCTTTGCATACTTGTCGACATTTCCCTTGTCTGAACCTGCCTGGTCATAGGGCAGCACGGTTCCGGCCGGCTCTAGCTCGTGGTAGACCTCTGGCACTGCGACCAGGTAGCCATGCCCGGCAAGGAAGGCCGCGAAACGCTTGATGGGCCCTGTCATCTGGAAGATTTCGGAATAGAAGATGATTCCGGGATAGCGCCCGACCGCCTTCGGCCGGAACAGGTAGGTACGCATGGGACCAAGGGCTGTAGGGACATCGACGAACGGGTCTTCCTCTAGGATCATGCGGCGACTATACCAGTACGCAAAATCGACGCGCGGCTCCTGCACTGCGGGCTCCGCAATGCTGCCTTTTGCAGGAGAGTGCACAGTTTCGGCATGCTTGCCTTAAACTGGATGAGCAGGTTGCCGTTCCTCTGCGACCATCCCGGTTCGCCATTCGTCTGGTAAAGGCGGGTTCGCCCGGCTACACATTTGCTGCAAAGAGCAGGGCCTATCATTCGAAATTTTGTCACGCCTTACCTTCTGCATGGCCGCGGCGCTTCTACTGCGCGGCGCCAGGCTGTCCTCTTCCTGGCAATCCTTGCTGGAACGGCACCTGGTCTGCACGCTCAGCGGGGTCAAGCCCTGCATGATCCGGGCATGGTTGCTGCTGTAGAGCTGCCGGACGCGCCGCAGCCTGCAATCATGGCGGCGCGCAAAGAGGCTGCTGCTTTAGGCTCCGGGCTGGACGATTCTGATCGTCTGGATCCTCAGACCACATCGTCGTCCCAGCAGCCGGCCGCTTCGCCGCAAGCCGGCACGCCGACCAGCCCGACAACGACGGAACAGGACCGCTCCGCTGCGCAGGTGAAGAAACAGGAGAAGCAGCGGCTGTTCGGTGTTCTGCCCAACTTCAACATCGCCTACGACAAGGACGTGCCGCCGCTTCGACCCGGGCAGAAATTTTCGCTGGCATTTCATACTGCCAAGGATCCCGTCACGATCGCCATTGCGGGCCTGAATGCGCTTTATGGGCAGGCTACTGACGAGTTTGGCCCCGAATACAAGTCGGGCCGCGATGCTGCCGGACGGCCGATCCAGATTCGCTACGAAGGGTACAGCCAGGGAGTGGAAGGGTATGCCAAACGATTTGGCGCCGCCTATGCCGACAACTTTGACGGCACCCTGATCGGCAACGCAATTCTTCCAGTGCTGTTCAAAGAAGATCCCCGCTATTTCCGCCGCGGGGAAGGCACTATCAAGCGACGCATCCTCTACTCGATTTCAACGACCGTGTGGTGCAAGCGCGACAATGGCAACTGGGGCCCAAACTATGCCAACGTCATTGGCAACCTGGCGGCAGGCGGCATTTCAAACATCTACTATCCGTCCGAGGACCGTGGAGCAGGCCTCACGATAAGCCGCGGGCTCCTGGTGACTGCGGAGGGAGCTTTGGGAGGACTCGGTAATGAGTTTCTGCCAGACATCACGCGTCACTTTCTGCATCGTGATGTCTCAGGCAAACGGGTAGACGCGCGAACGCCGACGGTCGATCCTTCGCCTGTTCCTGCTCCACCCTCCTCTGCCCCGGTAAACCATCCCGGTCCGCAGCCCTGAAGGTAAGCATCGGTTCCCACCTTAGTGTGTCGCCCTGCTGTTACGGAAGCTCTGAAAGCCTGCCTGGCAGGTATTCTTGAGTCGCATGTCTCGACCCTCCCATCCAGCGCGACGATTCTGGATCAAGCTGCAGGCGTGGTTGCTGCTGACACTACTACTGATCAGTATAGCTCCGTCTGCGCACAGCTATTCTTTCCTGACGCACGAGTTACTGGTGGACCTGGTCTGGAGCGATTCGATCCGGCCGCTGCTGCTGGCGCGTTATCCAGGCCTGACAGAAGCGCAACTGGAAGAAGCCCACGGCTACGCCTACGGCGGCTGCGCGATCCAGGACCTTGGCTACTATCCGTTCGGCAAGCCGAATTTCAGCGACCTGACGCATTATGTGCGGTCTGGCGACTTCGTCAAGAACCTGATTCGCGATTCCAGGAATGCCAACGAACTGGCATTTGCTGTCGGCGCCATGGCGCATTATGTCGGCGACGTCGAGGGACACAGCCAAGCCGTCAATCCGTCGGTGGCGGCAGAGTTTCCAAAGCTGGCTGAGAAATATGGATCGAGTGTGGCGTACGACAAGGATCCGCATGCCCATGTCCGAACCGAATTTGCATTCGACGTAAATCAGATCACGAAGCGTCGCTTTCCTCCCCGCGCCTATCTCTCGCACGTGGGCATTCGCGTTCCGAATGACCTGCTGCGGAAGGCCTTCTTCGAGACGTATGGTCTGGATGAACAGCGCGTACTGGGAAGCCGCCGGCCGACCCTCCGTGGCTACAAATTTGCGGTACGCCGTTTTCTGCCGCGCATTGCTTATGCGGAAACGGTGCTGCACCGCAAGAGCATGCCTCCGGATGTGCCCGGACCCGCGTTGGACGAGATCAACGCCAACCTGGCTAAAACCGAATTCGTGAAGAAGTGGGAGCCGTATCGGCATAAGGCCGGTATCGGGACGTATTCGCTGGCGGGACTTGTCTTTGTGCTGCCGAAGGTGGGACCGCTTGCCCTGCTGGCGATCAAGGGGCCCACGCCGGAGACGGAACAGAAATACCTTGAGAGCGTGAATCGCTCAACGGCAATTTTGAAGCAGACGCTGTTACAGTTGCGGACGACCAACATCACCCTTGCGAACCGCGATCTCGATACCGGTCAACGTACCAGGCCGGGCGGCTACAGCCTGACCGATGCCACGTATGAGCGACTGCTCAAGAAGATCACGGAGCAACCGGATCGTGGGATCCCGCTGGGTTTGAAGCAGGATATCGAGGCCTACTATGCAGACCCGAATGCGCCGATCCGGACCAAGAAGGATCCGGCAGCATGGGCGCGGGTCCAGGCGGAGCTGGTGGTAATCGACAGCATGAAGACGCGCGGGCTGGCTATGGAGGCTGATGATTCGTCGCCGAACGAGGATCCTGTGGCCGCTTTAAGCACGAATTGACGTGAAAAGACCGTGCGGAGACATATCTCTGGCAGATATATATCTGTCAGCGATAGTTACTTATCGTTTACCCAGATAGGTGAGCGCGTCAACAGCAGCATTGTGACCGCACATTCCATGGACGCCACCGCCTGGAGGTGTCGAGGAGGAGCAAAGAAAGATGTGCCGGGCTGAGGTTTTATAGAAGCGGCGGGTTGGCCTGAGCACAAACTGGGCTGCGCCCATAGCACCGCCGTTGATGTCGCCGCCGACCAGGTTGGCATCCATGGATTCCAGGCGATCTGGAGTAAGGATGCTGCTGGCAAGCACGCAGTCGCGGAAGCCGGGAGCGAAACGTTCCAGCTGCGATTCGATAGCCGGCTGCATGTCAATGGTGGAGCCATGCGGCAGGTGGCAGTAGACCCAGGCGGTGTGCGGCGTCGGCTGGGATGGGCCTGGTGCGGGCACTCTCGTTGTGTCAAACAGCGACGGTTGCGCAACGAGCAGGAAGGGCTGTTCGGCTGCCCGGCCGGACGCCATGGCCTGCTCGGAGGCTATGACTTCTGCGAGCGATCCGCCGACGTGGACAGTGGCAGCGCGCAGACAGGCAGGCGCAGTCCAGGGGATAGGTCGGCTGAGTGCGTAATCGATCTTGAACGCTGCAGGGCCGTAGCGGTAGGTGCGCAGGCTGTTCTTATACACAGGGGTGAGCTGGTCGGCTGCCAGCGATAGTAACTGCCCGGGTGTGACATCGCAGATCGTGATGTCGGTTGGCGGCAGATCGTGCAGGCGGATGACGCGCTGTCCAGTCTGAAGTTGTCCGCCGAGAGACTGCAGGTGGCGAATGAGTGCATTGGTGATGGCCTGCGAGCCGCCGCGCGGAATGGGCCAGCCGGCTACGTGGCCGACCATGCCCAGCACCAGTCCGAAGGACGCGCTGAGCGGGGAGTCAAGGGAAAGAAAGGAGTGAGCGGCCAGCCCGGCGAAGAGGCCGCGTGTCGAAGGCTCGCGAAAGAGGCTGCGGGCGAGAAGATTCGCCGGCAGGAGGGCGGGTAGTCCGAAACGGGACATGAGCAGGGGGTGACGCCAGATCGGTCCTGACAGCGGCGTGAAGGGACGGAGAATCGCGTCCCGAATTTCTTTCCACTGCGCGACCAGGGGACGGAAGAGGCGGTTCCAGGCTGGGCCGTCGGAACCCAGGAGTTCGACCTGCCGGGAGAGGTCCTGCTCGAGAGTAATGGCGGTGCCGGCGAGTAGGCCGTCCGCGAAAGGGTGAGCCAGCGCGGAAGGTGAGTGGATCCACTCGAGTCCGTACTCATGCAGCGGCAGAGACTGGAAGAAGGGCGAGGCTGCGCCCATGGGATGGACGGCTGAGCCGAAGTCATGCAGGAAGCCGGGGCGGGTGAGCTCGAGTGTGCGGCAGGCGCCCCCGGGGATCGCTTCTGCTTCGTAGACGGTGACGCGGATCCCCGCCTGCGCGAGAACGATGGCGGCAGAGAGGCCGTTGGGGCCGGAACCGATGACACTGGCGGTAAGTGGCATGCTGCTTCTATCGTGACACGGCGGCTGCGAAGCACTGAAAGAGCAGGTCAGACTTTGCAGCCGGTGCGTGAAAGGAGGAATTGAGACTTGACTCCGTCGCAACGCATCTCTTCTATAGAGAATGTTGCACGAGAGTTAAGACTGCCGGGCCTTTTCTACAGCCCGGGCAACGTTCGACGGTGGGGGCTCTTTTATGCGGATCGGGATTGTCGTTCTGGGTGGTTTGGTGGGCGTTACAGGTTTGGCGATGGCACAGGCTGGCGGCCATGGTGGTGGCGCTGCGTCCGGTGGGGGAGCAGCCATCGGACGAGGAATGAGTGCCGGCGGCGGGATGCATGCGGCGGGCATTGCGACTGGATCGCACCCCAGCGGAGGAATCGGGCCACGTGGCTATGCTCCGCGG
>CAZZUX010000154.1:0-6591 GCA_964657395.1 uncultured Ktedonobacteraceae bacterium
CTTTCGAACTCCGCATACACATCGAACGTCCTCAAGTGAACGGGGAGTTTTTCAGGGATGATGACGGTGAGATAGATGTAGAACCGGAGGAACAGCATGTATGGGTCCGTAATCGAGCCGGTCTCGAAGGTCGGCAGGAAGTCAGCGACCACATTCGCCATTGCATCTAGATCATCCGGCACATGGGGCACATGCTGTTTGTAGAGCAGTTCGCCAGCGCCAAGAAGTAGAGCCCCCAAGGCCATATCAGGAACTTGGGACCCGTCTTCAGTTGGAGCTGGGTCAAGACGCATTGCCTCTGATGCCAAGTAACGCAACTGCCCTTGAAAGAAAAGTACCCTGTTTTCTTTGGCAGCTTGCATGGCCCGTCCAACTAAGTCCGCCCGAATCAGGCGCGGTATCCAGTACTCGGTGACTGCTCTTGATGCAAAAGTTCTTGCTTCAGGCCCGTACCCGAAGATGATGCTGAGTTTGGCGCAGGAAACTAAGATGGCGCTCCGCGGAAATTCCCGAAGCGCAATGCGGAACTCCCCGATCGTGAGATGCGAACTGCCATTGAGTTCCGACCATGGCAGCCACGTTCTCATCTCTGGACCGGAAGCCATTGGGATCTCCTATCAAGATCATACAAAGCTTCCAGGAAGCGCGGCGGGGTGGTGTTAGTACACTGGGGTCGTTGTTGAATATGGGTTGGATTGGGGAATGATGGCGGGGGAGATGCGGGAGTTTTCGCACCACATGCTGAAGGAGATTTATGAGCAGCCGGAGGCGATTCGGGCGACGCTGGCTCATTATCTGAAAGACGGGACGCTGGATCCGGAGCCGTTTGCGGCGGTGGCCGAGGCGCTGCGTGGGCATGAGCGGCTGGTGATTGCGGCGAGCGGGTCGAGCCGGCATGCGGGGCTGGCGGCGGAGATCATCCTGGAAGACCTGGCAGGGCTGACGGTGGATGTGGAATATGCCAGTGAGTATTGCTACCGGTCGACGCATACGCTGCAGTCGCCGGGGGTGGTTGTGATTTCGCAGTCGGGGGAGACGGCGGATACGCTGGCGGCGCTGAAGGAGGCGAAGTCGCGCGGGTTGTCAACGGTGGCGGTGACGAATAATGCGACGTCGACGATGGCGAAGAGTGCGGATGCTTCGCTGCCGGTGTATGTGGGGAGTGAGCTGGCGATTCCGGCGACAAAGAGTTTTACCGGGCAGCTGGTGGTGTTGTACCTGCTGGCGCTGCACCTGGCGCACCTGCGGGGACGGTTGACGCGGCAGGGTGTGGCGGCGATGTGTGCGCAGGCGGCGAGTTTGCCGGGACTGCTGGAGGCGGTGCTGCCGGAGTGGGAGGCGAAGGCGCGGACGATCGCGACGTCGGCGTTCAGTGCGGGTGCGGTGATGTTCCTGGGACGCGGGATCCATTATGCGATTGCGCGGGAGGGGGCGCTGAAGCTGAAGGAGTCGGCGTATGTGCAGGCGGAGGGCTATCCGACGGGCGAGTTGAAGCATGGGCCGAATGCGCTGGTGAACAGCGGGGCGGCGCTGGTGGTGCTGGCGACGAAGGATGAGGGTGATCCAGATTCGGTGCTGCGGTATGAGAAGTCGCTGCAGCTGGTGAGGGACCTGAAGGAGCAGGGAGCGCAGATGTTCCTGCTGGCTTCGGATGGGGATTTGGCGGTGGATGGGCTGGCGTCCGAGGTGATGCGGGTACCGAGAGTGAGCGAGTACCTGCTGCCGGTGCTGGAGGTGATCCCTCTACAGTTGCTGGCGTACTGGAGCGCGATTCTGCGTGGGATCGATGTGGACCATCCGCGGAACCTGGTGAAGGCGGTGGTGCGGGAGTAGGCAGGTGGTTTGGGCCTGTCCCAAGGTGCGAGCGCCGGAAAGTGATTGAGCGGATATTTGCTTGACTCTGCAGGCGGGGGGCCCTAAACTCCTGCCGTTGACGTGTACTATGCAGCCGGTACGCATGCGCTGCAGCCTCTGAAATATTTCCCTTCCCTGTGCCGGTCTTGTGGGCCGGACTCCCCTGGACAGCGACCTGCTGCGAGTGCGTTTGCGCAGCTCCAGGCCTATACATCGATTGGACCCGGGTGCCGGGACCGAAGAAGGAACTGCCATGAATCTTCGCTGCTGTTTGCGCCCTGTTCTGCGCCTTGCCTCTGTTGCGCTTTTCAGCGCCTTTACTCTGCTGCCGACGGCATTGGCGCAACAGATTACGTACTACGACTTTAATGTTCCGGCGAGTGCGCAGGCGCCGTATGCGTCGTGTACGCCGTCATCGGCGACGCCGCTGGTGTGCCTGAATAACAATCCTTCGCTGGGCAATTCAGTGGGTCCGTTGTATGCGACGACGCTGTATCCAGCGGCGATCGATCCGAACCAGCAGGATGTGCCGCCGGTGCCGTCGTCGAACCAGGCGGTTCAGTTGACGCAGCCGATTGGCAGCCAGGGCGGGAGTTTGTGGTTCAGGGCGCCGCAGAAGGTGGCGAACGGGTTTACGGCCTACTTTACGTTTCAAATTACGCCGAGTTCGTACAGCACCAATACGGCGGACGGCCTTGCATTTGTGATTCAGAATGCGCTGGGCCATGGCGTATCCGGCACGCCGGGTAGCGAGAACTACTGCACGGAAAACAACGCGGGACCCACGGTGACGGGCAACAACGGCGGTTGTATCGGGTACGGCGGTATTGATAACAGTGTCGCTTTCGAATTCGACACTTTCGCGAATGGCTGGGATCCGTTTGCGCTGGGCGCGGGCAGTTATAACGACAACCATATTGCGATCATGAGCTGCGGGGCGGGGGCGAACTCTCCTGTGCACAGCGGTCCGTGCCAGGTGTATCTGAACGCGAATACCAATGCGCCGCAGGAGGCGCTGGTCAACAATCCAAGCGGCGTGACTCTGGCGGATGGGAATATTCACCAGGTGGTAATTACGTATAACGGCCCGAATGAAGCGAATCCGAACCTGGTGCAGGTGTTTATCGATCCTGTGTTTGTGGCGGGGACACATACGCCGGTGGCGGGTTCGGTTCCGGCGCTGTCGGGTGTATATAACCTGACGGGCAATCTGAACCTGATCAACAGTGCGGGCGGGAACAGTGCGCCTTCGCTGGATAGTGCGTATGTCGGGTTTACTTCGTCGACGGGCGCGAGCTTTGAGCAGCATACGCTGCTGAACTGGACATTTACGCCGCATACGCCGGTGACCCTGACGGAGCCGCTGCAGACGAATGGCACGACGACGGTGTTTCCGTTTGGTGCGCATACGTATGGGGTGACGTATCCGGCAAGTGTGAATACCTCGGGCATCAGTATGACAGTGACGGCGTATCCGATCTCGCAGACGCTGTTTACGCAGCTGATCAATGCGGGTCCGTTTGCGGGATCGCAGTGCCAGATTTACGACGAGACGGGCGGCAACTGCATTGTGTACTCGGTGTCCTGCGTAGAGACGGCAACGAATACACCGATGATGTGCCCGGCGGGAACGGCGTCGGATCCGATCACGATCAAGTCGGCATATAACGATTCGATTGTGGCGGTAACGCCGGGGTTCATCCAGGGTGATCCTTTCTATTCGCAGGTGACGTCGATCAACGGAAACGGAACGACCGCGACGGTGGATTGCGTGGGTGAGTGCGCGGTGACGGCGGGGCAAACGGTGACGGTCGCGGGTTCGCAGAGCGGCGGCAGTACGAGTGCGTTCAACGGAACGGTGACGGTGGTGGCCACGCCTTCGCCGAGTGTCTTCACGTTTGCGAGTACGGTGAGCGGGAGTGCGACGGGCGGGTATCTGACGTCGACGAATGTGCAGAACATTTTCTACCAGCAGCTGCCCTATCGGCTGGATGCGACGACGACGGGCAAGACGCAGAACTTCTCTGACTTTGTGGTGACGGGTGTGACAACGGCGCCGACGAAGTTGACGATTTCGGCTCCGGCATCGCCATTTGGCCAGCCAACACTGGTGACGGTGACAGCGACGTCCGCGAATGGCACGCCCACAGGGAACGTGGCACTGGCGGTGGATGGAGGGACGCCGATTACGCAGCCACTGGTTGGCGGAACAACGGTGTTTACGCTGACCGGGCTGAGTGCGGGTACGCATACCTTGACGGTTACGTATGGGCAGACGGGGACGTTCCAGTCGGGGACGTCGACGGGGAGTGTGACGGTACTGCCGCCGGCAGCGGTGGCTACGGTGTCACCGTCAAGCCTGGATTTCGGGACCTTGTACCTGGGCGAAGTGAAGATCAAGACAGTGACGCTGACGAACACCGGAACGGCGCCGCTGACGATCTCAACGCCGTTCATCCAGGATGTGGGCAATGGCGATTCGAAGGAGTTTATCGCGTTGAGCCTATGTCCGAAGACGCTGGCGGTGGGGGCTTCGTGCAAGGTGTATGTGACATTCCTGGCGGGTCCCGCGTATGCGCCGCAGACGGCGGTGCTGAAGGTGGTGGATAGTGCCGCGGGTAGTCCGCAGTTAGTGCCGCTGACGGCGACGGTGATCAATCCGCAAGCGACGTTCACGCCGTCTTCCATAGCCTTTGGCAACGATAAGGTGGGAGCGGCTCCGCTGACTGCGTCGGTAGTGCTGAAGAATACCGGCGCGACGCCGTTGTCTATCGCGGGAATGAGGCTCACGGGTGCTGATGTTGGGGACTTCTCCTTTACGAATCCCTGTGCGGCGACTCTGAACAGTGGGGCAAGCTGCACGATTCCGCTGACCTTCAAACCGACGACTACGGGTACTCGGTCAGCGCAGCTGACGGTGTCAGACAATGCTGCGAACTCGACGCAGCAGGTAAGACTGACCGGCACTGGCAAATAGGTATCGGTTTATGAGGACCGGCCCATGGAGGTGCTGCGCGGAGTGATGAACATCGCTCCGCGGCTCGGGGATCGGGAAGGTGTATGCCGACTGTCTGGCACTAACGTCCGGGTTCAACTGGTTCTGCCGGGGGCCGTAGTGTCCGAAGGGTGGGATGTCGCTGGCGTCTCCCTCGATACGATCGACCCGGCTACTGTCATGACCACTGAGGATTGCGTGGATGCGGCTCTCTCCGGCCTTGATCGCGGTGAAGTGATCACGGTTCCCTCGCTCCAAGACGAGGCATTGTTACGCAATTTCGAGGCTGCTGCCGGTGCTCTGCTGCAAGCTGTGTTCGAGAGTGGCAAGCCCGCGACACGGTACGGGTTGAAATAGTAATCCGTTCCCTGCACGTGTCTCGGATCGTTCCTGCGGGATGCAGGTACTTAGTGGTTGCCCTGGAAGCCTTTGGTGGATTCGCGATAGATGGATTGCAGGTCTGCGCGTTCGAGGATGCGGGCAGTGTTGTCTTCGCGGCTGATGCTTTCGAGGATGCGCACGACTTCGCGGTAGTGGGGAGTGGCGTCGTTGGCTTTGCCGCTTTGGACGAGCAGGGCGGCGATACCGTACTGGGCGCGGGCTTCGAGGATGCGGAGGCCGAGCTTTTCGGAACGGGACAGGGCGAGATCGAAGGCCTGGCGGGCTCCGGAGTAATCCTTGTTCGCGGTGAGCATTTCGCCGAGGTAGAAGGAGCAGGCTACGGAGAGTGGCTTGAGGCCAAGGGTGTCGGCATCTTCGCCCAGTTTTTTGAAGACCGGGCTGGAGTGAGCGAGGACCATGTCGACCTTGGCCTTGTTGATCTTGGTCGAGAGGATAGTTTCGCGATCGGTGGTTTTGAGGGCGACGGCGAGTGCCTTGTCATATTGCTGGCGGGCGACGAAGTAGTCGCCCTTGTAGTAGAAGGAGTCGCCGATCCAATTCATGACGCGGGCGGCGGCGGCATCGTCCTTGACCTGGTGGGCGATGTTGAGGGCGTTGTCGAGGAAGGGCTTGCCTTCGTCGCCGCGACCGACCTGGGAGAGCAGGTGCCCCCAGCCGCCGAAGATGTCCGCGGTGAAGGTGGTCATCTCCTTGCTCTGCTGGAAGTATTTCAGGGCATCCTGCATGGAGCTGAGGGCGGCGTCGAAGCGGCCCTGCTGGGCGAAGAGGCGAGCCATGCTGGCGGACTCGAGGGCAACGCCGCGCTGATCGTTCATGCTGCGATTGACGTCGATGGCTTTGACGGAGAGGGCGAGCGCTTCGTCATACTGGCCGAGCTTGGTGTGCGCTTCGGCGAGGTTGTGCAGGGACTGCGCGAGGTCCTGCGGGACGTTGAGCTTCTGACGCAGCTGGTAGCCCTGTTCAAGATATGTGAGTGCTTCCTGGTATTCGCCTTTGTCGAGACGGATGCTGCCGATGTTGCTGAGGCAAAGGGCCTGCCTGGATTCGTCGCCTAACTCGCGGGCGATCTGCAGAGCGTCGGTGAAGTACTTGAGAGCGTCGTCGGCTTTGCCATGGTCGTGATAGAAGGAGCCGGTATCGATGAGGGAATTGGCGATACCGGCCTGGTCACCGATTTCGCGGCGGGTGGCCAGTGCTTCCTTGTAGGAGGCGAGAGCAGCGTCGGGATGGCCGGTGCTGTCCTGTATGTTGGCGATTTCTTCAAGGCTGGCGGCAGCGCCGCGCTTGTCGCCGATCTGCTGCTTGATGACCTGGGACTGCTGGTAATTGCGCAATGCTTC
>CAZZUX010000155.1:0-4843 GCA_964657395.1 uncultured Ktedonobacteraceae bacterium
ACCATGGGGCCGCGGGCGGTCATCATGAGGCCGCAGTAGAGGACGCCGACGAAGGGCGCGCCTTCGGCTGCCATGCCGTCAAGGGTGGGCTGGATGATGTGGTCGAGGACCCACTGTCGCATTTCCGGGCTGAGCATCGTGTCAGTGGAGTAGACGCCCATGCCCCCGGTGTTGGGGCCGGTGTCGCCCTCGCCGATGCGCTTGTGGTCCTGCGCGGGAACGAGTGGGGCGACGTGCCTGCCGTCGGTGAGGACGAGGAAGGAGATTTCGTCGCCTTGAAGGAATTCTTCGATGACGAGTGAGGTTTCTCCGCGGGTGCCGAGCAGGGTGCCGGAGAAGAGCCCGCCAATGCCGGCTTTCGCGCCTTCGATGGATTCGCAGATGATGACGCCTTTGCCGGCGGCGATTCCGTCTGCCTTGATGACGAGCGGGGCGCTGAAATGGGCAAGGGCGTCGAGGGCTTCGGCTTCGCTGGTGACGACGGCGTAGGCGGCGGTCGGGATGTTGTGGCGCTGCATGAAGCGCTTGGAGAAGCTTTTGCTGGTCTCGAGCAGAGCGGCCTGGCGGGTAGGTCCGAAGACCGGGATACTGCGACGGATGAGTTCGTCGGTGAGGCCGAGGGAAAGGGGCAGCTCGGGTCCGATGATGACGAGGTCGGGACGGACTTCGGAGACGACGCGGAGCAGGTCGTCGAGATTGCCGAGGGCAACGGGAACGCATTTGGCGATGGCGCAGATTCCGGCGTTGCCGGGGGCGCAGGTGATGACGCCGGCGCGGGGGGAGCGGCGAAGGGCGGCGGCGATGGCGTGCTCGCGGCCTCCGGCGCCAAAGATAAGGATGCTGGTGGTGCTCGGCATGTGGTGCGTGGGCTCCGGCGAAGGGGATCAGTGGTCAGGGTACACGGTACTTTGTGGATGCGCCTACTGCTGTCAACGCGATGGAGAGCAGAGCGGGCACGGAGAAAGCGGTGATGCACCTATACTGAAGTAGCTCCCCAAATTTTTCCCCGAGAGATGCACGCGACCAGCTCCATATCGGCCAACGACCCGGAACTGCTACCTGCAGGCGGTGAGGTTGATGGTGCTCAGGTCAGGATAGGTCTGCGCGACATCTGGGCCTCGATGGGCCCGGCGTTTGTGGCGAGTATCGCGTATATCGATCCAGGGAATATCTTTGCCAACCTGGATGGGGGAACCCGTTTCGGCTACAGACTGTTGTGGGTGCTGCTGTGGTCGAACCTGATGGCGATCCTGATCCAGTATCTGTCGGCCAAGCTGGGGATTGCGACGGGACGTTCGCTGCCGCAGTGCTGCCGGCAGGAGTTTTCGCGAAAGACGACGATCTTTCTGTGGGTGGCTGCGGAGCTTTCGGCTCTCGCTACGGACCTGGCGGAGTTTCTGGGTGCGGCTCTGGGGTTCTATTTGCTGCTGGGTGGACGGCTGCTGGCGGCGGGGATGAGCCGGACCGAGGTGCTGCTCCTGGCGGCAATTGCTTCGGCAGTTTGCGTGTTCGGGATACTGGCGCTGGATCGGCTGGGCTTCCGGAAGCTGGAGTCGGCGATCATGGTGTTCGCGCTCGTTATTGGCGTGTGCTACGGGATCGAGGTGTTCCTGGTTCATCCAAACTGGACGCAGATTGCGGTGCACACGGCAGTGCCGATGTTGAATGGGTCGAGCCTGTATATTGCGATCTCCATGCTGGGTGCGACGGTGATGCCGCACGTGGTGTATCTGCATTCCGGGCTGGTGCAGCCGCGGCTGAAGGTTGGTTTGGGACAGGCACCGGTGGGAGCCGGGCGCCTGGTGAAGCTGCGGCAGTTGAAGCTGGAGTTGATTGATGTGTGCGCGGCGATGAACGGGGCGTGGCTGGTGAACTCGGCCATGATTATTGTGGCAGCGGGGGCGTTCGCGGGGAAGCAGCTGGAAGGGATTTCCGTTGAGCAGGCGCATGCGACGCTGGGGCCGCTGCTGGGCAGGGCTGCTCCGTGGCTGTTTGCGATTGCGCTGCTGGCGTCGGGGCTGTCGTCGTCGACGGTGGGAACGATGGCCGGGCAGATGATCCTGGAAGGCTTCCTGGAGGTTCGGTTTTCGGTGTTCCTGCGAAGACTGATCACCCTGGTGCCGGCGATCGTAGTGATTGGAATGGGGCTGGACCCGCTGAAAATTATTATCCTGTCGCAGGTAGTGTTGAGCTTTACGCTGCCGTTTGCGCTGGTGCCGTTGTTGCTGCTGACGCAGCGGGCGCGATTGATGGGCGAGTTTGTGAATGGGCCGGCGACGAAGTGGCTGGGCTGGGCGACGGCCAGCGTGATTATTGTGTTGAACGTCGTGCTGTTGTGGCAGGCGGCTGTGGCTTAGCGTTTCGGGCTTTCGTGCCTCTGATTTGGTGAGAGTACGGATGGCTTTGCCATGGCCACCCCAGCTGCGCGAGCGCTTGGAGTTGGGAGGTCGCTGGGACAGCGCGGTACGCCCGAGGCGCCCCTGCGCAGACTATCCGGCACCTCGGATTGTGGTCCGTAAAAAGCGAAGCCCCAGGTTTGAGGCCTGGAGCTTTCGCTTTAAGTTGCTGTAGCTGCTAGCGGTGAGCTGCTCCAGAAGAAACGGCTCCGCCGCTGCCGCTGCTGCGACCCATGCCGGCACTTGACGACAAGGAGGCAGATGAACCTGCAGAGTGGCTGCCCATGTTGCCTCCTGAAAAGCCGGCGTTCGATGCGGAGGGTCCAGAATGGCCTGCTGCCAGCCCGGGTGCTATACCCGCATGTTCAGACAGGACTGTGTGGCTTTCACCGCGTGATGACATCGCGACTGGCGCTACGTAGGCCGGCGCGGTGACTGAGCCATGCTGGATGGCGCTGGACGAGACCTTTCCCAACTTGCCGAAAGTCTCACGTGGAACACCCAGTCCCGCCGAATCCTTGGCGAAGACAAAGGTATTGGCGTTCGAGAATTTGGAAGCGGTGATGGGAGTAGAGCTTACTGCCAGAAGACCGCCATGCCCTTTGCCGGGAGAGAGGACTCCGCGGCCGAAGCGGTTCCGGATGGATGGTGCAGTGAGGTTAGCGAGGCCAGTGAAGGTGTTGCCCGGACGCCATCCCCAACCGGCTGCGCCGCAGTTCATCCAGCTTCCGGAATGGTACGGCGCCCAGCCCCAGGGGTATGGCGAAACCCATGAGTAGCCAGCATTGGGATAGTAGGCGAGGACACCGTTAGAGTATGGATCCCAGTTGGCGCTGGCGAGATAGGGACGCCAGAGCGAGCCGCAAGTGCCACCCATATCCGCAAAGCTGCCGTAGTAGTTCAGGTCGCTCACGCCATAGAGCCCTGCGCCGCTGCCATAGCCCGATCCGAAGGAGGCAGTGTTCATGTAGCGCTTGTGATAGTCGACTGCCTGCTTGTCCCAGTCGTCATAAGGATCCTTGTCCAGGTGGCTGACGAGGGTTGGGGCTGCCTGGCTGGAAGCATCGAAGACAAGGGTTTTCTTTCTAGGGACGGTGATCAGGCTGGAACCGGCCTGGGCCTGAACTGTGCCATCGAGGACTGCCAGGGTGGTTTGCGGAGTGCCAACATGGAAGTGCATGCGGCTGCCTGGCGTGAGCGTCAGTCTGCCCTGGGTGGAGTTGACGGTGAACTCCGAACCCTTGGTGCCAGCCATGCTGGCGTAGAGAGTGCCCTGAGTGACGTTGATGCTGGTGGTAGTGGCGCCGGTGGCAGAGCGGCCTAATTCGGTGAACTCGACGATGGTGTCGGGGGTGAGGCGGAGGGTGCTGTTGTCTTCAAACTCGACTTCGGCGACGCCATCGGTCGTTTTGAGTTTGGATCCCTGGGTGATGGGGAGGTTGGCGAAGGCGTGTTCGTAGCCTTTGTCGACGTGTCGATCCAACTCAGCTTCGCCTTTGACCTGGCTGAGACGGACGATGCGGACACCGGCGGCGGACGTAGCTGCTGCGGAGACGTCAGACTGGGTATTGTCCTGGTTGGCGGCGTCGATGGTCTGGGCGGCCTGCTTTTGAACAGCAGCGGTGTCCGACTGCGCATAGATGATGTTCGCCGATACAAGCAGCAAGCCTGCGATCGAGACGGGCGCGAGCTTCATAGTGCCTCCGAAGAAGTGACATGGTAGGCGGGAAGTCTGGTTGCGTGGAACAGGCCGGCCGCGGCCTGGGAGCGTACGAGGACCCAAGTTGGCGCAAGTATATGCCGCGCACATGCCCCGGGCCATCATTATCTGTAAGCCTATTGATGAGCCGGAACGACGTGTGATGCCGGGAGGACGGGCTGGCGCGGTAAACTGTAGGTGCGTATGAACCTGTTGCCTGTAGAGACTTTCCGGGCGGACGCAAGACTGCGTAGCCCACTTCAGCCGCCCCGGCTGGGACGTTTTCGTCATGGACGGCACGATCGCGGCCGCGACTGGCTGTTCCTCTTCTTTTCCCTATAAGCTGCTGACGGTGTGCACCCGGTTGCGGGAGCCGCGGCAGAGTAAGAGCGGCCGGAAGGCTGCGGGATTTCAGCGTGCGCGCGAACGCGCAGAGAGGCTTTGAGATGAACAGTTTTGGCAGCAAGGCGGAGTTGCAGTCGGGTGGGAAGAGCTACGAGATTTATCGGCTGAAGGCGCTGGAGGGTAAGGGCGTGCAGCTGGCGAAGCTGCCGTATGCGCTGCGGATCCTGCTCGAGAACCTGCTGCGGCAGGAAGACGGAAAGAGTGTGACGGCGAGCGATATCGAGTTCCTGGCGAACTGGGATGCGAAGGCGACGCCGGATCGGGAGATTGCCTTCATGCCGGCGCGCGTGCTGATGCAGGACTTTACCGGGGTGCCGGCGATTGTGGACCTGGCGGCGATGCG
>CAZZUX010000155.1:4943-6559 GCA_964657395.1 uncultured Ktedonobacteraceae bacterium
TTGAAGGAAGGCGCGACGGCGACGGACCTGGTGCTGACGGTAACGGAGATGCTGCGCAAGCTGGGCGTGGTCGGCAAGTTTGTGGAGTTCTACGGCGCGGGTGTAAGCGAGTTGTCGCTGGCGGATCGCGCGACGATTGCGAATATGGCTCCTGAGTATGGCGCGACGTGCGGAATTTTCCCGGTGGATGCCGAAACGCTGCGTTATCTGAAGTTGACGGGGCGGCCCGGATGGCAGATCGACCTGGTGGAGGACTACTACAAGGAGCAGGGGCTGTTCTACACGGCGAGTACTCCGGATGCGACGTATACGGAGACGATTTCGCTGGACCTGGCGACAGTACAGCCGAGTGTGGCTGGTCCGAAAAGGCCGCAGGATCGGGTGCTGCTGAATGAGGCGGGGGCGAGCTTTCGGAAGCAACTGCCGAGCCTGATGGGGCCTGCGGGGAATCGCAATCCCGAGAGGCAGGCGCAGCGATGGGAGGGTGAGGGTGGACATGCATCGTTGAATGGCAGTGTGGAATCGACGAGTGCGATGCCGGAGCCGGGTAAGGACGGGCATCTGGAAGGACATTCCGAGATGCCGACGCCGGCATTGGATAGTGTGCACAGCCGGTTTGGCGTGGAAGTGGATCGTTATCTCGATCATGGATCGGTTGTGATCGCGGCGATCACGAGCTGCACCAATACTTCGAATCCTTCAGTGATGGTGGCGGCGGGTCTGCTGGCGAAGAAGGCCGTCGAGAAGGGTCTGACAGTGCCGCCGTGGGTGAAGACTTCACTGGCTCCGGGGTCGCGAGTGGTGACGGATTATTACGAGAAGTCCGGATTGATGCCGTATCTCGATAAGCTGCGCTTCAACGTGGTGGGTTATGGATGCACAACGTGTATTGGTAACTCGGGTCCGCTGCCGACGGATGTTTCGAAGGCAATTGAGGATCACGGGCTGGTGGCAGTTTCGGTATTAAGTGGTAATCGTAACTTCGAAGGTCGCATTAACTCGGATGTGCGCGCGAATTATCTTATGTCGCCACCGCTGGTGGTGGCGTATGCGCTGACGGGCCGGATCGATCACGACTTTGAGAAGGAGCCGATCAGTACAGGTAAAGATGGGCAGCCGGTGATGCTGAAGGATATCTGGCCTACGCAGAAAGAAGTGGCAGATACGATTGCGCAGGCGATTAGTTCGGATGCGTACCGGAAGGAATATTCGACGGTGACGGACGGCGATGAAAGCTGGCAGCACCTGATTTTCCCGAAGGGTGATGTGTACCAGTGGGAGCCGAATTCTACTTACATCCGACAGGCGCCTTACTTTGAAGGTATGCCGAAGCAGCCCAAGCCAGTGGAGGATATCCATGGAGCGCGAGTGCTGGCGGTGCTGGGAGATTCAGTGACGACGGACCATATTTCGCCGGCTGGTTCGATCAAGGCGAATGGGCCTGCGGGGAAATATCTGACCGAGCATGGAGTGAAGGTCGGGGATTTCAATTCGTATGGATCGCGGCGCGGCAACCACGAAGTGATGGTGCGTGGGACGTTCGCGAATGTGCGGCTGAAGAATAAACTAGCGCCGGGTACGGAGGGAGGCGTGACGCGCCTGCTGCCGGAGGGTGA
>CAZZUX010000156.1:0-6507 GCA_964657395.1 uncultured Ktedonobacteraceae bacterium
ATTCATGCTATCCCAATGTCTGGTTTGGAAGCAGGGATTGTCCGAGGAGGGTTTCTTGGAAAGAGAAAAGCCCGGGAGGAGGGTCCCGGGCTTTACAGAACAGAAGTTAAGCAGGTTAAGCGGCGGCTGTTTTCTTGCCGCCCTGGACCGCTACCAGGCGATGCTCGCCGGTGACAGCGGGCATGACGTGGAGAGTACCGGCCTGGGCGGCGCGCATGCGGCGTACTTCGCGCGAGCTAAGGGCGGTCATCCGCTCGGTCGAGTAGAAGATCTGGCGTCCACAATCGAGACACACCTTGTAAGTTTCGGCCTCGATGGTGAAAGGCCGTGTCTGCCGGCTATGGCGGCAGCCGAAGATGATCTCGTAGAAGAAACCGAAGACAGAAGTGAACAAGTCAGAAACGAAATTCATTTGGTGTTACCCCCATGTGGTCTTGCATCGTGCGCCTACCACTTTGTGTGCAGATGAGATGCATAGTAGCGGAAAAAGTCGCCTGAGCTGTATCAATTTCCGTTGTCGGTTGCGGCTTCGTTCTGCTGCAACTGTCTTAGTAGACGCTATATCGGCGCAATCAGATGTGCGGAAATGAACCGTTGGCGGTTACCAGGGATACCACTTTTGGGTTACCACCCTTGGCAGCTACCGGGAGGTCGCCACCTGGATGACCAGTTTGCTGAAGTGGGCGCCTTTGGACATTCTTTCGAAGGCTGCAGGGGCGTCTGCAAATGGCGTCACAGAGTCGATGACGGGTTTGAGGCCGATGGTGGCGATGGCGCGGTTCATGTCCAGGAAGTGAGCTTGTGAGCCTACGTAGATGCCTCGGACATGGATCTGCTTGTGAAGAAGCGGAGTGATCTGGATGGATTGCTCGATGCCGGTAAGCACACCGATCTGGGCAACGGTGCCGCCTATCCTGACTGCCTGCAAGGACTTGCCGAAGGTTCCTGCACCCCCTACTTCAACTACCAGGTCGACACCTCGCCCCTCGGTCTGCTCGTAGGCCCACTTCTCCCAAGCGGGTTGGTCGTGGTAATTCGTGCCGGCGTCGAGTCCGAGCGTCCTCGCACGATCCAGCTTGTCGTCGCTGCTGGAGGTGCCAAGGACGCGGGCGCCAAGGGCCTTTGCGAACTGCAGGGCAAAGATAGAGACGCCGCCGGTTCCCTGGATGAGCACGGTGTCGCCGGATTTGATGGTGGCGGCGGTGATGGCGTTCCAGGCGGTAAGAGCAGCGCAGGGTAGTGTCGAGGCTTCGCTGATGGACAGATGTTCCGGAATGGTCACAAGTCCCGTTTCGGGAAGGACAACGTATTCGGCGAGCATGCCGTCGATATCGCCGCCGAGAGCCCCTTTCTGCTTGGCTGCTGTGGGTTCACCGTCGAGCCAGTTCTGCATGAAGATGCCGGCGACGCGATCACCCTTCTTGAAGGAGGTGACGCTCGGGCCAACGTCAGCCACGACGCCGGCGCCGTCCGAGCATGGAATCCGCGGCGTTTGAAGTTTGGGATTGTAGGTCCCGCGAACGATGGAGAGGTCGCGATAATTGAGGGAGACAGCCTGAACGGCGACGAGGACCTCGCCAGGACCTGGTTTGGAGACTGGGATTTCGTCGAGGGAGAGTTTATCGATACCGAAGTCGTGAATACGCCAGGCTTTCATGAGGCTCCTTAACTTCTAAATGGGATGCTATCGGGAACAAACGCTGGAAGAAAGTGGCGGGTCGTCATTTCTGAAAATCGGCGATTGGATGCGCTGGACGAGGGCGTGCCCTGTACGATAGAGGTATGGCGCGAGGATTCGATAGTAAATCGGTAGAAGATCAGATTGCGGACGGGCAGCATCAGAAAGAGACCGACGAGAAGAAGCTGAAGGATGCGCGGGTCTCGGCTACTGCCAGCCGTGAGAGACAATCGCTTGAGCTGCAGCGAGAGCGAATCCTGTCAGAACGAACCTCCAATCCGCATCGGCGTTCGGCACTGGTTGCGGCTTTGACGGATATTGAAGCCAGGATCGCTTCGCTCGGTTAGTAGGCTGGCCGTCGCTGCATCAGGGTTGCTTCCGATTGAGCAGGAAGGCGTTGGCCTGATCGACGGGTGTGAGCGTGATGCGAGCGATGTTGACGTGGGCCGGACGAGTGACAGTCCAGACGATGGCGTCGGCGACATCTTCCGGAGTGAGGGGCGTAACTCCCTGGTAGACCTTGGCAGCGCGTTCTTTATCGCCGTGAAAGCGGACTTCGCTGAAGTCGGTTTCGACCATTCCGGGATCGACCGAGGTGACGCGGATCGGTGTTCCAAGAACATCCTGGCGCAGACCGTCGTTGATGGCGCGTTCGGCGGCTTTGCTGGCGCAGTAGACGGCGCCGCCTGGATAGGTGAGCTCGCCGGCTGTGGATCCGAGGTTGACGACGTGACCGCGCTTGCGGGCGACCATACCGGGGACGACGGCGCGCGTGACGTAAAGAAGTCCCATGACATTCGTTTCGATCATCTGCTCCCAGTCGTCGGGTTTGCCTTCGTAGAGCCTGTCGAGGCCGCGGCTGAGGCCGGCATTGTTGACGAGGACGTCGATCTCCTGCCAGTTCGCTGGAAGGTTTGCGAGAAAAGCTTCAACGGATGGACGCTGCGTGACGTCGAGGGTGACGCTGTGGACGTCCGGGGCGCCGGCTGATTTCAGGGCGTCCACTTCTGCGCGGAGCTTATCTTCGCGTCGAGCGGCGATGAGGAGCTTGGCACCTTCTGCGGCGAAGGCGTGTGCGGTGGCTTTGCCGATGCCGGAACTGGCGCCGGTGATGAAGACGATGCGGTCTTTCAAGCTGAACTTTGCTGCCATTTCGAGTGGTTCCTACTTTTCAAGAAGTTGGTGGACGACCTTGTACTGGCCGACGGCCCAGTCTTCATCTTGCCATCCTGCAGCTTTCGCGCGGTCGAGAGATTGAGCGAGATAGTCGGCGAGCGGGAGGGTGAGCTGCTTTTCCTGCGCGGCTTCGCGGAAGAGGCGCGTGTCCTTGATGCCAAGGCTGACTGTGGCTCCCGGCTTCGCGGGCGGGTTCAGAATGGTATTGCCGTAGTTAGCAACGAAGGTCGACTGGAAGAGCGCCGAGTTGATGGCTTCGAGAAAAACGGCGGGAGCGATGCCCTGGGCCTCGGCGTAGACGAAGGCTTCGGACATCATCTGGATGGTCGCGGTGATCATGAAATTGCCGCCGAGTTTGAGGGCGTGGGCCTGCCATGGTTCGGCGCCGACGACGGTGATACCGCGGCTGAAGGCTTCGAGGA
Source organism: uncultured Ktedonobacteraceae bacterium (assembly GCA_964657395.1). Taxonomy (GTDB): domain Bacteria; phylum Acidobacteriota; class Terriglobia; order Terriglobales; family Acidobacteriaceae. The sequence continues at coordinate 3,277 of CAZZUX010000156.1, forward strand.
TGGATTGGGCTGAGTCGATGGTTTTGGTGGCGCCGGCGAGCACGAGCCAGAGCTTGCCATCTGCTGCGACATTGGGACGGCCGAAGACCGGGGCGCCGAGGTGGTGCTGGTTCTTTTCTTCGTGAGCCGGGGTGAGTTGACGGGCGAGGTCGACGCTGATGGTGCTGAGCGTGATGTGGGTAGCGCCGGTCTTCATGGTGTCGAGAAAGCCGGGGGTGTCCTGAGTGCCGAAGACGACAGAGCGGGTGGCGTCATCGTCGGTGAGCATGGTGAGGACCAGGTCGGCATAGCGGACGGCGTCCGCTGGCGATGTGGCAGCCTGGGCGCCGGCCTCGACGAGGGGTCTGGTGGCGGCTTCGGTGCGGTTCCAAACGGTTAGGGGGTGGCCATTCTTCTGCAGGTGCAAGGCAATGCCACTGCCCATCTGTCCCAGGCCCAGAAATGCAATCTTCACGCGGGTGATCCTCTCCACTATCAGATGCATATGCCTCCGGCGGGCCCTGCGCAGGCGGCGATACTCGCCGTATGGCGTTGATTTCGAATCAGAGGGAAGTAGCACCTCCCTCTGATTTGAAATGTGCCCGTGTGGCAAACACCGCTCGCCGCGTAGGCGTCGCCGAAGGCAATGCTACTGCTTACTGCTGAGGACGATCCGGTGGGGGATTGCTGGTGCCGGATGGCGGGGGTGCCTGCATGGGCGCTGCCGGTGCTGGCTGGTTGTCAGCGGTGGGTGCGCTTTGCTGGACGCCGATGGCGGCGCCAGAGACGACGAGCTGCACGCGACGGTTCTGGGCGCGACCGGTGGCGGTGGAGTTGTCGGCGACTGGCTTGGTGAGTCCATAGCCGATGCTGCTGACGTTGGGGGCCTGTACGCCGTTGGTCACGAGGTAGTCACGAACGGCGTCGGCACGCTGCTGCGAGAGCTTCATGTTGTACTCTTCGCCGCCGACGTTGTCGGTATAGCCTTCCACCTGCAGCTTGAGGTCAGGGTAAGCGAGCAGGATGCCGGAGACGCGGGCGAGTTTCTCCTTGGCGTCGGGCTTGAGGGTGTACTTGGCCGTGTCGAAGAGCACGTCGGACATGTTGACGATGAGGCCGCGGGCGGTCTCCTGGGTCTGCAGAACCGAGTTGAGCTGGGCGCGGAGTTTTTCGCGCATCTGCTGGGTCTGGTCGACGGCCTGCGCAGCCTGGCGCTGTGCGGCCAGCTGAGCGGCCTCGGCCTCGGCAGCCTTGGCACGGGCTTCCGCAGCCTGGGCTTCTGCCTGTGCACGTTCAGTCGCCGCCTGCTGGGCGGCTAATTGCGATTGCTGGGCTTCCTGGCGGGCCTTGTCTTCGGCGTCTTTCGCGGCCTGTTGGCGGGCGGCATCTTCTTCGGCCTTCATTTTGCGAAGGGAGACGAGCCGGGCATCTTCGGCATCCTGCACGGCGGCTCGGGCGTAGGTAATTTCCTGCCTGCGATTGCTCTTCTTCGAGTCGAGATCCTGGGCGTTCTGCAGGCCCTGCTTGGCGCGCATGTAGATGTCGGGTGCGTACTTTTCGGCCTGGTTCGCCTGAGCAATTTGGACGGCGTTCATGGCTTCGTAGAGCTCAAGCGGCGACTTTTCGTTGCGAGTGATGGGGTTCAGCACGGCTTTCTGGCCGGCAACCTGCGTGTAGGCGCCGCGGGGAAGAAGCTGGAAGTGAGTGTTGATAGCGTCGATGATGCCGCTGGTTTTGTCTTTCTGAATGAAGTTCTGAAGGACGACAACGTCGCTGGGCATAGTGACGGCAAAGTATGGCTCGGCGGTGACGATGAGGCCGTAACTCTGCAGGTTGGTGGTGACGTTGATGTTGCTTTTGCTGCCCTGCGGCAGAACTTCGCCGAGGTTGACCGGACGGCCCTGCGGTGTGATCGCCCAAAGAACGTAGGTCAGATATTCGGCACCGAAGCTGTTCGCAGGGACGAGGCCTTCGAACTTGGCGTCAATGGTCATGCGGCCGCGCTCGCTCTGTACTTTGGCGGAGCCTTTGCCCTGGGAGAGGAGGCTGGTGCCTTCAAAGCCGATCTGGGTGGAGCCGCTGCGATGGAAGTAGTTGATGGCCGGGATGTCGCGGCCGACGACGGTGATCCTGTAGAGCGGCTCGCCGTTTCGCATTTCCTGGGTCGGCTGAGGCGGCTCCTGCTGGGCCGTGGGATTCATTTCCTGGGCGGAGAGAGCGAAGGTGGAGGTGCCGAGAGAAGTGGCACAGGCAAGGACCAGGTACGGCAGGGTTCGTTTCGAAATCATCTGACTCCTCATGTCGCGCTTTGGATGATGCTGGAGACGGAAGGTGTCTGGGAGGATGCCGACGGCATTGATCCTATGAATCCTTCTTTCATCCTAAGCAAGAAGGATGCGGGTAACGAGGAAAGGGGTAGCCGAAGCTACCCCTTTCCCGCGCGAAGGTAAGTAAGTGGAATGATCTACGGCGTGGGGACTACGAGCTGATGGGCAATGGCAAAGAGGGCCAGCTCGAGGCGGGTGGAGACTCCGGTTTTGTCGAAGATGTTGGACAGGTGACGCTTGACGGTCTCTTCAGAGATGGCAAACTGCTTGGCGACGTCCCGATTGCTGCAGCCTTCGACGATACAGCCGACGACTTCGAGTTCGCGCGGGGTGAGGCCGTAGGTCTTGCGTTCGGGGACGGCAGCCTGCTGCATCAATTCGTGCAGGGCACCGACGAGATTGACGACGCGTTTGCCGCCGATCCAGTAATCGCCGCCGACGACGGAGCGAATGGCGGTGGTGAGATGGTCGACCAGGGCGTCTTTGAGGACGATGCCGCGGGCGCCGATCTGCAGGGCTTCGATGATCTGCTGAGTGGTGATGGTGGAGGTGAGCAGCAGGATTTTAACGCGGGGTGAGCCGCTCATGATGGCCCGCATGGCCTCAAGGCCGGGCAGGCGCGGCATGTAGAGGTCCAGCAGCAGGATGTCGGGCAGCAGTTCGAGGGTCTGGGTGATGGCTTCGTCGCCGTCGGAAGCTTCGCCGACTACATCGAAGTTGCCTTCCGCCTTGAGCATGTTGCGGACGCCGATGCGGACGACGGGATGATCGTCGGCAAGAAGGATGCGGATATTTCCGGTGCGATTATCCGTGTCGGGGAATTTTGTGGTCATGCGCCTCTTTGCGTCGGTCTTCTCGGGCGAGTGTACCTTCGATAGCGTCGCATGCGCAACGCAACTCGTCGATTAATTGCCTCTGGTGCTCA
>CAZZUX010000157.1:0-1557 GCA_964657395.1 uncultured Ktedonobacteraceae bacterium
ATCTCCGCCGGGATTATCGACAGGCTGCTTTTCGCCGGCCGGGGTAAAGACATCAAGCGCGGAACCCCAGAAGGGCTGGGGATCGGAAACGATGGGCAGGCTGGCATTGGTGAGGGTGATGTTGCTGCCCAGTTCGGGATGCTCGACCCACTGCGTTTCACCGGACTGGCCGGCGATCATGGCGATCGCGTTCGGCGTGGAAGGTCCGATGACGGTGTCGAAGAAGTTATCGAACAGGGTAAAGCGGTCAGCGTAGTTCCAGAGCACCGGGGCGGCGTCGCAATCCACGTGTGCGAGCACCAGCTCGGCCTTCTGCTTCTGTGCGAGGGTCGGCGGGGTTGCCGGAGGCAGCTTGGTGGTGCTGCTGACGATGGTGCCGTTGAGAGTCGTGAGACCTTCTGCATTTAGAGCGTAACGATCATTGTGCGCAACGTTGTCGGCGTCTACGTCGAGGTCGTTGTCAATGCCGGCATGGGAGTGATCGACAGAGTCTGTGTCGGCGGGATAGAGGGGGACAGAGACGCCGGTCGTGGCTGTGATGCTGGCCGGAATCTTGAAGGGCGAGATGGTACCGACTGTGCCGTCCGTGTTGACGATGGGCTGTACGAAGCCAGGAGTTTTGGAGGCTGGTTTTGAGAAGAGGCCGTTGGCGCCGGGATAGGTGCCGAAGTAAAAGTCAAAGGAACGATTTTCCTGGAAAAGGACGAAGACATATTTGACCTTCTTACGGAGCAGGTCAAGCTTTGCGTCATCCGAAAGAATCGCTTCCGAGGTCGGCGGAATGATACGGCGGGCGACGGTGTTGCTGGATTTCGGTGCCAGTTCCACGGTGTTGTTGCTGAATGTTCTGCCGGTATTTGCGAGTGCAACCTGAGCTTCCTGCGCGATGAGAAAACCGGGCTGCAGGATCGCAGCGAGTGCGAGTGCGGCACAGCTTCTTTGCCAATTCTGATTCATACGTTTCCTCTTTTGCGTTGTACTGACCAAAGCCTGTCGGGGCGTTGCACGGCAGGTGGTCCTGCTGCCGCTCTCCCCGCGATCGGAAGTTGTAATCACTGACCGAAGGCAATCCTTACGCACGCGGAGGGTGGGCAACGTTAATTTTTGGTAAGTCCTTGCAAGATGTGGTGAGACAAAGAAAGCATTGTGCGTCAACGTGAATAGCTTGTGAAAAGGCGCTTTCGGGAGACTCAGGAATTCATCTTTTGTTAACGTGGGAGCTATGTGGCTGCCGCGATCTGTTGTGTCTTCCTTACTCGTACCAATGGTTTCAGGTCTCGTCTTCTGGACGCTCTCTTCTTCAGCGCAGACTTCCATCAATCTGCCGAGCAGCAAGCAGTTGATGATGCCTTTGCCAGGCGCGCCCGAGAAATTGAACAGCCTGCCGATGGCGATGGCATGGTCACCGGATCATAGATTGCTGGCGATCGTGAATGCTGGTTTCGGGACGTACGAATCGAACTACGACCAGTCGATTGCGATTCTAGATACGACAAGTGGCAAGCTGAAGGATTTTCCGGAGAGCCGGACCGCGGTGCAAGCGTCCCAGACGCTGTA
>CAZZUX010000157.1:1657-6253 GCA_964657395.1 uncultured Ktedonobacteraceae bacterium
AATCCTCTCCCGACTGGAATCGCGCTGGTGAAGGGAGCAAACGGGGCAGAGCAGCTGCTGGTCGCGGACAATTTCTCGGATGACGTGCTGATGATGGATGCGAAGACCGGGAAGACTGAGGCGCGGTTTGACCTGTCGACCGGGCCCGTGGTGCCGTCTGCCTATCCAATCGCGATTGTGGTGAGTCGCGACCAACAGCGTGCCTTTGTTGCGCTCTGGAATGGATCAGCGATTGCTGAACTGGATCTGCAGACAAAGCGGGTCGCAGCGACGATGCCCCTGATGCCGCCGAGGGTGGGGACGGGCCCGAGCTCGCATCCGACGGCGCTGGCGTTTAGCCCGGACGAGAAGACTCTGTACGTGGCGCTCGCTAACCGGGATGCGGTAGCTGTTGTGCATGTCAGTGGCGAAAGGATGCAGCTGGTCGGAACTCTGGATACGCGGCTTCCGGGTCAGAGCTTTTTCGGCGCTATGCCGAGTGCTCTTGCGGTGTCGGCAGATGGCAGGCATGTGTATGCCGCGAATTCCGGTTCGGATACAGTAGCTGTATTTTCGACCGCGGGAAAGATGCTGAGAGGCAAGCCGGTGCATGCGGCCGGCTTTATTCCGACCGAGTGGTTTCCAACGGCGGTTGAGATCCAGGGCAGCAAGCTGTATATCGCAACGGCCAAGGGCAAAGGGACGGGGCCGAATAAGCAGCCGCAGCATGCGCCGGAGAGTGGAGAAGCGAAATCAAGACGCCTGGCGTCGCGTCCGCATACCTATATAGCGACGCTGCTGTATGGGTCGCTGGCCTCGGTGGACCTGGAGGCGTCGATGCGCAACTTACCGGAATTGTCGGCTGCTGCGGTGAAGAGCAACCGGATTACGGCAGCACGGGAGCATCTGCAGTTTCAGGCAGGGGCCAACCCGATCAAGCACGTCATTTACATCATTAAGGAAAACAGAACTTACGACCAGATCTTTGGCGACCTGGGTGCAGGGGATGGGGATGCCAGCCTGACCATGTATGGCGAGGCAGTGACCCCGAACCTGCATAAGCTGGCGCGGCAGTTTGGAGTCCTGGACAACTTCTATGATTCGGGCGAGGTGTCGGGCGATGGGCACGTATGGTCGACAGCCGGGATCACGAGTGACTACACAGAGAAGACGTGGCAGCAGTCTTACCGTGGCCGCGAACGCTCGTATGACTATGAAGGGGTAGTGGAGCAGGGTTATCCGCTGGCTGAGGGGATTTCTGACATCAATGAGCCGGACAGCGGGTATCTGTGGACCGACCTGGCGCGCCATGGCAAGTCGCTATATCACTTCGGCGAGTACGTTTCGACCAAGTTCTGCGATGACTCGGGGGAGGCGCCGAAAGAGCCTACCCCTATGAACGGCACGCCGGAGCCGGCGCCGGCGCTCTGCGCGCATGGGCTGATCAAGCAGGGCGAGGCGGTTCCCGCCGAATATGGCGGAGGCGCGAGTCCGTATCCATGGAACATCCCGCTCGTCTCGAAGAATGTGGCGACCAAGCCGGAGTTGGAAGGACATTTTGATCCGACGTACCCGGATTTTAACCTGAAGTTTCCGGATCAACTGCGGGTGGAGGCATTTCTCAGGCGCTTTCGTGGCTGGGTCAAGGATCGCGAGTCGGGGAAAGACACGATGCCGGCGTTTGTGATGCTGCGTTTGCCGAATGACCATACGGCTGGCACTTCACCAGGCTCGCCGACCCCGAAGGCCTCGGTGGCGGACAATGACCTGGCGGTTGGGCGCGCAGTGGAGGCTGTAGCGCACAGCGGGTTCTGGGATGACACGGCATTTTTTGTGCTCGAGGACGATGCGCAGGATGGGGCGGACCATGTGGATGCTCATCGAAGTATTGCCCTGGTAGTAAGCAAGTATTCGCCGCGGCAGTCGGAGGCTGACGGCCCGGTTGTCGACCATCATTTCTATACGACTGTGAGCGTGTTGCGGACGATAGAGGACCTGCTCGGCATTCCGCCGATGAACAACAATGATGCGTTCGCACCCCTGATTCAGCCTTTGTTCGCGGGCCCGGGGACCCAGCCTGCGTACTCGGCGGACTATAGCAACCGGGATAACAGGCTTATCTATACGGCCAACAAGGCAACGGCGGCGGGAGCGAAGGAATCAAGCCGGATGGATTTTACGCATGAGGACCGGGCCGACGCGAAGAAGCTGAATGTGATTCTGTGGCGGGATGCGATGGGAAGCCGGCCGGTACCGGAGATGGTGTTGCATCCGCATACGCGTCATAAGGATGACGATGACTGATGCGGATGTAACTGCCGAAATCTATTGCAGATGCAGAGTTGGCCGGCGTCAGCGGCTGGAAACGCGGGGATTGCAGACCGGGCAGGACTTGCGGTGGGAAAGCAGGGTCTTGCGGGCATCGCTGCGGGTATTGCTCTTGGCACAGGACTGCTTGTAGGACGTCTGTTCCGAGGTAGTTTCATCAGTACAGGCAGCAAAAAAGGTTTCGCTCAGGTTCATTTCGACATCACAGAACGACTTTTCCATACACGCACCTCGTGTTTCCAGCCTAACAGAGTTCCCCTAAGAAGCAGTCTTCTTCTGGAGGGCGGAGAAAACCACGGTCACATGGTGTTTTCGAGGTGGGTCTTCAAGAATAATTTGGGAAAGCTCACGGATAAGAAATCCGTTTGAGGGTCTGTCTCGTTCCACTGGTAACAACTTGTGTAGGCGTCGCTCTATTTCCTCTCACAGCACCAGTGGACGAGGCGGGCTTTGCTATTCGGACTAGGGTTTGTTCCATGGTTTGTCATGCTGTTGACGCTCGGCGTGCTGCTGGGCGCTTTGGCGACGGCATGGATGGAGCGTCCGCGGCGCTGACTTGATCTAGACCGCCTCCCGTTCAGGCTTCTTCTACCATCGTCTCCGCCGGGATCCTCGGCGGGGCTGCCGTTCTGACGCCTGTAGCGTGCCGTAATGCCGCCAGCAGCAGAAACGCAATTCCCAGAGCACACACCCCACTCCATTGCCATCGTTCCCACGCCAGCGTGGAGAGTGCCGAGCCGATCGAACCGCCGAGAAAGTAGCTGGTCATATAGATGGTGTTGACGCGACTGCGGGCCTGAGGCATGTGGCCGAAGATGCGGGTCTGGTTGGAGATCTGGTTAGCCTGTGCGCCAAGGTCGAAGAGGATGACCCCGACGATAAGGCCGATCATGTGGTAGCCGGCGACCCAAAGAATTCCGAAGCTGGCGACCATGACAAGCAGGGCGGCCGAGATGACGTAGCGGGAGCCTCGTTCGTCATTCAGCCGGCCGGCGACAGGGGCGATCAGCGCGCCGGTGGCTCCCAGGATGCCGAAGCTGCCAGCGACTCCCGGTCCGAGATGATAATGAGGCGAACCAAGCAGGAAGGCCAGCGTCGTCCAGAAGGTGCTGAAGGACGCGAAGAACAGCGCACCTTCGAGTGCGGTTTCGCGGATGATCGCTTCCTTACGCACGATCGTCCAGAGGGAGCGGAGCGCCAGACCGTAGGGTAGCGGGTGGGATGGTGGCAGGAGTGGGAAACGACGCCAGAGTACAGGGACGAAAGCCGCGTTGAGGATGCAGGCGAAGAAGAAGACGGCACGCCAGCCGAAGAGGGTCGCGATGCCGCCGGCAACCGAGCGCGCCAGCAGGACGCCGAGCAGCAGACCGGTCATGACGATACCAATGGCACGGCCGCGCTGTGCATCGCTGGCTATTTCCGGCGCAATGGGGAGGACGATGTGGGTGACCGACGCGGTGAGCCCGAGCAGGACGGAAGCGATCAGCAGAAGCCACAGCCTGGGAGCAACAGCGCAGAGCAGGGACGCGAAAGAAACCAGGGCGAAAAGGCGGAGGACGAGGGCACGGCGCTCGACAACGTCGCCCAGGGGAACAAGGGTAAGCAGGCCGCACGCATAGCCGGTCTGAGTGGCAACGGCGATAAGGCCGGCACGGCTTTCGGCAATGCGCAGACTGTGACTGATCTCCAGCAGGAGCGGCTGGTTGTAGTAGATGTTGCCGACACCGACGCCGCAGGCCAGGCCGAGGAGGGCGAGGATGCCCTTCTGGCTGGATGCTTTGTTGGTCGTGCTCATCTTTCTATTGTTGCAGAGCTATCAGCGTTGAGTGCGGAGGAGTGCAACCAGCGGGAGCATGCCTTTGCGTCTTCCGGCGCCTACGCCTGGACGGCCAGTCCTCCCGTATTCTAGGGGTTATGGAATTTCGTACTGGCTCTGAGATCCGCGAGATGTTTCTGCGCTTTTTCGAAAGCAAGGGACATCGGCGTGTGCATTCGTCTTCGCTTGTCCCGCATAACGATCCGACGCTGCTGTTTACCAATGCCGGCATGAACCAGTTCAAGGATGTTTTCCTAGGGCTGGAGCAGCGCGACTACAAGCGGGCGACGACTTCGCAGAAGTGCGTGCGCGCCGGGGGCAAGCATAACGATCTTGAAAATGTAGGCTTCACGCGGCGCCATCATACGTTTTTCGAGATGCTCGGCAACTTTTCGTTTGGCGACTACTTCAAGCGCGATGCGATTGCCTATGCTTGGGAGCTGGTTACATCGCCGGAGTGGTATGGCATTCCC
>CAZZUX010000158.1:0-6109 GCA_964657395.1 uncultured Ktedonobacteraceae bacterium
AGATATATATCTGCAAGATATATGCATTCTTGAGCCTGCGAAGCGGCTCTTAGCCCCATTTTCGCCCCTTTCCTGGAACCGCAAGCATGCCGGTAAAATAGGAAGTGACATGATTCCTACTCTTGAATGGACCGCCCAGGGCGTCCGCTTCCTCGATCAGACCCGCCTGCCGTTAGAAGAAACCTATGTTCTTGCCACCACTTACCAGCAGGTGGCGGACGTTATTGTCACGATGGTTGTCCGGGGAGCACCCGCTATCGGCGTCTCTGCGGCGATGGGCATTGCCCTCGGCATCCAGAACAGCCCGGCAACCAGCATGGCTGCCCTGTCTGCGGATCTGGAAGTGATTACAGGCACACTGGCTGCAACCCGGCCTACTGCCGTGAACCTCTTCTGGGCAATCGACCGCATGCGCCGCCACTTCGGTGTCCTTGCGAAAGGCGGCGACCTGGCTACTGTTCGGTCAGGGATGATCCGCGAGGCACGTGCCATGTATGACGAAGACATAGCTGCCTGTCGCGCGCTGGGTGCTTTTGGTGCAGACCTGCTCCCGCGCAACGGCGGAGTCCTCACGCACTGCAATGCCGGAGCACTCGCCACCTGTGGCTATGGAACTGCTCTTGGCGTCGTACGGGCTGCAGTGGAAGCGGGCCACATCATTCATGTGTACGCGGATGAGACGCGTCCTTTTCTGCAGGGTGCGCGCCTCACGGCATGGGAGCTGCTGCACGACAACATCCCGACGACGGTGATCTGCGACAACATGGCGGCGAGCCTCATGCGTGCCGGCAAGCTGCAGGCAGTGGTGGTCGGCGCGGACCGTATCGCCGCCAATGGTGATGTTGCCAACAAAATTGGTACGTACGGCGTGGCCGTTCTCGCCAAGGAGCATGGCATTCCGTTCTACGTTGCGGCTCCCTGGTCGACCATCGATTTAGCCACCCGGACAGGTGATGACATCCCCATCGAACAGCGTTCCCGGGTTGAAGTCACACATCACGCCGGCAAGCAGCTGACCCCGGATGATGCCGGTATCTGGAATCCCGCATTCGATGTGACGCCTGCGAAGTACGTAACTGCCATCATTACGGAGCGAGGCGTTATCCGCGCACCATACGGAGAGACTTTGCGCGACGGTGTCCTCGAACCTGCTGTTACAGTCCTGGCCTGACGCTTAGCCGGTTAGATGGCTTCATCTGCCGTGATTTTCGACAGCCCGGCATTGACATCGCGAACAATGCCGGGCTTCCGGGCAGGGGCCGGTTAGGTGCGAATCCCCTGTTCCGCTTACCATGCCCTTGAGCCATGCCCAGATCTTTTACCAGCGCGGGACGTATCCTGCCTCCTTCACGGATCATGATCCCTGCTGTGTTCGATCTACGGCACCACTCACTTGTGCGTGGCACGCTTCTGGTGCTGGGTAGCCTTCTCATGGCATTTTCGATTGCCGGCTACCCGGATGATCGAGCGACCCTCAAGCTCGGCCTTCCTTTGATCATCGGCCTGCTCGGCTTTCTGGATACGTTCCGTTGCCTGCGCCTGCGCTGGAGCCTTTATCACGGAGCAGTGGTCATCATGCTCTACGTCGATGTGATGGCGATCTCAATGATCCTCTTCCTGTTTCTTTATCCATATGGCCGCTGGATTATGTAGTTCGCCGCAGACTGAGTCCTACGCATAAAAGTTGTGTATTGGCGACTCGATCAACGCTAGTATGGTCGGGCGAACCACTTTTCCCAGTCTTGTAAACAGGAGATAGCAAATGTTAAAAGGCTTCCGCGACTTTATCTTGCGCGGCAACGTTGTAGATCTTGCTGTCGCCGTTGTTATCGGCGGCGCCTTCGGTGCCATTGTGACGGCCTTGGTCACTGACATCATCACCCCTCTGATTGCTGCAATTGTGAAGAAGCCTGACTTTTCAGGCCTCATTCTCGACATCAATGGAGGCAAGATCCTCTATGGCAGCTTTCTGAATGCCATTATTTCTTTCCTGCTGATTGCTGCGACAATCTACTTCTTCGTCGTGCTGCCAATCAACAAACTGATGGCGCGCTTCCACAAGCCAGTGGAAGCCCCAGTCACCACCAAGACTTGCCCAGAATGTCTGAGCGAGATTCCCCTCGCCGCTCGTCGTTGCTCGCACTGTGCACAACCGGTGGCTGCTTAAGCGCTGTTGCTGCTACAGGCACTGCGCTCTCGCGCTTTCATCGTTCAGGAGAGACAATCAGGGCACTCATTTAGTCTGGGTGCCTTGACTCTCAATTCGGAGTAGACCGTTTGCCTCCTTTGCATCGTTCCATTTCCCTTCTTTCGCTTGCCGCACTCTGCTTCTCTGCCACCGTCATTCACGCTCAGCAAGTGGCTCCAGTCGGATCCTCGGCGGCAAACGCCGCGACACCTCCGGCCATGCCCGGTAAGGTCTTCGGCTTCCGTGATTTCGCGCAGGAGCAGGCACAGACGGACCAGGCCTTTCTCGCCGTGCCGGATGCCAGGCTGGCTGGAGAAGCCTTGAAGACTTTGACCGCGGCGCCCCACGTTGCCGGGTCGAAGGAAGATTATGCTACAGCGGTTTACGTAGCTGACAAGTTCAAGGCCGCAGGCCTGGACACGCACATCGTGCCATACAAGGCCTGGCTCAATCTGCCAAAAGACGTGCACTTTGTGGCGACATCAGCTGACGGCAAGGTTCTGATGCGAGGCCCGCGTCGCGAGCACGTTGTCGGCGATCCGTTTCAGGATGATCCCCGTGTTCTGCCGGCCTTCAATGGTTCTTCGGCTTCCGGTGACGTGTCGGGGGATGTTGTCTATGCGAACTACGGGCGTCCGGAAGACTTCAAGCAGCTTAAAGACGATGGAATCGATCTGCACGGCAAGATCGTCCTGGTGCGGTATGGTGAGAATTTCCGGGGCGTCAAGGTTTATATCGCCCAGCAGTTTGGGGCAGCCGGGGTCATCATCTACTCCGATCCCGCAGACGACGGATACTTCCAGGGAGATAAGTATCCAAAGGGCCCTTACCGGCCTGACAGTGGCATCCAGCGCGGTTCAGTCCAGTACATGTTCAAGTATCCGGGAGATGCACTTACGCCGGGTGTTGCTTCCACCCCGGAGCTGCCAGCCGGCAAGCGGCTGAAGCCGTCCGACGTGGACAGCCTGCCAAGCATACCGGCGATGCCGATCTCCTATGCCGATGCGACGCCCATTCTTGAGCAGCTCGGTGGGAACGAGGCTCCTCGCTCCTGGCAGGGTGCGCTGCCGTTCGATTACCACGTCGGCGGTGTGAAGGCAGTCAACATTCACATGGTCGTGAAGCAGAGTTATACGCAAACGACGATCTGGGATGTGATCGGCAGAATTTCCGGGACCGATCACTCTGAAGACTGGGTTGTGGCTGGGAACCACCGGGACGCCTGGGTGTACGGTGCAGTCGACCCGAACAGCGGAACAGCAGCCATGCTGGAAGCTGTGCACGGCCTGGGAGTTCTGCAGCAGCAGGGATGGAAGCCGAAGCGAACCATTTACGTCTGCAGCTGGGATGCCGAGGAAGAAGGTCTGATTGGCTCGACCGAGTGGGTGGAGGACCATGCGGGGCAGATGCACAAGGCAGTTGCGTACTTCAATACGGATGTTGGCGTAGCCGGTCCGGACTTTGAGGCTTCAGCAGTCCCATCTCTGAAGCGCTTCATCCGCGAAGTTACGGCAGAGGTGCCTAGTCCAAAAGGCGGCTCAGTTTACGATGCGTGGTTGAAGGAGCAGGCCAGCTCGGCAGCCCGGGAGCAGGCCGGGCGCCGCCGCACTATGGCTGTAGATGCTGAGCCTGGCCAGGTTCATATTGGGGACCTGGGATCGGGTTCCGACTACACTCCGTTTCTGCAGCATGCCGGGGTGCCATCTACCGATATCGGCTCACAAGGCAAGTATGGGGTGTATCACTCGGTGTTCGACAACTATGCCTGGTTCACCAAGTTTGCCGATCCGACCTTCGTCTATGAGCAACAACAGGCCCGGGTGTTCGGCCTGGAGATTCTGCACATGGCGGATGCAGACGTGCTGCCGTACGACTATGTTGCCTATGCCAAGTCGATAGCTTCCTACATCAGCGCTCAACAAGGGAAGGCCAGCAACGCCGGGCTGACACTGGACTTCGGGGCAGTGTTGCAGGCTTCAGACAAGTTGCTGCAGGCGGCGACGGCGACCATGACCCAGCAGCAGACGGGCGAGGCCACGCCAGCCCTGAACGCCAGGCTGCGTTCCGCGGAAACAGCGCTTTTGAACCCTGCAGGGCTACCTGGCCGGGCCTGGTTCAAGCACACCATCTATGCGCCGGGAGAGTATACCGGCTACGCGGCGGTGGTGATTCCCGGGGTAAGCGAAGCGGTGGAGGCCAAGGATGCGACACGCGCCCAGGCCCAGCTGGATCTGCTTGCGGAAGCATTGCACCGTGCGGAGAAGGTGCTGGCAGGGGAATAGGTGGACTTTGGAGGGTTAGGGTGTTTCTTTTTGACACCATTACCAAAGTCTATTCGTGTCAAATTTTCCAGTTTCGGCAAAACAGTGTAAATGTTACTTTGATCCTCGTAGGGAAATGAGTACATGCCTGGTAGGCGAACTACTTAAAGGCAGAAACAGTTCCTGACGAACGCGCAATGCTCGGAGACGCCATGATCCACCTTTTGATTGCCTTGGCCTTTGTCGTAACCATTATCGTTCCCTCGTTTGTTGCTACCAACGGACTTTCCAAGAAGGAACGCACGATAGCCTGAAGTTTTAGACTTTGACGTTTTCGAGCAGGGCAGCCGAAGTATAGGCTGCCCTTTTTTTTTGGTCGGTAGTGTTCCAGGCTCTGCCAGGCGTCGCTTAGTTGCGGGTAGTTAGCTGGGCGGCCTGCAGGGTCACCAGTTCGGTGAGATCGCGCTTCTCGAGACCATGGACTTCCTTGTTGAAGGTATCGACCTTGGTAGACCAGTTCATGGAGCAGAACTTTGGTCCGCACATGGAGCAAAAGGCTGCTTCCTTGTAGTAGTCGTCGGGAAGGGTCTCGTCGTGCATCGAGCGGGCGGTCTCCGGATCGAGTGACAAAGCGAACTGCTTTTCCCAGTCGAAGGTGTAGCGCGCAAAGCTGATGGCGTCATCGCGGTCCTGGGCTCCGGGGCGGTGACGCGCGATGTCAGCAGCATGGGCGGCGATGCGATAGGCGATCATGCCGTCTTTTACGTCCTTCTCGTTGGGCAGACCGAGATGTTCTTTGGGCGTGACATAGCAGAGCATGGAGGCGCCGTGCCAGCCGATGATGGCTGCACCGATCGCGCTGGTGATGTGGTCATAGCCAGGCGCAATGTCGGTGACCAGCGGCCCCAGCGTGTAGAAGGGCGCGCCGAAGCAATACTCGACTTCCTTGTCGACCTGCTCCTTGATTTTGTCGAGGGGCACGTGACCGGGACCTTCGACCATGACCTGCACATCGCTCTGCCATGCCTTGGCGGTGAGTTCGCCGAGGGTCTTCAGTTCGGCAAATTGTGCGTCGTCGCTGGCGTCGGCCACACAGCCAGGCCGCAGTCCGTCGCCGAGCGAGTAGCTGACGTCGTACTTGGCCATGACCTTCGTGATGCGGTCGAAGTTTTCGTAGAGGAAGTTCTGCTTGTGGTGGGCGGTCATCCACTGGGCCATGATGGCGCCGCCGCGGCTGACAATACCGGTGATGCGCTTCGCGACCATGGGCACGTACTGGATCAGCACGCCGGCGTGGACGGTGAAGTAGTCAACGCCCTGCTGGGCCTGCTCTTCGATGACTTCGAGATAGAGATCGATGTTGAGATCTTCGACGCGCTTGACGCGCTGCAGTGCTTCATAGAGAGGCACGGTGCCGATAGGAACGGGCGAGTGGCGCAGGATGGATTCGCGTATCTCGGGAATGTTGCCGCCGGTGGAGAGGTCCATTACGGTGTCGGCGCCGAAGTTGACGGCAGTGTGCAGTTTCTCGAGTTCGTCCTTTATGTTTGAGGTGACAGCCGAGTTGCCGATGTTGGCGTTGATCTTGCAGCGGCTGGCAACGCCGATAGCCATCGGCTCTACTTCCGGATGATTGATATTTGCCGGGATGATGAGGCGG
>CAZZUX010000159.1:0-6055 GCA_964657395.1 uncultured Ktedonobacteraceae bacterium
TGCTCTGGGACGAAGGCACCTGGGAACCAGTCGGCGATGGCGACGAAGGCTTCCGCACCGGCCGTCTCAAGTTCATCCTTCACGGCAAGAAACTGCAGGGCAAGTGGACGCTCGTTCGCATGGGCGGCAAAGCCGCGCAGGAATCCAAACCGAATTGGCTCCTCATCAAGGAACACGACGAACTCGAGCGCCCCGCCACCTCCCGCCCCATCACCGAAGAAGAACCCGACAGCGTCATCACCGGCCGCGACCTCACCCAGATCGCCGCCGCCGAAGATCACGTCTGGGATTCCCGCAGCGGCCTCGCCGCCGACGAACGAAAAGCCGTAGCCTCGATCAAACCCGACCCTGAACCATCAAAGAACACCGCCGCGAAAAGTTCTCCGAAAAAGTCCAGCAGCCCTAAAAAAAAAGTAGCCGCTAGCCGCGATCTCTCCGCCTACCCCGAAGAAAGCAAACCCGGCTTCCTGCCCCCGCAGCTCGCCACCCACAGCACCACGCCACCCGCATCCGACACCTGGGTCCACGAACTAAAACTCGATGGCTACCGCATGCAGGCCCACATAACCGACGGCCGCGTCACCATCTACAGCCGCAACGGCCTCGACTGGACCGCCCGCGTCAAAGCTGTCGCCGAAGCGCTGCAGCAACTACCCATAACAGCCGCCATCATCGATGGTGAAGTCGTCGTCCTCGACGAAAAAGGCCTCAGCAGCTTCGCCGAACTTCAGGCCGCCTTCGACGAAAAGAAGCCGCGCGATCTCACCTACTTCTGCTTCGACCTGCTGCACCTCGACGGCCATAATCTCCGCGAAGCCCGCCTCGACGACCGCAAAGCCATCCTGCAATCGATCTTCGCCGAAGCACTCGGCACGACCGACATCCTCCGCTACTCCGAACACCTCGAGACCGACGGCGCCCGCATGTTCTCCGAAGCCTGCGCCCTCGGAGCCGAAGGCATCATCTCCAAAAAGAAAGACGCAAAGTACGTCAGCGGCCGCACCAGCAGCTGGACCAAGACCAAGTGCATCCTCGAACAGGAGTTCGTCATCGGCGGCTACACGCCTCCCTCCAATAAGAGCGACGGCTTGGGCGCGCTCCTAGTCGGCTACTACGACGGTGACGTATTACATTACGCCGGGCGCACCGGCACCGGCTTCACCCAGAAATCGCAGCGCACCATCCGCGCTAGTCTCGAAAAAATCAAGCAGAAAGAAAATCCCTTCGCTCACGTTCCCGGCCTGGCGAAAAAAGACGCCATCTGGGTGAAGCCCGAAAAAGTCGCCCAGGTCCAGTTCCGCACCTGGACCGCGGACGGCATGCTCCGCCAGGCCTCCTTTCAGGGCCTCCGCGAAGACAAGCCCGCTCGCGAAGTCAAGCGCGAACCCTCCGCCTCCTGGAACCAGCAAGCCGACGCCGATCCTCCGACACCCGCGCACACAACCAAATCCACAAAGTCCCCAGCCGCCCACCGCCACGCCACCATCCGCCTCACCCATCCCGACAAAATCATCGACGCCGAATCCGGCCTCACCAAGCAGACCCTCGCCGATTACTACGACGCCATCGCCGATCGAATGCTCCCCCACATCGCCAACCGGCCGCTCAGCATCGTCCGCTGTCCTGATGGCAGCACAGGTACTTGTTTCTTCCAGAAACATGTGAAAGTCGGCCTCCCCAAAGGCACCGGCTCCGTCAACGTCCCCGACAAGAAGACCGGCAAAGTCGAGGAGTACATCACCCTCTCCACCAGGGAAGCCCTCGTCGGCATGGCACAGATGAACGTCCTCGAGCTTCACCCCTGGGGTTCCAGCAACGCCACTCTCGAACAACCCGACCGCCTCATTTTCGATCTCGACCCGGACGAAAAACTCCCATGGGAAGTTCTCGCCGAATGTGCACTAGAGGTACGTACCCGACTCGGCAAGCTCGGCCTCAAATCATTCCTCAAAGGCACCGGCGGCAAAGGCCTGCACATCGTTGCACCCATGGATCCCACACCCGATCACGACTGGTCCGTCATCAAGACCTTCGCCCACGCCTTCGTCGAGAAAATCGCCGCCTCCGCGCCTCAGCGCTATCTCACCAAGATGACCAAGGCAGCACGTACCGGGAAGATATATCTCGACTACCTGCGCAACGAACGCGGCGCCACCGCCGTCGCCCCATTCTCTCCTCGCCGGCGCGCAAACGTACCCGTCTCTGTTCCCTTCGCCTGGTCCGTGCTCAAAGAAGATTCCATGCCACACTACCGCGTCACCGACTTCGCCGAGTGGATCGGCAGCTTCAGATCAGACCCCTGGAAAAATTTCATCTCCACTCGCCAGGGCCTCACCGCCAGCGCCCTTGAAGCATTCACGCGCAAGTAGTTAACAGCGAACTTTTACCTCATTCCCGATACGGCACAGTAAAAGTGACCTTTATTCCGCTTTTCCTTGCCGCACGCCGACCCCCGTCATAGACTCGCTACAAATAAGCAACACACATACAAACTTCCTTTAGGATCCCGGGCAGTACAGCCTCGGACCCGTGCACCACTGCTGTGATTTCTAGGTGAGGGACGCCCATGCTCTCCGCTCTTCCTGTGGTTCCCCGGTATAACTTTCTCGGGATTGCTGTCGACGCATTACGACTCGCCGATCTCGATACCCTGGTGGATGAATCGATCCGCCAGAAGGCCCGTTTCGTAGTCGGCAATCACAATCTCCACAGCGTCTATCTCTTCCATCATTCAGAGCGCATGCGCTCCTTCTATGCGATAGCTGACCGCATCCACGCGGATGGCATGTCCATCATCCTGCTGGCCCGCATCCTGGGCCTGCCGCTCGGCGCTTCCCATCGCACCGGCTACGTCGACTGGCTCCCGTCGATCATGCAGCACGCGCGCGACCGCAACTGGAGAGTGTTCTACCTCGGTTCGCGGCCCAGCGTCCTTGAAACCGGCCTCGACACTCTCCGCAGATCCTGGCCCGGTCTGCAGATCGAAGGCCGCCACGGCTACTTCGATAAGCTCACCACCAGTGCAGACAACCAGGAAGTACTGTCGCAGCTCGCAGCCTATGCACCCGACCTGCTGCTGGTCGGCATGGGCATGCCCGTTCAGGAAGAATGGATCGCCGACAATCTTGCACAACTGCCCCGATGCACCATCCTCAGTTGCGGCGCACTCCTTGACTATGTGGCAGGCGCTATCCCTACGCCTCCACGCTGGCTGGGGCACATCGGTTTGGAATGGGCTTTTCGCCTGATGGCAGAGCCGCGTCGGCTTTCGCGCAGATACCTGGTGGAGCCGTGGACCGTGTTGCAACTTCTCCGGCGCCACCTCCATGAACGGCACAACGATCCACTGCCTAATAAAGCCTGAAGGCCGGGGGCACTGCCATGACTTACAGCAAAAGCATCTCCGTCGTCATCACTACCCGGCACCGCGCGGATCTTCTGCCTCGCGCTCTGGACAGTGTTCTCGCCCAGACACTGGCTCCCCGCGAGATCCTTGTCGTAAGCGATGGTGCAGATGAAGCAACCCATGCTTACCTGCTCACCATTACGGACAGGCGCCTGCGCATCATCACCCTTCCCCAGTCCTGTGGCGCCTGCATCGCCCGCAATACCGGCGTCGAAGCAGCCACCAGTGACTGGATTGCCTTCCTTGATGACGATGACGAATGGAAGCCCGAGAAGCTGCAGGCACAACTAAAAATGGCGGCTCGCTGCAAATCTGCCTATCCGGTCGTCTCCTGCCGCGTACTCGCCAGGACCGCCGGTGGCTCCGACTTCGTCTGGCCAAAGCGACGCCGATCCTCCGGCGAGCACCTCAGCGAATATCTCCTCGCCCGCGACACCTTCACCCAGGGAGAAGGACTCATCACCACGAGCATGATCCTCGCACCGCGCGAACTGCTCCTGAAGGTTCCCTTCACTGCAGGACTGCGTCGTCACCAGGAATGGGACTGGCTCCTCCGTGCCACTGCATCTGCCGAAGTAGAGGTGGTCACCGCGTGGGATGTCCTTGCCATCTGGTACATCGAGGAAAAACGAGACAGCATGAGCCGGATGAATCTCTGGTCGGGTTCATTTGACTGGATCCTTAGTATGCGGCGTCTCGTGACTCCGCGCGCTTACGCGTCCTTCCTTCTGGTCCTGGTAAGCGCCATCGCCGCCCGCGAGCGCGACTACGCCGCGATGCTCATCCTTCTTAAAGAAGCGCGCCGCAACGGTGCGCCCGCACCTATCGATTACGCCATCTTCGTCGCGATGTGGCTGCTTCCGCAAACCACGCGTCGCCGTCTCCGCGATCTCTTCATCCCCCAGGTGCAGCCAGCATGAAAATCATCCAGATCGTTACCCAGATGGAATCAGGCGGCGCTCAAAAAGTCGCATCCTTACTCACCGAAGCACTGCGCGATCGCGACCATGACGCCCACCTGTGGTTCCTCTACAAGAAAAGTCCAGCCTACGAAGAATCAGACCACGTGCGCGTCCTCTTTCCTCAGCGGCCGGCTGCTCTTGGTTTCGCTCAACTGGGAAGACAATTGTGGAAAGAGCTGCGCCAGGCACAGCCCGATGCGGTCATCACCCACACCCACTCGTCCAACTTCTTCGCTGCTCCTGTCGCTGCCGCCGCCGGCGTTCCCATCCGCGTAGCCGTCCACCACAATCCCATCGATACCTATTCGCCCTTGATGCGCATAGCCGACCGGATCGTCTTCGCCGCCGGCGGCTACAGCAGCATGGTGACGGTCTCTGGCGGCGTCACCCAGTCCTTCTCCAGTCATAACCCTGTCTATCAACGCCATCTTCATCGCATCTACAACGCCATCGGCTCCTGCGCTGTGCTCGATCCCATCGATGTGCGCAGCCACTACAACATTCCGTCCGGAATGAAGCTGCTCGTAAATGTTGGCCGCATGGCCCCTCAAAAAAATCAGTCCCTGTTGCTGCACATGCTGCAGCGCATCTCGGATGCATACCTGATCCTCGTCGGCGATGGTGACCTGCGGCAGACCCTGGCCCATGAAGCCTCCATCCTCGGCGTCGCTGATCGAGTCCGCTTTGCGGGAGAGCTTCGTACTCCGCAGGTCAATGCCATCCTCCACGCAGCAGATGCCTTCCTGCTTCCGTCCTGTTATGAATCGTTCTGCCTGGCAGCCGTCGAAGCCATGCAATGCGGCACACCCGTCATTGCCAGCGACCTGGTCTGTCTGCGCGAAGTTCTCGGAGACAGGCAGCTCTTCTTCCCCATGAACAATCTCGGCACACTCGTACGCCGGGTCAAATACCTTCTTTCCCATCCGGAGCTTGCCGCAGAAATGCGCGTAGCCGGTCAGGCACGAGCCGAGCAGTTCAGCATCACCCGCATGGCGGGCGAATACGAATGCCTCCTCAACGAAGCCGCTGTCTACGCACGCAAACAATCCTCAGCAACGAACAATCTTCGTCGAATCAATCCCCTTGGTAGCATTGCGCGTATCAACCACTAGCTCCGACTCGCGCACAATCCACGCATAGTCATAATCCGAATGATCGGTCACGATCATCACGCAGTCATAACTCGCAAGATCGGTCAGGGGCGTGTTCTTCATATGCAGGTCGTAATGACGTCCCCGGCCCACCGATTCGAAGTAAGGGTCGTTATAAGAGACGATAGCCCCGCGCTCCTGCAGCAGCTCGATAATGGTCAACGACGGCGACTCTCTCAGGTCGTCAATATCCTTCTTATATGCCAGACCCAGCACCAGCACCTTCGAACCATTCAGCGGTTTGCGGACCCGGTTCAACGCTTCAGCGGTCCGATCAATCACGTACCCGGGCATCGCAGCATTCACCTCGCCCGCCAGTTCTATAAACTTCGTTCGGAAATCGAATTGCTTCGCCTTCCACGACAGGTAAAAAGGATCGATCGGAATACAGTGACCACCCAGTCCCGGCCCGGGATAGAACGCCTGAAATCCAAAAGGCTTGGTTTTCGCAGCCTCGATCACCTCGAAGATATCGATGTCCATGCGGTGGCACAGCTGCTTCAACTCATTCACGAGCGCGATGTTGACACAGCGGT
>CAZZUX010000160.1:0-6030 GCA_964657395.1 uncultured Ktedonobacteraceae bacterium
GTTAACAAGGGAATCGCCGTTACATCCGGCAGGTTCGCCACAATCAAGCGCGCCGAGCTCTTGCTGTGCAGTGTCGACATCAACTGCGTAAAGTCTGCTGTAAAGCTCGCGATGCCCGTCATAGTCGAGGCATTGCCAACGTCATCCGCTACCAGCGCATCATTGGCTCCGATCCACACGAACAACGTCGTCGGCTTCAGCGCAATCGCTTCCTGTAGCTGCGTGTTCGTATTGCCCGCCGGCAGACCCAGGATCAGGTTCGTGATGATGTCTTCACTTGTCGTAGGCAGCGCCGTCGGAGCCGCATTGATCAGGTCGTGCAGGTGATGCCCTGGCACCGCGAGGTCCGTCGGCTGCACAGACGAATCATCCCGCCCCGTACTGGTTCCTGAAGCTGTTTTCGTCACCGGCGGCGGTCCGATACTCACCAGCTCGGTCACCGCCGGCACGCCCGGAGGAGCAATCAACGGCAGCGTCAACGTCGCATTCACCTGTTTGGCTACCAGCGAAGCCCATCCATTCGGCTGCTGCGTATCCAGCAGGGAACCGTTCTGGAAACCCGCAGAAAGCGAATCTCCGATCACCACCGTGTTCGTGAAATCGGGCGTACTCGCCGCGGGCGGCGGTGTAGTACCCGTGCTGGTGACTGACCCGTTGCTGCAGCCGGCCACACTGAAGGTAAAAACTGTGAAGAAGACTGCTGCACATAGGACTGCGGCAGATCGAACAGGTTCAGAAATTTGCAATTGATTTCTCCAGGTGAGTCGAGGCAAAGCTCCGAGGTCTCATGGCATAACCTCGCGCTCTCCTTGAGATGCCGGATACCGTCCTCGGGACGACCATCTGCATTATTGATTCTGTAACATTGCCGGCCGGCCGAGGTTTGACTGCGTGACGTGCAGCTCTCCACACGATGCCTTGACGACATAACTATCTCCGCCGACCTACAGATCGTTGTGGCGTCGCGGCTTGGAAACTCAAGCCGAAGTTATAAAACACCAAAATGTAACATTCGCCCTAACTAATACGAGCTGTACTCATTCAATACATACCTCGAAAGTAGAACGTGGATTTACGCAAACTTAACTATGGTCTAGCAGCCCCACCTGTATACCTGAAGCCATCACCACAGTTACCCAAGTAAGTCGTCACTGGATGGATGGTCCCCCACTATGTCAGTAAGGAATTTGTGTCTCGTCTGCTGCCTGGCACTCGCCGGCATAGCCTCAGCCCAGAGCGTTCCACAGTCCTCGCATGTCTGGATCATCACCGAAGAAAACCACAGCTATGAGGACATAGTCGGCAACGCACAAATGCCTTACTATAACCAGCTCATCCAGCAAAACGGATTAGCTACCCAGTTCTATTCAGATCAGCACAGCTCGCTGCCTGCGCTCATGTGGTACGTTGCCGGAGCCGCCGTCGAACCTAACAACGACACCACTTCCTGTCAGCACAGCAACGACAACATCGTGCGTGAATTACTGAACCAGGGCTATAACTGGAGAGCCTACCAGACCGATCTTCCCAACCCGGGCTTCCAGGGACTCTATGGCGGACCGGACAACGTCTATTACCGACGCCATAATCCACTCATCGATTTCACCGACGTCTGCCCCGGCACTGGTCAGGACACCAGCAGCGTTCCCTACACCCAGATGGCAGCAGACTTCGCCGCAGGGAACACCGTCAATTACGCATACATCACCCCGGATACGGATGAAGACGCTCACAACGGCACCCTGCAGGAAGCAGATGAGTGGCTGCAGAGCAACGTCCCCGCTATTCTCAGCCGGCCCGAGTTCAGCCCCGGCGGCGACGGTATCCTCTTCATCGTCTGGGACGAAGCCAATGCTACCGACGATCGCTGCTCCTCCACCGTTTCAACAGGATGCGGCGGTCGCCTCGCGAACCTCGTCATCGGTCCGCAGGTCATTCCAGGCTATCAATCCACTACTACGTATCACCCCGAAAACCTGCTCAAAACCGTCTGCGTAGCCATGGGATTGACGACCTGTCCAGGTGCCGCACAAAATGCCGCGCCGATGACTGACTTCTTTAAGTCCGGCAGTTCTTCCTCCAATCCGGCCAACGGCATCGTGATCTCTACTCCCGGCACTGGCGCTACTGTCACCGGTGCTGTTCATCTCCTTGCAACAGCCAAAGAGAATCAAGCCATCAGTCAGACACAAGTCTGGGACAATGGCTCCAAGCTGGGCGTCTATGGCGGTTCAATTAACGCAACCTATAATTTGTCGCCGGGTCAGCACACCACCACCGTCATCGATCTCAACTCCTCTTACAGCATCATCCATTCGTCCGCGATCACCTACAGCATCCAGGCGCTCTCCAATGGAGTGCAGATCATCTCCCCAACTGCAAATCAAACCTTCTCCAATACTCCCGTGCATCTCGTTGCGCAGGCCAGCGAATCTGTTCCGGTCAGCCAGATGCAGGTGTGGGATAACAACACGAAGCTTGGCTGGTATGCCTCATCAAATGTGAACCAGTACTACAGTCTTACCCCCGGGTCGCACACAGTAACAGTCTTCGCCCTTGACAGTAATAACAATATCCTGAACCAGGCCAGCATTTCCTACTATGTTCAGTAATGTAATTAACTCATTCAGCGGATCCTGCTAACAGGATCCGTTTTCCCGAAAGCGAAATCGAACTCCTATTCGGCAACTTCAACCTGTACATGGCATCCTCCGACTGCTACTGTCAGCGCATTATTTGTTAGAGGAACGGGCCTGGCATGTCAGTAGTTTGTAACATTTGTCTCATTTGTTGTCTTTTCTTTACTGGTTGTGCTTCCATCCGGAACGATCCACAATCCAGTCATGTGTGGATGATCACGGAAGAAAATCACAGCTATGAAGAAGTGGTAGGCAATGCACAGATGCCTTACTACAACCAGCTGATCAAGCATTACGGATTAGCTACGCAGTTCTATTCGGATCAGCACAGCTCTCTTCCTGCCTTGATGTGGTATGTCGCCGGCGCCTCCGTCGATGCGGATAATGACACCACTTCCTGCAATCATCGAAACGACAATGTCGTCCGTGAATTACTGAGGCAGGGTTATACCTGGCGTTCCTATCAGTCGGATCTGCCTTCTCCCGGCTTCGGAGGCCTGTACGGAGGTCCTGACAACACCTACTATCGACGTCACAATCCGGCGATCGATTTACTGACGTCTGCCCAGGCACTGGTCAGGACCTCAACAGTGTGCCCTTCACCCAGATGGCGAAAGACTTCGCCCGGCACAACACCGTCAATTACGCCTACATCACTCCGGATGGCGACGAGGATGCCCACGACGGTTCCCTGCGGGCTGCGGATCAATGGCTGGAAAATAACCTGCCCGCAATACTCGCTCGGCCGGAGTTTAGCACCGGTGGCGATGGCATCCTCTTCATCATCTGGGACGAAGGCAGACTCGACTCGGACGACCGCTGCTCTTCCACGATTGTCCACGGCTGCGGAGGGCGGACGGCCACTCTCGTGATCGGCCCACAGGTTATACCCGGCTATCGATCCACCATCACTTATCACAGCGAGAACGTACTCAAGACAGTGTGCGTCGCTATGGGCCTCACGCCCTGTCCGGGTGCGGCCGAAAACGCTGTGCCCATGTCCGACTTCTTCGAACCGTCACTACTTCGATGAAACTTCTTGGAGATGTCAGCGCTCTGTCAGACCCATCGGCGATCGTCCACACCGCCCGCCGCCTTGGTTGCCTTCGGCAGCAGCATCGCCTTCAGCATCTGTAGGGTCTCTTCTTCCTTCCGGTCCCGTGGAAGAAACTCAAGCCCGTACACGTACTTGCGTCTGTTCCTTATAATGGCGCGAACCCGCAAAGGCCCATGGTCGATCGGTGGAGTAAACTCCACCTGGACCTCACTGTCGATCGGCAGTTCCACAGCAGCGAAAATCGCGGCACCGTCATCACTGATGTCGCGAAACCGGGCGTCCACAAGCAGAAGCTTGTCCGGTCGTTGCGCGACCAGGCAGACCGGGGTATTCAGGCAAAGTCGCTGCCGTAACCGCACTGCCTCGTCTTCCTCTACTAAGCGTCGAATATCTGGCATACCGGCAGAATAGTCGGTTCGCGCCCAGGACCCGATATTACAAAGGTCAGCCGAAGATGACTTTCGTCGTACGTCCCTTCTATTCGGAACAAACGGTGAAGACCGGCACCGCCCGCAACATTTCAGCCTCCGATGTATCCTGCAGCAGGAGAAATACCGTGCCGCCCCGCCTCCGTATCGCCCCGATCATCGCCCTCTTCATAGCCACCTTCGGCACCTACTCACTGGCAGCCCAGAACTTTGCCGACGTAAAACCGACACCCCAGCAGCTTGAATGGCAGGATCTCGAGGTTGGCGCCATTATTCACTTCGGCACCAACACCTTTCTTGATCGCGAGTGGGGCGACGGCACCGCCTCGCCGCAGGTTTTCAATCCCACGCACGTTGACACCGACCAGTGGATGCGTGCCGCCGCAAGCGCCGGAATCCGCTATGTCGTTGTCGTGGCCAAGCATCACGACGGTTTCGCCCTCTGGCCCACGACAAAAAGCGATTACAGCGTTAAGTCCAGTCCATGGCTGGACGGCAAAGGCGATCTCATCGGCATGGCCTTCGCCTCTGCTAAAAAGCAGGGACTCAAATTCGGCGTCTACGAGTCACCCTGGGACCGCCATGATCCGCGATACAAGGATCCCGCCGCCTACGACCGCTTCTATCTCTCCGAACTCGAGGAACTCGCGCAGCACTACGGCCCGCTCGAAGAATTCTGGCTCGACGGCGCCGGCAGCGAAGGCCGCACCTATGACTTCGACACCATCGTCAATCATCTCCGCACCTACCAGCCCAACACCCAGGTCTTTGCCGACGTGAACCTCTACGACCACGCCGACCTCCGCTGGGTCGGCACCGAAAGCGGCAAAGTCGACTACGAAGTCTGGAACACCATCGACCGCGCCGGCTATCTCCGCTGGCGGCCCGTCGAAGCCGACACCCCTCTCCACCGCGAGCAGTGGTTCTGGCACCCCAACAGCGAAAGCACGCTCAAATCCGTCGACGAACTCATGGACGTCTACAACGCCACCGTCGGCCGCGGCGCACAACTCATGCTCGGCCTCGCCCCCGATCGCACCGGCCAGCTTCCAGCGGCAGACGTCCAGCGACTCTCCGAGTTCGGCGACCGCATCCGCGCCACCTACAGCCACAATCTCGCCATCCCGCATCTCGCCGCACCCATCGCGCAGGAGCACGCGCTCGACAACGACCCCTCCACCTACTGGCCGATCCCGGAAACAGGTGCCAACGCCACGCTCACTGTCAACTTCCCGAAGCCCCAGCAGATCGACCGCGTCCTCACCATGGAACGTCTCAACGACGGCCAGCACATCCAGGAATATGCCGTGGAAGTCAAAACAGCGAGCGGATGGAAACAGGTAGCCCACGCCCACGCCATCGGTCACAAAAAGATTGACATCTTCGACCCAGTCACCACCACCGCCGTCCGCCTCAAAATCCTCTCCACACAAGGCGACGCCGGCATCCGCGAATTCCAGGTCTTCAACGGCAGTGCCGTCGCCAAGTCACAGTAGCCGCTAACAGGGAGTCTGCATGTCCTTCCGTCATTCCATCTTTGCCCTTGCTGCGGCGACCGCCATTGTTAGCGCATCGGGTCACGCTCACGCACAAGTCCCGGCACCCCCTTCCGCGCCCGACGGGCACCCGCACCACTTCACCGCCGACGGCGACCACTTCGCACTCGATGGCAAGCCCTTCCAGATCATCTCCGGCGCCATCCACTACACCCGCATCCCGCGCGAATACTGGCGCGACCGTCTGCGCAAAGCCAAAGCCATGGGCCTCAACACTGTCGAGACCTATGCCTTCTGGAACGTCACCGAACCACAACCCGGCGTCTTCGACTTCAGCGGTCAGAACGACATCACCGAGTTCATCCAGGAAGCCCAGCAGGAAGGCCTCTACGTCATCCTCCGCCCCGGCC
>CAZZUX010000161.1:0-6020 GCA_964657395.1 uncultured Ktedonobacteraceae bacterium
CCGCCGGCCATACGGGTCAGAGCGCTTCCGCCCGATAAAGATTTGCCCATCCGATTTGCTCGGTTCACTATGGGCCGCAGTCCCGGCTCCGGGCCCCGGGACTTCTTGACACCCCGTCACGTGGAAACTTACACTTTAGATAAGCATTTCTCTTCATTTTTAGGGTAAGTCACTCAGTCAATTGCATTTACCCGATTAGAGCAAGGCGGCTTGCGGCATGGCGTCCGAACCCAGGATCGGGCGGCGGGAGCGGCTTGTACTCACCGCCATCATCGATATGTATATTGCGAGCGGCGAACCCGTGGCTTCGCAGGCGGTAGCTCGTCTCTACGAAAACTCCGAGGGCATGAGCGCAGCGACCATCCGCAACGTAATGGTCACCCTCAGCGAAGCGGGCCTCCTCGAACAGAGCCATACCTCGGCTGGACGTACGCCCACCCCGCAGGCCTTCCGTTTTTACGTAGAGCAATTGACTGGCCGGACAGCGCAGAACAGCGGCGCCCTGAGCGCGATGCGCCGCGAGCAGATCGACGACTACTTCACCGGAGTCACTGGTCGGGAGCAGTTCCTGGAGCGGACCAGCCACGTGCTGGCACTGGTGTCGAGCGGGGTCGGCGTCGCAGCCGTCATCCACGGCGAAGCCGGTCAGCTGGAGCACATTCACTTCACCCGGCTGGCGCCCGGCCGCGTGCTGGCAGTCGTCGTGACCAAGGCGGGCTCGGTACTGGATCGCGTGCTGCAGATGGGGCGCGATCTTGGCTTCGATGAACTGGAAGCAGCAGCGCGGTTCCTGAACGAGAATTACCGCGGCTGGCATTTTCCCCGCATTCGGGAAGAAGTAGCGCGCATGGTCGAGCAGGAGCGATCGGAATATGACCGGCTGATGAACTCGATTGAGTCACTCTACCGACAGGGCGCGCTGGACCGGCACCCCTCGCGCGAGATGACGGTCTACGTGGAAGGAGTCGCGAACCTGATCGACAGCAAGGCAGACCGGGAACGGCTGCGGATGCTGTTGACGGCGCTTGAAGAGAAGCAGCGACTGGTAGAGTTGCTGACTGCTTATGTGGACGCTCGGCAGCAGGCTGTGCGGGTCGTCGTGGGTCTTGAGGAAACGATGCCGGAGATGCACAACCTGGTGTTGATCGGCTCGGGTGCGCGGCTGGGAGAGAACAGCCTGGGGACCGTGGCGGTGCTGGCGCATACGCGCATCCAGTATCAGGAAACCATCAACGCGGTTTCCTATATCGCGCAGTTGTCGGATCGCATTCTGCAGTCGGAACACTAGAATTGAAGCAGCGGTATCAAAGGAGCGGCTGACCGGCCTTCAACGGCAAAGCCGGCAGTGTCTTCCTTTTCGCAGGATGAATGAACTTAACAGACTTTTTAGAAGAGACTTGAGGAACTATGGCAACTACAGGACGAATGACTGACGAGAAGATCGAGTCGCAGAATAATGCTGACCCGGTTTCCGATCCTACTGATGCGATGACGACCGGTGTCGAAGGACTGGATGAGACCAGCAGGGTGATCCCCTCCGGCCCGACGCCGGCGGAAGAAGAGCTGGAGAAGGTACGCGGTGAGCGTGACGCGTTGACCGACAGGATCGCTCGCCTGCAGGCGGAATTCGACAATGCTCGCAAGCGGGAACAGCGGGAACGCACCGATTTTCGCGACTTTGCGATAGCCGGCGCCATCGAACAGTTTCTGCCGGTGCTGGATAACTTCAACCTTGCGCTGAAGTCGAATGGCACGGCAGAGCAGCTGCGCACCGGCGTCGAGCTGATTGTGAAGCAGATGGAAGAAGTATTGCGGTCGTTGAATGTGCAGGCCGTGGAAACCGTGGGCAGCCAGTTTGATCCGCGTTTTCACGAGGCACTGGAGAGCGTGGAACGGAACGATTTACCAGATCACCAGGTGTTCGACGAAGTACGCCGGGGCTATCGCATCAAGGAGCGCCTGCTGCGGCCGGCACTGGTCCGCATCGTCAATAATTCGATGCAGAAAGAATCATGAGTCCAAGAGCAGACGTGAGCAAACGTGACTACTACGAAATTCTGAGCGTGAGCCGCACTTGCACCGACGGGGACCTGAAAACCTCCTATCGCAAGCTGGCCATGCAATATCATCCGGATCGCAACCCGGACAATCCGGAAGCAGAAGCGAAGTTTCGCGAAGCCAGCGAGGCCTACCAGGTGCTGTCCGATCCGCAGAAGCGTTCGGCTTACGACCAGTTCGGCCATGCCGGTGTCAATGGCGGCGGCGCGGGTAATCCGTTCGCGGGCGGCGTGGATATCGGTGACATCTTCGGCGATATCTTTGGCGAGATGTTCAACATGAACAGCGGCGGCGGCCGCCGCGCTTCGCGCGCGCAGCGTGGGCGTGACATCCGCTTCGACCTGACCATCGAATTCGAAGAAGCCGTATTCGGCAAAGAAACAGAAGTGACCATTCGCCGGCTGGAGGGTTGCGCGGATTGCAACGGCACCGGCAGTGCGCAGAACAAAGGGCCCGCAGTGTGTCAGCAGTGCGGCGGCAAGGGGCAGGTTCGTTTCCAGCAGGGTTTCTTCTCAATCGCACGGACGTGCAGCAACTGCGGCGGATCAGGTTCAGTCATTTCGGATCCGTGCCGCACCTGCAAAGGCGATGGCCGGGTCGAAAAGGAACACAAGATCAGCGTGAGCATCCCGGCAGGCGTGGAAGATGGAACGCGCATCCGGTACCAGGGGGAAGGTGACAGCGGCCGCTACGATGGACCGAATGGCGACCTCTACCTGGTGCTGGCAGTAAAGGCGCACGAATTCTTCGAGCGCGATGGCAACGACCTGCATTGCGTGATTCCCATCTCGTTTCCGCAGGCAGCCCTCGGCGCGGAGATCGATGTGCCGACACTCGAAGGGCAGACACGCATGAAGATCGCCGAAGGCACGCAAAGCGGTAAGGAGTTCCGCCTGCGCAGCAAAGGCGTTCCGTATCTGAACGAGCATGGACGCGGCGACTTGATCGTCCAGGTGGTCGTTGAGACGCCGAAGAAGCTGTCGAAGACCCAGCGCGATGCCATCCGCCAACTCGGCGACACGCTGGAGATCGAAAACAAGCCGACGTCGCGCGGCGGGTTGCTGAGCAAGATGAAGGAACTATTCCAGTAAATCAGCGATGAAGTGAAGCAGAAGCTAAGCCTGCGAGTCTCTGATTCGCAGGCTTTCTTTTTCTGGTTTCCTGATCAGCCGATCAGCCGTTCAGCCACGCTGCGGCAATGGCCGTGGCGGCAATCGCTGCCGTCTCGGCGCGCAGGATGGTCGGGCCCATGGTGACGGCCGTCCAGCCTTGTTCGTGAAACAGAGTTTCTTCTTCCGTCGTCCAGCCGCCCTCCGGACCGACAGCGAGAACGATGCCCGGCAGGTCATCGGACGATTGCAGTGTGCGCAGGAGAGTCTGCCGCTTCTCGTTTTCTGCAAGCAGCAGACGCAGAGCACCGGGCGCGGAGTGGGCAGCAAGAACTTCGCGGAGCGGACGCGGGTCGGCGATCTGCGGAATGGCGGAGCGGCGCGACTGCCGCGTTGCCTCGCTCGCAATCCGTCTCCATCTCTCCACGCGATGGCTGGCAGCCTGGGCCAGATGTTTTTCCGTTCGTCGCACGATCGCCGGTTCGATCGATGGAACGCCAAGCTCCACGAGCTTTTCAATGGCCCACTCAAGGCGATCGAACTTGAAGACGCTGAGGACGATGGTCAGGTCGAGCGGAGCGGAAGCGTCGACTGGCTCAAGAAGCTGGAAGGTGACAGCCCCGTCATCCACAGTGACGATGACGCTGCGCCAGACAGCAGCACCAGCGACGACGTCGAACTGCATGCCAGTCTGTGCGCGCAGCACCCGTGCGAGATGCGCAGCCTGGCTGCCAGTGATTGTGGCGGAGGATGTGTCCCACGTGTCGGCGATCCAGCGACGTCTCGTCATAACTTCTACTGTATTGCTTCACGGATGAAGTGAACTCGCAGCATCGCGTTCGAAGGATCGCCTGGCGCCACAAACACTTCGGGGGACGCTTGCCGCGTCCCCCGATGGTGTTGCCTGTTGCCTGTTGTGAGTTACTTCTTTTTCGGAGCGGCCTTCTTGACCGCCTTCTTCGCGGCCGGCTTTTTCGCTGCTGCCTTCTTGGTTGCCATGGTTGCTATTCTCCCTTCACCACAACGCATTTGTTGTAGTTAGGGAATGTATAGAAGTAGGCAAAATCAGTGTCAAGAAAAAAATCAAAATCTTTCACGAAAAACATTCACGTGAGTGGAGTGCGTCTACACACTTTGTGGTGTTCGGCGCTCATGCAGAGATCGCAGCTTTGTTGTTCTGACCTCGTTATCCAAGTGGAAGCATCTTGTGATGCGCGAGAAACGAGAGCACCATGCCGCTGAAAAAATCATGCCACGCATGTGCCATCATGCCCGCGCGAAGATTGCCGCGCATCAAACGAAAAACGCTGAAGAGCGCGCCAAATGCGGTGATCAGCAACATCCCACTCAATCCTTCATACCCATGCGCAAACCCAAAGACCAATGCCGACCCGAGTACGCCGATCCAGAGTTGATGACTCATGCGCGTGAATTGCTGCTGCAGGTAGCCTCGAAAAATGAACTCTTCGCAGATGCCGGCGCTGATGCTGAGAGCAGTCCACGCAATCATTTCGGAAAGGGAGAAGGGTGCAAGCTTTGATACGGTCGACCGAATGTTTTCCGGATGAAGATGCAGCGGCTTCATCGCGAAGGCCAGCGACGAGAGCACCATCAGCGCAATGAACCAGAAAGCGAAAGCAGCCCCGGCATCGCTGATCCACTCAAATGCCGAGCGGCTGGGCTGACCATAGACGCTGCGAAGCGAAGTGTGACGCAACCGCAGTCCCCAAAACACAACAGCGGCAAGCACCCATTCCATCGCAATGGATGCAAGATAGCTGGGTAGGTTGCTGCCGTGCATGCTGCCGCCCGCATTGCCGACTAGGTGACGAACACCGCGTGCGCCCGCAATCGAGGTGGTGGCGGCAAGAACAACGATCAGGGCAGTGTGCCATGCCGGTGCGATGAGGCGCGGGCGAACGGCCGGGCTCGCAGCATGGACAAGTTCAGCTGGATCAAGTTCATTGGGCATGCATGATCTGCTCCATCGTGATGCACGCGTGTTCATCGCGCGTACGTTGCCGGGAAGGTTGGCAACTGCTATCTTCACACGTTGGCCGGAACCCTTGTCTCGGCAGCGAGAGAAGCGGGACCCGGTTTTGTTCAGGGCCAGCAAAGTTCTTCGGAGTAAGGAGCACTCTTTATGGAAGATGTCGTGATCGTTTCAGCAGTGCGGACGCCAGTCGGAAAGTTTCAGGGTTCGCTTGCAGGCCTCTCGGCAACACAGCTGGGTGCGCTGGTGGTACGGGAAGTCGTGCGCCGCGCCGGCTTCAAGCCGGAACTCGTCGACGAATGCATCATGGGCAACGTCGTCTCCGCCGGCCTCGGACAGAACCCCGCACGCCAGGCGGCACTGCATGGAGGACTCCCGCCGGAGGTCAGCGCGCTCACCATCAACAAGGTTTGCGGCTCGGGATTAAAAGCCGTCGGGCTTGCCGTCCAGGCGATCCAGACAGGCAACGCACAGATCGTCGTCGCCGGCGGCATGGAATCGATGAGCAACGCACCGTACCTGCTGCCGCAGGGTCGCAACGGCTTCCGCATGGGCGATGCGAAGGTGGTCGATTCGATGATCCACGATGGTCTCTGGGATGTCTTCAACGATTACCACATGGGTCTCACCGGCGAGAAAGTTGCCGAGAAGCACAGCATCACCCGCGAACAGCAGGATGCCTACGCTCTCGAATCGCATGCGCGCGCGACTGCGGCGCAGCAGCAGGGCCGCTTCGCAAAAGAGATGCTCACCGTCGAAGTGCCCGCGAAGAAAAAGGGTGACGCACCGGGCAGGCTCGATCGCGACGAGTCTGTCCGTTCCGATGCATCGATCGAAGGACTGCGCGCCCTGAAGCCGGC
>CAZZUX010000162.1:0-5979 GCA_964657395.1 uncultured Ktedonobacteraceae bacterium
TGGAGAGTTGGACTCATCTGCAGATTTGGACCGCCTGACGATGGCTCGCCCTGACTATTACCTGGAGTCGGGGATGGAGCTGCGAGAGGCATCGAAGAAGCCTGGGACCCGGAGTTCGTAGCAGTTCCCTGGACGCTTGCTTGAGTGGTTTGACCCTGAGCACTCGTCAACAGGCAGGCAAGAGCCGCGATAAACAGGACTGTCCTCGCGGAGCCAGTGTGGTTTGACAATGCAACCTGGAAACTCATCGTAACCTCGGGATCATACCTTTACTCCTAAACTGCACTTTCTGCTTTGTAAATAACCGTTCCGTCTTATAGCTGATCTCCAACCGCAGCCGCCCGATTTCAGGAGGTTGGTTCTAAAACGATCCAACTCGGTATCTTCATCATTCAACCGCATCCGCTGAGCGTCTCCTAGCTAATTCCGACGCGTCCCGGTGGGTTCGTATCCAGACTGCGTCGACGCGGGAGGCCAGCAATATCTTCGGCATTAGCAAAAGCTTCCAGAAGATGTACTTGGGCGCCTGCACCAGTACTCTCATGCCCTTCCAGAAATCAGGGCCGGCTTTCAACGCGACCAGAAAATGAAAGCAGACGATGGCCAGACCGAAGATGCCGTACGTCTGCATCCATTTCTGAGGACTGGGGAGAAGCAGGAGAAAGCAGATAGTTCCCGTGGCCAGCGGCAGACTCAGTACATCCAGGAGCGGCTCCAGCAGCCTGGTCTGTCCACTTGCAAGCACTTTCAGAAGCATGAACGGCGCACGCCTCATCATCAGAAGGCGTCCACCCTCCCACCTTGCACGCTGCGTGCCGCTCCCGATGTTGCCCTGAGGCATTTCCCCGAAAATGGTCGCATCCTCTAAGAAGTGCACACGCTCTTTCGCAGTGACCAGTTGGATGTGATACTCCAGGTCTTCAACGACCGAATCGGCATCGTACGGCACGCGCTCCAGTACTTCACGCCTTAATCCAAAGCCGTTTCCGAAGATGCCGGCAGACAAGCCGAGCCGCTCTCGCCCACGAGGGCGCACCACGTTGAATCCTTGAAAGCCGATAGCCGTCAGGGTGGTCTTGTCGGACGTCGAAGACGGAAGCACTTTGTACACTGCCTGCACCGCGCCGGCAGATTCACTTAGGGCTCTCTGCACCTCGGGTAGAAATCCGGCACTGACCACCGAATCTGCATCCACGACAACACATGCCTCAGCACCCTGTCTGAACGCCTGCAGGAAGCCGTGGCGAAGAGCAGCGGCCTTTCCCTTCTGAGAGGGATCGTCCACGAGCAGGACCCTGGCTCCGGCCTGTTCGGCTCTCTCCGCCGTGGCATCGCTGCAGTTATGCGCGACTACGAAGACTTGCACGTCAGTCGGCAGGTCTGCGGATAAGCTGCTCACGCATCGAGCAATCAAAGTCTCTTCGTTATGTGCCGGTATGATCACGGCGAGACGACGCCTGGCCACCGGAATCGCCGTCGCGACTTCAGTCTGCCGCTTCTTCGTCCGCCCTGGAAAAAGGGAGGCAGTCGTAAGAATCAGAAGTTCCAGAAGGAGCGGCAGCGTACCTGCCAGCAGGAGAGTCCCGAGAATTAAGTAGAGGCACCAGAATGCTTTGTGCATGCGAGCGGCTCCTTAGCGAAAGACACGCCGAAATGCGAAGCAATCTCTGCTCTGCAGGGAAGGGTCAACCGCCGACGCGCAGATCCTGGGAGATGAAGAGTAGCGGCAGCTCAAAGGCAGATGGAGGCACACATCCAGACGAGCGCCGGCTACCATGTCGCAGGGCAGACCTACGGGCACGCGCTCATCTCCAAAAGTATTGACTGAAAAAATCATGACAGGGGAGTTCTATACGGCTCCTAGGTAACACTGATCGCGATCCGTTCATCCGACGGTTCAACTAATCGGACCGAATGCTCTGCGCAAGACTCCCGCACAAGCGGGCGCCGCGCAATACCTCTTTGGCGGAATCCTTCCAGTCTTCTTGCTTCAGGACTGGCGATCATGAAGCCGCGATTGAACTCGAGAACACCGGGAACAACAGCACTCGTACTGATTCTACGAATCGCGTCAGCCACTTTCGGAGCAGTGCGGATCGCTGCTCCCGACCGGGTCGTCCGAAGGGCGCGAATCACAAGCGGGCGCAGACCAGTCAGCCACAACTCACGTCGGCAAAAGCGGAAGCGGGCCGCAATCCTGATCAGCAAGCCCAGTGCATCTGAGCCGACATACGTAGAGCCGCTTAGGTCCAGCACAATATTTGAGCCGTTGGCGAGCGCCAGTTGTGTCTCTCGTGCGAAGCGCTTGGTTAACGGTCCTGTAAAGTTTCCAGTCACCCGCATGACCCGGACATCGCCGGTATCTTCGACGATCAGCTGTGGCAGGCTGTATTGCTTTACCTGGGCGGCGACCGTTGCCAGTTCCATCGGCAGATGCAGAGCGAGCCCGAAAGCATTCTTGAGATATCGCCGCGCCAGCCGGCTCGGCTCCTGGGCTACCCGGTACAGCCACTCGAGACCCGTGTGCTGCATCCAGGACGGAGCGCGCTTGACCGAACCCGCGAGAAAGTCGAAGGAGGCGCCTACGCCGATGCAGACAGGAACATGCAGGCGGCCCCGATGCATGGACAGCCATTTCTCCTGCTTTGGATTTCCAAAAGCAACCAGGAGGATATCCGGATTCGCGGCTTCAATTCGCTGCAGCGTATCTTCATGGTCCATGCCATCGAGCGAAGCAAACGCCGGAGAATGCGAGCCCACGACCTTGACTCCCGGATAATTTGTCTCCATCCAGGCGGTTGCACCCGCGAGGCTGGATGGGGTGGAGCCGAGCAGAAATATGCGATAGCCACAGCGCGCCGACAGGTCTGCCAGCCGTGGAACCATATCCGAACCGGTGACCCGTTCCTTGAGGCGCTTGCCTTTCAGCACCGAGGTCCAAACCAGCGGCATGCCATCGGCCAGCACCATGTCGCAACGGCTGAGAACTTCTTCAAGTTCATCATCGACGATGGAGTTGATAAGGAAGTCGGTGTTCGCAGTAGCAATCTGGTGGAATCCACCTTCGGCAATCCATTCCTGGATCTTGCCGATCACGTCGTCCATGGTGACGTTGTCGATCGGCACACCTAATACCGAGACCAGGGAGGAATCGCTTGGCGCGGAGCGACGCACCTCGATCGCGGACAGTCCCTGCGATGTTGAGCGCAGGACCGTGCGGATAGAAGCAGGTGCGGCAGATTCTCTAAAATCAATTTGTTCTCTAAGGCTAGGCAAGAGTAAGACTCCACCGAATTGGCGCTAGGCGCTGATTGGATTGAGGGTCACGCCTCTCGGCGTGTCAAATGATGCAAGGTGTTGCCCCGATTTCGAACTACAGGCAGACTTGCTCGATCAATCCGGCAAGACTTCGCCTCTACTGCTCCCAGAAACTGCGAAATTGTTACAGTCGTTCGATTGTGCTCTGCTTCTGTTGACAGACAGTTAAAACAAGGCCCAATTCTTTGTAATAGCTGCTTCACTCTGCCGCAGTTGTATGAAACATCGGCAGTTTCAAATGAAAGTTAAGTCGCTTGGTGTTACATTCCCGCGAAAGTTTTACACTCTTCACCGCAAAGTTGTATCGCGATGTGTTCAAAGTACATCCTTACTGCCGTATTTGCCACGGCGCTTTGGTAACACCGACGCCGGTCAAGGGTGAACGTAGGTAATGGAGTAACGTGCGCCTACTTAGAGTCCGAAACCTCCTCCATCTCAGCGCGAAGGCTCATTCGTTTCCATCCTGAGGGTCTGAGTAGAACCCGCAATGTTGCGGTCTAGCCGACTCCCGCTTGATCACCCTTCAGGAACCGCAGTCTGATGATTCCACCAGGATGCAAAGGCAAAGCTCACCGTAGTTTCCGCATCCCGGCTGAACAGATCATCGGTTTGCTCAAGGTCCCTGAGCAGCTGCACTTCAAGCTGTTCGGGATCGGGGCTCATCTCACACGCGGCGATTTCATCCTCGGTAGCGTCGACAAAGCAGAGCTCGCACACAGATAGTGCGACCTCAACTGTACTTCTAGGTGTTACTTCGCCGCGCACAGGGGGACCAAAGACCCGGCAGGTCATCGGCCTGCTCGCATAAAGGTCACACATCTGCGTTGCAGGATCGAGCACCGGACAAACTTCTTCGTTCAGGAAATCGGCAAATCGGGCGGTCTGCTCCGGGTCTTGGCCAAGCATGCCGGTCCGCGCATCCCCGGGAAAATCGCCGGCAGCCTGCAGTATGGCGTTTGTGAGCCTCTGCTTCAGTCTCTGTGCGCGTTCAGGGTCGGAGGCCTGCAATTGAATAAAGCCCTGGCGAAGCCGATGCACATCCAGTGCGTTGATGGCGAATGAGCCAGTACAGCATTGGGAACATCCTGGATGGCACACGAGATGCCGTCCACTGCGTTCTGCCGCGTCCGCGAGGGCAGCATCGACGATCTGGATCAACTGTTCGTCGCTGTGTTTGGCATCTCTCAATTGGGCTGCGAATTGTCCATTCCAGTTTATCTTGACGTGTGCATCCCACCAGAATGCCGACTTCTGTGCACGAGAAAGAAACCAGGCATACGCCAGATATCCAGCCCGTGCTGATTGTCGGCGCAGGCATCTCCGGGCTCGTGGCAGCGCGGGAATTGGCGGAAGCTGGTCTGCCTGTGACGCTCCTGGAAGCGGGTGACCGGGTTGGTGGTCGCGTCTTCAGCCAGCCTGTTCCAGGCTTCCCTGAGCCTGTGGAACTGGGCGCTGAATTCATTCATGGGCGGCCGGAGGATCTGCTGAACCTCGTGGCCGAAGCCGGGCTGGATATCTACGAGTTGTCAGGCCGACACTACCGCTCAAACGGCATCCGGCTTGAGCCAGCGGATGAAGATGATTCACTCTTTGCTCCGCTGGACAACCTGCCTCGTTCGGGTGCTGAAGACGTGAGTTTCAAAGAGTTTTTATCCAGGCAGAAGCTGCCGGCGGCGACCTGCCAGCGCTTGACTGATTATGTGGAAGGGTTCAATGCCGCCGATGCCAGCCTGATCAGTTCTCAGGCCCTGGCAGTACAACAGGATGCTGAAGACGCTATCGATGGCGACCGCGCCTTTCACATACGCCAGGGATATTCGGCGGTGGCAGCGTACCTTCTGGAATCTTTCCGGAGCGCTGGAGGAACCCTGATTCTTCACTGCAAGGTGAGGTCTCTCCACTGGTCGACGGGAAAGGTACATGTCTCAGCTTCAACCTATTCGGACAAAAATGCTTCACAAGCCTTTGAAGGCTCCCGCTGCCTTGTAACTGTGCCACTCGGTGTCTTAAAGGAGGGTTCACTCCGGATCGAGCCGCCACCGGCCGCATTGAACGCGATCAAACATATGATCATGGGCCCTGTGCACAGGATCAGCATGGTTTTCAAGCAACGATTCTGGGCGTCCAATGACTCTCCATCCGTGCCGGATATGAGCTTCCTGTTCGCAGACCATGAGATCTTCAGGGTCTGGTGGACATCTCATCCTTCCACCCTGCCAATTCTCACCGGCTGGATCGGTGGCAAACGGACCCAGCAGATCGCACCCACCGATTTGTTCACTGCAGCGTTGAAGAGCTTAAGCACTCTGTTTGCTTTGCCAGTCGCCGAGCTGACATCGCTCCTGCATTCCAGCCACCATCATGACTGGAACAATGATCCTCTGGCGTTCGGCGCTTACAGCTATGTTCGCGCCGGCGGTGTGCAGGCGTCGACTCTTCTGAGTCAGCCCGCGGAAAACACGCTGTTCTTTGCAGGGGAACATACCGACCTGTCTGGACACTGGGGCACGGTTCACGGCGCACTTCGTTCGGGCAAACGGGCGGCAAAGCAGGTATTGCAGAGCTTGAAGTGAACTGCGGCGCGGACTGGTTGCCCCCCAGGGATTCGAACCCCGATATGCTGAGTCAGAGTCAGCTGTCCTACCATTGAACGAGGGGGCA
>CAZZUX010000163.1:0-5816 GCA_964657395.1 uncultured Ktedonobacteraceae bacterium
CGCTGACGGCTGCTACTGCCGCGGGGCATAGCGCAGCGGAGAAGATGAAGGGTGCGGCGGCGTGCTGGAGGTAAATGGCGAGTTCCTGCGAGACGGCTACGAAGCCGCCGTTTGAGGGGATGGCCTTGGCGAGCGAGCCGGTCCAGATGTCGACGTCGTTGGTGTCGACGCCCCAGTGCTCGTCCGTGCCGCGGCCGGTCTTACCGAGCATGCCGGAGGCGTGGGATTCGTCCATCAAGAGGTAAGCGCCATATTCCTTTTTAAGCGCGATGATTTCCGGGAGGATGGCGATGTCGCCGTCCATGGAAAAGACACCGTCACTGATGATGAGGGTTCGGTTGGCAGCAGGGCCGTTGTCGAGCTCGTGGCGGAGCGAGGCGGCGTCATTGTGCTGAAAGCGCTGCACAGCCACACCGGCCATGCGGCAGGCATCCATGAGACTGCGATGGGAGAGCGAGTCGGCGATGACGCGGTCGGCGGCGCCGAATAATGACGTAATGACGGCGACATTGGCGAGGTAGCCGGAGGTGAAGGTGATGGCGGCCTGGGTGCCTTTGTAGGCGGCGACATCGGCTTCCATCTTCTGGTGCATGTCGGTCGAGCCGGTGAGCAGGCGAACGCCGCCGGTGCCGGTGCCGTACTGGTCGACGGCGCGCTTGGCGGCTTCGTTGACGCGGGGATCGCCGATGAGGCCGAGATAGTCGTAGGACGAGAGCATCATCATGCGATGGCCGTCGGCCTGGACCCAGGGACCGCTGCGGCTTTCGAGCGGGATCTGAAAGGGGTAGGCATTGTGCTCGACGGACATGGCAGTGGTCTCAAACAAGCGGCGGCCGCGCGCGTCGATGATGCCGTCCTTGCGGAAGTTCCAGCGCTTGGTGTCCTTGAAGTAGTCGCCGAAGAGACTGCCTTTGGAGGATGGGTAATCGGCGGGGGTATCGCGGGCGAGGGCCAGGGCTTCTGCTTGTTTGCTCATGCGTACCGCTGATTATAGGTACTGGCCCTACGGGCGTCGACCACTTCGTGGTTTTGGGTTTATGGCCCTTCTGTTGGTTGGCGGGGATTGTTGTTGAGGTCGCAGGCAGCGTCCATCGCTCATGGCGATGCTTTCGGTCAGTTTTGTGCTGTGACGATAATGTCTGTTGAGGATGGCTCTGGCCTGCAGATGATGGTGGCGAGAATGCGGTGGATGTTTGGTGGGGCGGTGTTCCTGGCGTCGTTCCTGTTGTTTCTGATGGAGCCGATGGTGGCGAAGCAGCTGGTGCCGGTGTTTGGCGGGTCGGCGGCGGTGTGGGTGACGTGCCTGGTGTTCTTTCAAACAGCGTTGCTGGCCGGGTATGCGTATGCGTCCTGGCTGGTGCGGGCGGATCGGCCCTGGGTGCGGGGTTTGCATGCGGGTCTGCTGCTGGCGGGGGTGGTGGCCGCGCTGGTATGGGCGCGGGGGCATATCGGAAGTGTCGGGTGGGTGGGTGGTTCGCCGGTGTTGCGGATCTTTGCGGTGCTGACGGGGTCGATCGGGCTTCCCTTTTTGCTGCTGGCTTCGACCAGTCCGCTACTGCAGGCGTGGTATGCGCGGGCGACAGGGGAGGGGGTTCCCTATCGGCTGTTTGCGTTGTCGAACCTGGCTTCGCTGTTGGCGCTTGGTTTGTATCCGTCGCTGATTGAGCCGTATGTGACGCTGCGATGGCAGCGGTCGGGCTGGGGTGTCGGGTTCGTGATGTTTGCGGTACTGGCCGTACGGGCGGGATCGCTTGCGCGCGTTGGCTCCTCCCGCTGGTCGCCTGGTGAGACTGCTCTGGATGGGTTGGAAGGCGGATCGCTTCGCGATACCCACCCTAGCTTCGCGAGGATGGGGCACCCGGAGTTGTTGAGTACGGGAGTTCTGGATAAGGTGCTTTGGGTGTTGCTGCCGCTAGTGGCGTCGATGCAGTTGAGCGCGGTGACGAGTCACCTGACGGAGAATATTGCGGCGATTCCGTTGCTGTGGGTGTTGCCGCTGGCGGTGTACCTGTTGTCGCTGATCTTCGCGTTTGAGTATTCGCGCTGGCTGCCGCGGCCGGTGGTGACGCGGTTCCTGGCGTTGATGCTGGCGAGTCTTGGGTACCTGTTGTCGAAGGTGGATGTGTCGCTGCCGGTGAAAATCAGTATCCCGATTTACCTGGCGGAGTTGTTTGTGGCTTGCCTGTTCTGTCATGCAGCGGCCTATGCTCTGCGTCCGCTAGGGGCGGCGGGGGCGACTTCGTTCTACCTGATGTTTGCGGCGGGTGGGGCACTGGGATCGTTCTTCATCGGGATTGTGTGCCCGCTGCTGTTCTCTTCAAACTATGACCTCGCGTTGTCGTTCCTGGCTACGGCGCTGCTGGCGCTGGTGGTGACCTGGTATGACGGATGGGCGCAGCGGGTGTTGTGGGCGGTGGGGAGTGGGCTGTTGATGTACCTCGTGGTGCTGCTGCATGTGGCGTTTCAGCACAATACTCTGCTGGCATCGCGAAACTTCTATGGGAGTCTGCGGGTGGAGCAGAAGGCTGCGGGTGTGACGGAGATTGGCGTGGAGCGAACGCTGATGAATGGGACGATCCGGCATGGGATGCAGATGTTTTCGCCGGCTATGAGCAAGGTGCCGACGACCTATTATGCCGAAGACTCGGGCGTTGGGCTGGCGCTGCGCTTTTGTTGCGACGGGCAGCCGCGGAGGATTGGCGTGGTGGGGCTGGGCGTGGGGACGATTGCGGCTTATGGGCGGGCTAAAGACCGGCTGCGGTTTTACGAAATTAATCCAGCGGTCCGGCCGGTTGCTGAGCATTTGTTTACGTATCTGCGGGATTCGGCGGCGGCGATCAGCTTCGCGGATGGAGACGCGCGGGCGTCGCTGGCGGCCGAGGCGCCGCAACGGTTCAATGTGCTGGCGATCGATGCGTTCTCGGGAGATGCGATTCCGCTGCACCTGCTGACGCGGGAAGCGATGGCGCTTTATGTGAAGCACCTGGCACCAGATGGGATCCTGGCGTTTCACGTGTCGAATCAATATGTGGACCTCGAGCCGGAGGTGGCGCTGCTGGCGCGTTCCGAAGGCATGCAGGCGCGGACCGTTTTGAGTGCCGAGGACAAGTCGCGTGGTGAGTTTCGTGCGACGTGGGTGCTGGTGACGCGGGATGCTGGGTTCTTTGCGCAGCCGGGATTGAGGCTGCGAAGTACGCCGGCAGAGACTCGGAAGGGATTGAGGATGTGGACGGATGACTACTCGAGTCTGTTGCCCATCCTCAACTAGGGTACTTCGTACCGTTCTCGACGCCTTCGGCGTGTTTGGCTTGGTCTTCCTCCCGTTGGTCGTCTACTTGGGATTAGAGTGGATTTTCAAATAAGGGCGATCGCATCGCGATATCCACCTAGCTTCGCGAGGATGGGGCACCCGGGTTCCTGGATTGGATGAGTGAGAGATCTCTCCACTGCGCTTCGAGATGACAAATTACACTCTAAAGTTTTGAAGGGAGAGGATTGTAAGCTTCGGGTAGGCTGTGCGTATGATCGTGAACTTTGCTGAGCGTGCGCACAGTCACAACTGGGAGCTGGATCCCATTACGCGGTCGCTGCTGGATACGGATTTTTACAAGCTGCTGATGCTGCAGTTCATCTGGAAGCATTTCCCAGACACGCAGGTGGAGTTCACACTGCAGAATCGCACGTCGCGGGTGAGCCTGGCGGGGCAGATTCCGAGAGAGTTGCTGGTGCAGCACCTGGAGCACACGCGGAAGCTGCGGTTCCATAAGTCGGAGTTGATCTGGCTGGCGGGCAACACGTTCTACGGCCGTACGGGCATTTTTCAGCCGGAGTTCCTGGATTGGCTGGAGCATGATTTCCGGCTCGGCGAGTATGAATTGACGCTGCAGGACGGGGAATACCAGTTGTCGTTTGCAGGGTTGTGGACCGAGGCGACGATGTGGGAGTTGTATGCGCTGTCGACGATCAACGAACTGCGGACGCGCAGCAGCTTGAAGGGGATGAGCGAGTTCGAGATCGACATTCTGTATGCGCGGGCGAAGACGCGGCTGTGGGGAAAGATTGAGCAAATGCGCGGAGTGCCGGGCCTGCGAGTAGCGGACTTCGGGACGCGGCGGCGGCACAGCTTTTTGTGGCAGGAATTTGCGGTGAATGCGATGGCGACGGTGCTGGGGGAGAGCTTCACTGGGACATCGAATACTTTCCTCGCGTACAAGCATGACCTGGAAGCGATCGGCACGAATGCGCACGAGATTCCGATGGCGCTCGCGGCAATGGCGACCAATGATGCTGAATTGAAACAGGCGCAGTATCGAATGCTGGAGTTGTGGCAGCAGACGTATGCGGGGTCGCTGCTGATCCTGTTGCCGGATACGTTTGGGACAACGCAGTTCCTGGAGGGCGCGCCGGACTGGGCTGCGGATTGGACAGGTCAGCGCGCAGACAGCAAGGATCCGTTTGTGGCGGGCGAAGAGTACATTGCGTGGCTGGAGGAGCGGGGACGTGACCCGCGAAACAAGCTGCTGATTGCGTCCGATGCGCTGGATGTTGGTGACATCCTGGCACTGCATGCGTACTTCGGCGGCAGGATTGGTGAGGGGTTTTTGCCGCATGATTTTGCCGGGGCGGAGGACTTTGAGGATGCGGCGAAGTGGATGGAGGGCAGGCGGA
Organism: uncultured Ktedonobacteraceae bacterium; assembly: GCA_964657395.1. Taxonomy (GTDB): domain Bacteria; phylum Acidobacteriota; class Terriglobia; order Terriglobales; family Acidobacteriaceae. The sequence continues at coordinate 4,669 of CAZZUX010000163.1, forward strand.
TACGGTTCAGCGCGGGATGGGGGACACTGTTGACGAATGACTTTCGCGGGTGCCATCCGCAGGGTTCGTCGACATTCGATCCGATCAGCCTTGTGTGCAAATTGACGAGCGCAGATGGCCGGCCGGCAGTGAAGCTGTCAGACAACTACAGCAAGGCGATGGGGCCGGCAGAGGAAGTGGAGCGGTATCGGCGGATATTCGGAACGGCGGGTGTTAAGGATGCGCCGGTGGTGATTTAGCCGGGCGTTAGTGGATGCGGGTTTCAAGGACCGCTACTCGTTCGCTGAGTGCCGCGATGAGGCGGACGCTTGTGAGTTCAGACTGGGCGCGCGACTCGCCGATGGCGGCCATGATTGCCTGGAACTGCACGTCCATTTTGTTTTCCAGCGCTTCGAATCGTCGATCCACTGCTTCAAAGCGGACATCCATCTTTTGCTCTAAGCCGATGATCTTCTGGTCGCCCGAGACAAAACGCTGCTCCATTGCTTCAAACCGGACGTCCATCTGTTTCTCGAGCGAAGTCAGGCGGACTTTCAGTTCGCGGACGTCGGGGGCTATGACGTCTTGGAGGAGGTGCTGCAGAGTTTCGACGATGTTATCGGGCATCTGCGCTTCTCCTCTCTCTGTTCATTGTATGGTTCGGGGTTCTTGCCGCCTAAGGAAATGTCCGTTGCAAATAGACGGCCGCGTCCCTTTTCAGAACGCGACCGTTTATGCGGCATAGACTACTGGCCGGGTAGCTGCGTGGTTGGCTTGCCGGTGTAGCGGATGTGCCAGATGGTGCCGGAGCCGTCGTCGGTGACAAAGAGGGAGCCATCGCTGGCGGTGGTCACGCCGACGGGGCGTCCCCAGACCTGGCCGTCATCGGTGACGAAACCGGTCATGAAGTCTTCGTACTCTCCCGTGGCTTTCCCGTTCTTGACGGGCACGCGGATGAGTTCATAGCCCGCGCGCTTTGCCTTGTTCCAGGAGCCATGTTCGGCAGCAAAGATGTCGCCTTTGTAGTCCTGTGGGAACTCGGAACCTTCGTAGAAGGTCATCTCAAGCGATGCGAAGTGGGGTTGCAGCAGGACGTCGGGGACGAGGATCCTGCCTTTCAACTCTGGATGTTTGCCTGCGTGACGCGGATCCTGGTGGTCGCCCATGTA
>CAZZUX010000164.1:0-5804 GCA_964657395.1 uncultured Ktedonobacteraceae bacterium
AGCGTCTCCTCCTGCGAGGTCAGCGCGTCGTAGCCGTGCAGGTGGTAAATGTCGATATAGTCCGTGCCCAGCCGCTTCAGACTGCCCTCCACCTGCTGCAGAATGTGGTGGCGCGACGACCCCAGGTCATTCGGACCCTTGCCGGTTCGGAAGGTTGTCTTGGTCGAAATCAGCACATCCGCGCGGCGCTTGCCGATCGCCTTCCCCAGGATCTCCTCCGACACGCCATCTGAATACACATCTGCCGTATCGAACAGGTTCACGCCTGCTTCCAGGCAGATATCCAGCAGCCGCGTCGCCTCCGCCACATCCGACGAGCCCCACGCCTTGAAAAACTCGTTGCTGCCGCCGAACGTTCCCGTACCGAAGCAGAGCACCGGCACCATCAATCCCGAACCACCAAGCTGTCTGAATTCCATAGACAATCAGATGAATGCAGCGCCGCCCGTGATGCAACAAACGGCCGGCCCGGCGATCGTCCAAACAAATACCCAAGCAGCAGCGTGATCAACGGCAGCACTGTCTTTGTCACCAGCAGATCGAAGACGTTGTCGATTGAGTCGCGATACTGCTGGTACACCTCTTTGTGTATCTCGAGCTTGTCCTTGATCTCCGCCGCGCTACCCGTTGTCAGCGAAGGGAACTGCGGCAGATGCAGCAGGTAGTAGCCCAGCAGTACCGAGGCAATCAGCAGCATCCACACCAGTCCCCACGAAACAAACAACGTCCCCCACTGCTCCAGAAAGCTGGTCGGCCGAATATCGCGAACGCCGCCCGCAGCGCCTTCACTGATGCGTATGACCTCCGGCGAAAACCTGCCTTGCTCCGGCGTACTCATGGCAGAACAATGTCCTTCTTCACCACACCATTGCTGTCCGTAATCGACAACCGGTTCGGCCCATTCGCATCCGGCACCTCTGACTTCAGGTACTGATAGGTCGACACTGCCCTGCGGATCACATCCGCCTTGCTGCCACCATTCGCCAGCTTGTTCAACGTCTCGTTGAACTGGTCGTCAATGTCGATTGTGAATCGAGGCATACTCCCTCCACGGCAATTCGTACCGCCTTTATACTGCGCGCTCATCTGAGCGTCCACCCGGCATGAGGCGCATCCAACGAAGGACAATGCCCTCACCCTACACGATCCACATACCCGAGGAACGACTCGCGACCATCCGGGCGAAAGTCGATGCGTACGACTGGAGCCAGCTTCCCGACGCCGGAGGCTGGAAAGCAGGCGTCGGCGTCAACGACCTCAAGCGTCTCGTCACCTACTGGCAGAAAACGTACGACTGGCGCAAAGTCGAGCAGCGTCTCAATCAGCTCCCTAATTTCACAGCCAGCGTCGATGGCCAGCAGCTGCATTTTCTCCATGTAAAAGGCAATGGTTCCAAGCCGCCGATCCTGCTTCTCCACGGCTGGCCCGGCTCCTACCTTGAATTCGAAAAGCTGCTCGACCCGCTCTCAGCAGGCGGGCACGACATCATCATCCCCTCGCTTCCTGGCTTTGCCTTCTCCCAGCCGATCACCGGCATCCTCGGTCCGCGTCGCATCGCTCAACGGATGCACACGTTGATGGTCCAGCTATTCGGATCGACCCGCTTCATCGTGCAGGGCGGCGACTGGGGCGCACACATCTCCATCTGGATCGCTCACCAGTACCCCGAAGCATTGCTAGGCCTCCACATCAACATGGTCAGCGTCGCTGCCGCAGATGTTTCCCCGACCACTGCAGAGGAGAAAGACTGGTTCTCCGGGCGTGCCGAAATTCTCGATCGCGAGACCGGCTACAGTCACGAACAAAGCACCCGTCCACAAACCCTCGGCGTCGCCATGGCCGACAGTCCAGTCGGCGCCGCCGCATGGATCCTTGAAAAATTCGGCATGTGGGCCGACTTGCCCAAACTTGCTGACGGCAGCCCCGACCTCTGGAGCAAATTCTCGGAAGAAGAATTGCTAACCAACATCATGCTCTACCTGGCACCCTCCTCCGTCGTCACGGCGACCTGGATCTATCACGGCCGCCGTCTCGAAGGTTCAGACCGCCTTCCCGCCGGCACGCGCGTCCAGGTGCCCATGGGAGTCGCCGCCTTCCCCGATCCCGTCTTCCTGCCGCCGCCGCGCTCCTTCGTCGAGAAGACTTACAACGTCGTCCACTGGAGCAAGCCATCCGCAGGCGGCCACTTCGCCGCCATGGAACAGCCCGCCCTGATGCTCGCTGACCTGCGCGCCTTCATCTCGACTCTGGACACAAAGGACCCGGGATAAGTCCGGGCCTTTATCATCCGCTGGTCAAAGTTCCGACCCTGCGCTACGCTCCTCATCAAGAGGGCAGATGCGCATGGCTGATGACCTTGGCGAAACGCCGTTGCTCAAGGTGCAAAGCGCCTCGCCTGCGCCTGCCCTGCGGCCATTCATCCGTGCCTACGTGCAGCGCGAAGCACATCTCGGCAACCAGCAGCTGGTGGAACCCGTCGTAGCGCGGCTTGGCGTCATGCTCGAATTCGAATTTGCCGGATCCTATGAAGTCCGCAACTACGGATCGGAAACCCTCGAAGAGCCAAATGCCATCTCCGTCATCGGACCCCAGGGCTGGCGGCGCTCCCGCCTCATCATCCGCGGCCACATCGAGTCACTCGTCGTTATGTTTCAGCCCTGCGGCTTCCATGCTCTCTTCTCCGTGCCTACACTGCTCCTCTCCAATGCAGGAACCGAAGGCCATGCACTGCTCGGCCCCGCCATATCGCGTCTTCATCAGGAGCTGGGCAATCTTTCCTCATTCTCTGAGCGTGCCAAGGCGCTCGACGCTTATTGCGTTCACCGGCTGGCCGCTGCGCAATCTTCCGATCCTGTGTACAAAGCTCTCCAGCGCCTCACCGAAACCGGTGGAAGGATAGCGGATGTGGCCCGCCAGACGGGTGTCAGCCCTCGTCAGCTGGAGCGAAAGTCGCTCGCCTGTGCCGGCCTCTCCCCGAAGACGCTCACCCGCATTGCGAGATTCAGTCGGGCTCTCCAGCTCAGGTCAGAGGCTGCGCTCAACTGGACGGAGATCGCTCATGCAGCGGACTACCACGACCAGATGCACCTCATCCGCGACTTCCGCGAGTTTGCCGGAGAAGCTCCCACTTCAGCGTTGCAGGAGATCGCCCCGGAACACCTCATACACTTCGCTATGAGCCATTAGCCCGGCGCACACTCACAACAACCAACGATCCGCAATGGAATGCCACAACGGGATGTGGGAGATCATGACACCAAATGGCGGCATCGTCAGGATAAGCATCGGAACACCCCAGCGGTACGCCCTCTGAATGGATCCCCTGCTCAGAAGGTCATACACAGGTCCGGCAAGATAAAAGCACAGCGCCAGTGACAGCGTCAGCATGTTGATGCCGGCCAGCGCTCTTCCGAACGCCGGGAAGAAGAACAGTTGTGTCGCCATCAGGATCAGGCGCTTGTGCGTCTCTCCATCTCGCCGCAGTCGCAAGCCGAAATAAATGAAGACCGCGAAAAGCGCCATCTGCCCAAACGAAACAGCAAGCAGGCTGTATCGATCCGGAAAAGGAAAAAACCTACCCTGGCGCGCCTGCCGAAGCGCAACAGCAGATCCCAGCACCACCACACCGGACGCGAGTACGCCGCCCACAATGCCAAGACTGCGATGCAGCTTCATACGCCCATACATCGCAAGCAGGTTCTGCAGCAGGTAGAACAGGATCCAGCCCGTAAAGACTGCTCCGTGTACGTGCACCCAGAACGGAATCGCAGGACTGTGAAAATAGCTGCGCGCATAGTACGTCCTGGTAAACCCTGCAACCACGCCTGCCGCGATAGCAAACGCCATCACCGTGTAAAAGCGATGATCTGTCCGCCGCCTGCGATCCGCCGGCACCATCCTGCTCATACGCTGTTCGTTGCCCAGCACTGCGATTTTATCTGCCATCGTTCCCTCTTCCAGGTGGGGCGTCGTGACAGCAGCGTAGAAGTGACAGTCGAGATCGAAATAGTACAAACGCGACAAAATAGCGCATGATCCGGTGCGGAGGCTCAGTGCCGACTCAGCCGTACGATCTTCTACCTGGTTTGCAAGTCTCCGAAGCTCGCCCGGATCCGCGCCAATTGGAACCTGTGATGGCACAGGTGCGCCGAGAAATGCTGCAAAACCTCTTCAAACGTCATCCATCCAGCGAAGGGATGACAGAAGAGTCCGCATCGGGTATCGCCAGGACCAAGGCTCTGGACAAGCTGTCCAAGCTCCTTCCGTGTCAACGCCCATGCGTCGGTGACCTGCGCCCAGGTAGTTTGCGGATCCGGACGGATCTCTTCCGCGCCCGCCGGAACCTGGAAGCTCCGGTCGGAACGAAGTGCGCGATCAAGGTCGGCTACGCGGGGCCTTTCCTCGGTGCCAAGCGGGTGAGGATTCCGCAAACCCTCCTGCAGGTCGCCCAGGGTCCCGGTCTCTGCCCTCACGATATGATCCAGAACCTCGATCGCCGTCCACGCAGTCGGAGCCGGACGGAAGCTCAAGCAGTTTGGAGACCACCCGCCGAGTTCCGCGAGAGTCTCGATACGCTGAGTTTCCAGTTCTGCTAAAGCTTGATAGCAACTATCCAGATCTTTGGACATCGTCGTCAGTGTCATCTCGTTTTGGCCCGACCATTATCATCCAGAACGCGCTTCCACAAACACCGTCACTGCTCCAGATCCGCCGTCTTCTCGAGCCACTGCTTCGCACCCTGCGCCTCAGGAAATGGAAGCATCTGCGCATCCAGCAGCACCAGCCGCGTCCCGTCCACCTTCCAGTTCTCGATGCCGCCGCCCGGCGCAGTCAGCACATACACCGTCATCGCGGGGTCCGCATACGTCCCATGCAGAACCGTCCAGCGCCCACTCCCTGCAACTGTCTTCTCCCCACCCGGTGCTCCCTGGAACCGTCTAACTTCCGTAAACACCGTGCCCGTCAGCTCCTTCGCATCCGCCGCATACAGCGTCAGCGAAACCCCGATACCGGTGCAGCCTTCGCAGGCCAGTGCGCCCGTATACATTCCCAGGTGCGCGAGTGACGATTGCAGCGGATCACTCTCTTTCTCCTCGCCATTCGCGATCAGCGGATCCCGCGCAATCTCTACCGCGATCTTCATCTGCTTCGCCGGAGCCACGCTCTTCTCGTCATTCGGCCGCAGATAGTCAATGTTCACAGCCGCGCTGCCCGCCGCCACGGCCCGCCACACAAACAGCTGGATGCCCGAAGCATCAAGCCGCCCGCTTTCCGGCCGCACATTGTTGCCCATCAGCACCAGGTGCGACGCATCCATCTGGCTGACTCTCCACCGGTAACCCTTCGCTGGTGTCGTCGGCAGCTCCACCCGCAGCCGGTCACCCACATGCAGCACCACTGTCGACGACGTATCCTCCGGACCAAGCCGCACCGTCACCGCACCGGCAGATGCGGCGCAGAACCAGGCCGCCGCAACCATCGTCCACCATCCACTACGCAACCCCTGCCTCCCCGTGATCCGTATGCATTCGATACACTTTGAAAGTGAACCTTCTTCAGAAAGATGTACAGGCCGCCCGGCCAGCAGTCGCATGAGCACCCTGAAAGCCGTACGCGGCACCCGCGACCTGCTGCCGCCCGAAACCGAACTCTGGTCCCACATCGAAGCCACGGCTCGCCGCATCTTTGCCGGCTACAACTTTGGCGAAATCCGCACGCCCATCTTTGAAGACACCCAGCTCTTCGCCCGCGGCGTCGGCGAAGAAACCGACATCGTTTCGAAAGAAATGTACACCTGGGAAGAT
>CAZZUX010000165.1:0-5799 GCA_964657395.1 uncultured Ktedonobacteraceae bacterium
TATCCTGCCCAGCAATATCCTGCCCAGACCTACAACAACCAGGGCTACGACCAGAACGGCTACAACGAGGCCTACCAGCAGGGCTATGAACAAGGCATCGCCGCCTCCCAGCCACCGCCGCCGCTACCTGAGTACGATCAGCCCGAATGCCCCCAACCCGGCTATCTCTGGACCCCCGGCTACTGGGGCTACGCCCAGCAGGGCTACTACTGGGTGCCCGGCGTCTGGGTTGCGCCGCCCTATACCGGCTCCCTCTGGACGCCCGGCTGGTGGGGCCTCGTCGGCTCCATCTTCCGCTTCCACCAGGGCTACTGGGGACCACACATCGGCTACTACGGCGGGATTCCCTATGGCCACGGCTACGACGGTGAAGGCTACGAGGGCGGCTACTGGGACCATGACCGGTTCATGTACAACCGTTCCGTCACCAACATCAGTGTCTTCAACATCCGCAATACCTACTCGCGCACCGTGGTGAACAACTACATCACCAACAACTACAACCGCGTCAGCTACAACGGCGGTCGCGGAGGCATTCCCGTCCGTCCCAACCCGGGTCAGATCGCCGCCATGCGCGAGCAGCATCTCGCCCCGCTGCCTCAACAACTGGAACACCGTCAGCAGGCCATGCAAAATCGCGCCCAGTACGCCTCGGCTAATGGCGGACGTCCTGCCATCCTCGCCGCAGCAGCACCCCTGGTTCTCGCTCGCGTTGCTGCTGCGCCAGCCATGACCAATCCCGGCTTCCGCGGAGTAACGGCCCGTCCCGCCCCCGCCCTTACCAACCGGCCAGCTCCAGTAGCGCGGCCCAATCCAACCCCGGCGGCCGGAGCGCGTCCCGAACCCAACAATCCAGTGGCCAGCCGTCCCGAAAACCCTGCTGCCGTTCGTCCCGGAATGACGGCACCTGTCACTCACCCGGCCACAGGTCCCGCAGGAACCGTCCATTCCGGCGCGACTCCGGCTATCCGGTCTGCTACTCCGGCACCCGCTCCAGGTCGTCCCGAAGCCGGCCGACCCGCTCTATCCAACCCTCAATCCGGGCGATCAGAGCAGCCCCGGCCAGAACAGCCGGCAATCCGCCCCGGCAACCAGCCGCGGACTCAACCGGAGCCACGGCCACAGCCCGCTTCCCAGCCGAGACCTCAGCCGTCCCCGGCGGTTCGTCCTCAACCTGCGCCCAGGCCGCAAGCAGCTCCGGCCACGCGCCCTGAGCCAACGCCCCGTCCCCAGCCAGAGCAGCGATCTGAACCAAGTCCATCGCCTCAACCTGCCCGCCGGCCGGAACCGGCAGTCAGACCAGAACCCGCCCCTCGTCCCGAGCCAACTCAACGACCATCCCCGGAAGAGCGCCCGGCGCCCCAGGAACACCCACAAAGCCGCCCTGAACCGCACCGCTAGCAATCCAGGGTCCCGGGTGCCCATGGGGGTGCCTCGGCCCTTGACGCTGTGCGCCAACCTTTTACCATGCGATCTTGACAACACCGGGTTACCCATCGTCGCGCAGGCAGGGTGGGCCTCGGCGAAGCCAACTGTTTCGCCCGGCCAATCAGCCAGGCCAACCAGACGACACGGGAGGAACCACAACACAGAAGCGCAAAGCGCCTACGCCCGTACGGTCAGTACCGGCCGTACGGTCAGTAACGGTGCCTACCGCAGGGCCAGTACCTTCCGCGCCAGCCCGGTCAGCGCCTGCTCCAGCGCCTCTTCCAGCAGGAACCATCTCGTCTCCCACGCATGCAACCGACCCGCCGGTTCCGATTCAAACGCAAACACCCGCACTGTGTAGTTCGTAACCGTAATTGCATGCTTCACTGTGCAGACCGGCTCCTGCTCCAGCGCCGCAGCCAGCTCCGGCAGCTGCCACATTCCGGCCATCAACGAGATCTCTGCCGGCCGCTGCTCCAGCAGGATCTCCACCGCAGACCCGCGCCTCCGTTCCACAAGCGCATAAAACGCGTCCCGAGGCTGCTGTTTCCTGCGAGGCACGGTCTTATGCTCGCCGCGCGTCAGGCAAAGATGGCGCACCGGGCACTGTAGACACAACGGAGCACGCGGCAGGCAGATCGTCGCTCCCAGTTCCATCATGGCCTGGTTGAAGTCCGAGGGTGATTCCGGATCCACCAGGCTCCCGGCCAGTTCCCGAACCCGTCTTGCAGTTGGCACCGGCGCTTCCGCGTCCAGTCCCGCCACCCGCGTCAGCACTCTCTCCACGTTGCCGTCCACCACGGCAACGGCTTCGCCAAACGCGATACTCGCCACCGCCGCTGCCGTGTAGGCCCCGATACCCGGCAGATGCAGCAGCCTCTCCGCAGTCTCCGGAAACCGTCCGCCATGTTCTGACAGCAGCACTTTCGCTGCCCGATGCATCATCCGCGCCCGGCGGTAGTAGCCCAGCCCGCTCCACTGCGCCAGCACCTCGGCCTCTTCCGCCTCGGCCAGCGCCTCCACTGAAGGGAAGCGTGCGGTAAAGCGAGCATAATGCTCGAGCACTGCGGCTACCCGGGTCTGCTGCAGCATGATCTCTGAAATCCAGATGCGGTAGGGATCCCGCGTCCGCCGCCATGGCAGATCCCGCCGATGCACCCGGTACCAGGCCAGCAGTGCGCTTCTGAAATCAACGACCTCATCGGGAGACACAGCACAGTGTAACCGCGCCGCCGCAACTGCCTGCCGATCGATACCGCTAAGCCCGTAAACTTGAGGCAGCTCCTGGCGGGAAGGGAGGAGGATCACCCCTGTCCGGAAGGCACCAGGTCTTCTACTGTCAGCAGGTACGGTGCCGTGTTGGCAACTGCCTTCTTTTCCTGCTTTGAAGCATCCGGCGGAGCGGGCGGAAGCTGCTGCCAAACCGCCACTGCCTGCAGGTTCACCGGCTGCGTGGATCCCTCGGTCGTCAACTGCAGGTCATAGCGGACCGTCATCTCGTTTGCATTGGCTTTCACCACAACATTAGTGATGAGGTAGTCCTTCACCTTCAATTGCTGCAGGTACGGCACCACCCCGTCCTTCGCCAGCACCTCGTGGCCGTTCCGCCAGGTCACATTCGCCACCATCAGCCCCGGTAACACCTGCCACTTCTGCGTCTTCACGTTCTCCCAGAACAGTCGCTGGGTATCCTCAGCCGACGTGGTATTCGCAAGCGTCGGCTTGCCCGGAGCATTCAGCGTGCAGCCACTCACGAAGGGCAGCAGCAGTACGGTCAACAACAGGTAAGTCATACGGAACATAGGCGTCTCGGCGATAAGATGCAGTCCATGCGAGCATAGCAGCAGCATTCCGGCCGCCGGAGGTTCACCATTCTGTTCCTGCGCTACGCCCTCCCTCTGCTTGCGCTCAGCCTCGCCCTGGCCGGCTTCTTCGCACTCGCACGTGGCCGCTTCCACTCATTCGGATGGCCGCAGACAGCCTTGCGAATCATCGTCGCCCTGCCGCTGCTGCTTTCCGGCATCGTGCTGCACTTTTTCCGTATAGCCGACACCGTCAGCATCATCCCGCCCGGCTTGCCCGACCCGCGGCTTCTGGCCCAGGTAACTGGACTCCTCGAAGTTGCCGGTGCCGTCGGCCTCTTTCTTCCCGGCTGGCGCCGCGCTGCCGGCCTGGCACTCGCCCTCATGATGATCGCCATCTTCCCGGCCAACATCTACGCCGCAGGCCGAGTGATCGGCGGCATGGCCATGCCCGGCATACCCGTCCGGCTCGCCATGCAGATCGTGTACCTCCTCCTCATTCTTCTTGCCAGCTACGGATTGCCGGGAGGACCACATGAATCTTCACCTCACCCGTGATGCACTTCTCCTCCTCGCCGATACAACCAGCAGTGATACCGGCAAACCTCAATCCGGAGGTAATCCCCGACACGGATGAGTCGCGTCGCATCCGCGCCTCGCACGCCACCGGCCTGCTCGACACTGCTCCGGAAAAGGACTTCGATGAAATTGTCGCCCTCGCTGCCGCGATCTGTGAAATGCCCATCAGCCTGATCAGTCTTATCGATATCGACCGTCAGTGGTTCAAAGCAAGGGTAGGCGTCGAGTTGACACAAACTCCGCTGGAAACCTCCTTCTGTGTGCATGCCATCCGTACCGCCGACCTGATGATGGTGCCTGATACTGCGCTCGACGAGCGGTTTGCTCTGAACCCGCTCGTGACCGGCGCACCCGGAATTCGCTTCTACGCCGGCCTTCCCCTGGCCACGGAAGACGGAAGCAGGTTCGGCACTCTCTGCGTGTTTGATCGAGTCCCGCGTCAGCTTACCCCGATGCAGCAGGACGCGCTCCGTGTCCTGGGCAAGCAGGTCGTGATGCTCATCCAGTTGAAGATAAAAGTCGCCGCCTTGCACAAAACCATTCTCGAGAACAATCGCATGGTCGTCGAGTTGGAACGCAGCGATTCGCGTTTTCGCGCCTTCATGGATGCCTTGCCGGCTGCAGCTTTCATCAAGGATGAAGCAGGCACGATGATGTTCTGCAATCACGCCATGACCCGCCATTTCGATGCAACCCCCGAACAGTGGATAGGGAAGAGCAATGCGGAGCTCTGGCCTGACGATCTTGCCGAGAAGTTCCAGGCAAAGGACCGTGAGGTCCTTGAGGCCGGCCACATGATTCGCTTCGATGACGACATAGTCGGAGCCAGCCTTAGACTCTCGAAGTGGGACGTCTCCATGTTCCCTTTTGCTGACGGCGACGGCAAACGCTACGTCGCAGCCATTGCGCTCGACGTCACGAAAGAACGACTTGCAGAGCAGGCCTTCCGACAATCACAGCAGCAGCTTCGAGATCTGAACCTGAAGCTTCACAAGCTGTCGCTGACAGACGGACTTACGCGGGTTAAGAATCGTCGCGGCCTCGAGGATTCCCTGCAGCGCGAGTTCGAGCGCGCCCGCCGCTCCACCTCACCGCTTTCGCTCCTGATGCTCGATGTCGACCACTTCAAACAATTCAATGACACCTACGGGCACATCGCGGGTGACCAGGTATTGCAACGCATCGCGGTCCTCATGAAACAGAACACCCGCAAGTACGACCTGGTAGCCCGCTATGGCGGAGAGGAATTTATCGCCCTGCTACCGGACACGTTGTTGCAGGAAGCCCAGGTGATCGCCAACCGCTTGTGCGACTCCATCTCGGCTGATCACTGGAAGCATCGCCGCATCACCGTCAGTGTGGGCATCGGTACCCTCGACGCGAACATCGCCACTCCCGGTGCCTTCATCAACGCAGTAGACCGAGCCCTCTACGAAGCCAAGCACCATGGTCGGAACCAGGTTCGTGCGATGGCAGCAGTACCATCCGCAGAAAAGGCCACCGCATAACGGTGGCCTTCTTGTTTTACTTATCACCAGCAGAACTTAGTCGCCGGCTACTGTCTCTTCTGCCTTGACCTGTGGCGCCTTGGGAGCCGGAGCAATCGATCCGATCGCGATGAAACCGCCTTCCAGCGGCTTCTCGCCCAGGATGTTCTCTCGATACAGCTTGGCCATGCGGGCATTCTCCGCATCCTGCTTCAGCTTCGCATCGCGCGCCTTGATCTTTTCCTCACGGCTGTTCTTGGCAATACCACTGTTCTCGAAGGTCTTGTTCGCTTCGGAATCCACGTGCTCCTGGTTCAGCAGCAGCGTGTGTTCCGCATCGCCCATACCAACCTTCTTGCCGCCCGCGAAGATCTCGTGCCGGCCATGCTCTTCGTACCACTTGGTGAGCGTTGCCGTCATGTGCATCTTCTCGATGATGTTTCTCCAACCCACACCCGTGTTGTACGCGCAGAAGCTGATCTCGCCTTCCTGCGTCGCGTACG
>CAZZUX010000166.1:0-5710 GCA_964657395.1 uncultured Ktedonobacteraceae bacterium
GAGGCTTGGTGGGCAGCGAGGGACTCGAACCCCCGACATCCTGCTTGTAAGGCAGGCGCTCTAACCAACTGAGCTAGCCGCCCGTGTGTATCGTTTACCAAGTGTAAGAGGTCGTCTCTGATGGGTCAAATTTTCCTGTCATCTGACAGGCAGCGGAGAGCCAAGGCGGATACGAGCCACCCTGCTGGTTGCGGCGCGGATCGGCTCTACTCGCCCAAGGAGTTCTGTGCGCTGACAGACCATGAAAAAGATCATCAGAAGGGAGAACTGGTTGCCGAAACCGAACAGGTAGCGTGCGGTGAAGTTGTTAACCAGGTAGATGATGATCAAGTTCCAGAGAACAATGTGATAGCGCCACCAGCCAGCCGAATCAATCCGTGAAGTATTGCGCCATAACCAATACAAGGCACGCAGGATGCTGCCCAAAATCACGGAGCCGCCCAGGATCCCATTGTCAAAGAGGACAGTGATGTATCCGCTGTCGATATCAAAGCCCTGCCTGTAGCCGACGCCGAAAAGCCACTGTAGTCCGCGAAGGCGCCGGATCGCAGTTACCCAGAGGGTGGTGCGACCGGAGAAGCCGGAATGGATACCGCGTTCTCGGCTGTCCAACTGGAGCGCGCTAACGAAAAATTTCACTACATGCGCCAACTCGTTTCCGTGAAACAGAACAAAGAGGATGCCCGCAAGCGAACTGAGGGCGACCACAATGGTAAGCAGGCTGAACCGCAGTTTGCCGATCAGTGGATTAAAGATCATGAAGCGCATCATGGTGATCACGGCGGCTGCGACGACGGCGCCGAGTGATCCTCGCGAGCCGGTGGTGAACAGCAGCACGATGGTGACAGCAGCGAGGGCGCCGAAGAACAGCCTCTTTTTTCCTTTAGGCAAATCGAGAGCCATGCCCACAAACAATGGAAAATAGCTGGCCAGCGTGAAGCCGAGCAGGTTGGGATGTGCATTCGCGCCACCGGTAAAGCGCCCGGTACCTGCGCCTGAGTAATCCGACAACTGTTTGCGGCCCGCGATGAGGATGATCAGCGAACAGGCGGCCGCAGAGTAGGCATAGCACCGGACGATCTGCAGTAGGCCAATCTGAAGAACGATGAGCCTCGCGGCAAGAAACAGGCCGATGAGGATCAGCCCATATTGAAGCGAATAGGTGTTTGCAGTGAAGTACGTGACAATTTCAGAGAGCATGCTGAAGAGGATCAGCAGGCTGCCCCCGCTGAGTATGCGGGAGAGCTTGTACACGCGGTCCCGCGAAAGCAACACGATGAAACCTGCTACGTAGAGCATCAGCACAGGGATCTGTCCTGCGTTGCTGACGACAATCCAGTATTGCATCAGCGACAGGAAGAAGGCTCCTGTGACCAGCAGCCTGACGAAGAGAGTGGCGGTAAAGGGCGAGTCCAGATTGACCGGCGTGAAAGCAGTTGTTCTCGGTTGCGGAACAGGGGCGTTCGCGAATTGTGTATGGGTAGCCAAAGCCAGCAGATGCGCCTGTCGAGGAAGATCCTGCGAAGAACCGCGGATGGTGTTCGCAGCGCAGGATCACAGCGACTGCTGGAATTGTATCGCGTGGTTTTCGTGCGACTGCCGTTCGGTTCGACAGGTGGATCAGAACTGCATTACTCTGAAGCGGTCGTTCAAGATAAACAGTTTCGAGGAGAATCCATGTTTCGCTTTGTCATGTTGCTGGTTGTCGGGCTTCTATTGACCGCCACGGGTTGCGAAACGGGAAGCACGCACGAGAACAAGGCGGATGGTGGCCTGGCAGGGCAGAATGTCGGCGAGAGCGGCACCAAGGCCGGCCCTGTACCCGGCTCCGCAACCGGGACGGATGCGACAGCGTATGAATCCAAGGAGCCTCCTGCAGATCAGAAACCGGCGCCTGCCAGTACGATCAGCTCTCCTCCGAACACTACGCCGTCCCAGGCATCTTCCAAGAGCACGCCTTCCAAGAAGTAGAAGCCTTTGAGTATGGCCAGAAACAACTCCCACCTGGAACTGAGCGGATCCAGACTCGGAAAGTTCCTTGAATGGAACTCGCGGAATGGCTGTCTGATGGTGAGCGTTGTGCTCCTGATTTCGACGGCATTCGCGCAGAAGCTTCCCGCCCCGGCCGGCCCAACTAGAACTGGATCGGCTGCCGTAACCTACAGCCACGACATCGCGCCGCTGCTGCAGAGGAACTGCATTACGTGTCACAACCCTACCGGCAGCGCACCGTTCAGCCTGCAAAGCTTTGCGGTCGCAAAGCAATGGGGCGGCCAAATGCTGGATGTGACCCAGAGCCGATACATGCCGCCGTGGCTGCCTGTTCCGGATCTGCATGACCCGAAAACCAACGCCGCCTTTAAAGGTGATCGGAGGCTGAGTGATACCGATCTCGACTTGATACAGCGTTGGGTGAGTGCAGGCATGCCGGAGGGTGCTCCGCTCCAGCCCGCACTGTTTAGCAGCATTGACCTGCTGAAGAATGCCGGCATGCCCGACGTAGTCCTTTCGCCCACACAGCAGATGGATGTTCCAGCATCCGGGCCGGACCTGTTTTTCACGTTGGCTGTTCCTGCCCCGGACGGTGCAGCGAGGCAGATACGGGCAATAGGCATCGAAGCCAGCGATGCTCAGGCGGCGCACGCGATCCTGGTCGGGGTTGATCGTGAACATGCCCTTCGCAAGCAGCATCCCGAGGTCGCGCAGGACGGCTTCGCCACGATGGAACTGTCACCGGCCTTAACGGAGCAGCTTGCACCTGATGGTCAGTTGCTGTTATGGACGCCAAATGCGCCGTTGCTGCTATCGCAAAGTCCGTGGTCGCTTCCCGGGGGCAGCGATGTTGTGCTGTCCGTCCACGTCAAGACGACCGGAAGAGCAGAGAAGCTTACGTTGAAAGTGATGTTGTTCGACGCTTCGGCAGGGCATGGAGTGCAGTCCCGGCCGCTGCTGCATGTCGGCGGCGACGATGCGCTTGAGATTCCTGCCGGGGAGAAGGAGCACGCAGTCGAGTCACAGTTGACCTTGCGGCAGGCGGCCACGGTGACCTCGATTTATCCTCGTGCTCACTACGCAGCGCACAGTATGGAAGTGTATGCAACACTGCCCGACGGTTCGCGGCGATCACTGCTGACGATCGAAAAATGGGATGTCGATTGGGCTAATGTCTATCGCTTTGTGAAGCCTGTGACTCTTCCCAAGGGTGCCGTGCTACATACGCGCTTCACTTACGACAACTCGTCCAGCAACCCGCATAACCCGAGTGATCCGCCGCAGAAGATTGTGGCGGGTCATGGGACGAAGGACGAGATCAACGAAGTGTGGCTGGAGACTGCAGGTTCTCGCTAGTTCAGGCGAGTTTTGATTCAAGCTCCGCCCAGCGGGCGTAGAGCGTGTCGAGCACTGCCTGAGTCTCGTCCACTTTTTTCAAGGCAGCCTGCAGCTGGACCGAGTCGGTGGCGATGGCAGAATCTTCTGCGGCGTCGCGCGCGGCGGAGGCTGCTTCTTCGGCCTGCATCACCTTATCTTCCATGCTCTGGTACTCGCGTGCTTCCATGTATGAGAGCTTTTTCTTGACGCGTGCCTTGAGCTGATCAGATTCCGGCGTGGACTTTGACGATGTCGGCTCGGAGGCACCGAGTGCTTTCTTCTGCTGGTCGGCGGACCATTGTTCCCACTGCTGGTAGTCGGCGAACTGGCCGGCTTTGCCCAGGCCGTCGAGGCCAATGACGACGGTTGATACACGATCGAGCAGGTAGCGGTCGTGGGTGACCAGCACCAGTGCGCCTTTGAACTCGAGGAGACTTTCTTCAAGGATCTCGAGTGTTTCGATATCGAGATCGTTGGTCGGTTCGTCGAGTAAAAGAAGGTCGGCTTCTTCCAGCATGAGCTTGGCGATCAGTACGCGGGCACGCTCGCCGCCGGACAGTCGGCCGACCTGCTGGTTCAATTGCTCGCTAGTGAAGAGGAAGCGCGTGGCCCAAGAGGCGACGTGGATGACGCGGCCCTGGTAGACGACGGAGTCGCTGTCCGGCGCGAGGGCTCGACGCAGGGTGACGTTCGGATCGAGTTCGCGCTTCTGATCGAAGTAGACGATGCGCAGCGAGGTGGCTGGTTTGACTTCGCCGGAGGTCGGCTGATACTCGCCGCGGAGGAGTCGCAGCAATGTGGTTTTGCCACTGCCGTTGGCGCCGACCAGGCCCACGCGGGTACCGGCGGTGAGATGGAAGGTGAGCCCGCTGAAGAGCTCGCGCTTTCCATCATCGATGCTGTAATGCATGTCTTCGAGCGAGATCAGGCGCTTGGTTTCGCGACCGCTCTCGACGAACTCGATGCCAGCAGAAGCGGTGCGACTGCGGCTCTTCATGTCTTTGAGTTCGCCGATCAGCTCGCCGGCGCTATCGATGCGGGCTTTGGACTTGGTGGTTCGTGCCTTGGGTCCGCGACGCAGCCAGTCGATCTCGGTCTTCACGCGGTTTTCGAGGGACTCCTGGCGACGCTGCTGGGCTTCGAGGAAGAGCTCCTTTTCGACCAGAAACTCGCTGTAGTTGCCGTGACGGCGCAGCAGACCATCGGGATAGCGGCGGTTCAATTCAGCCATCTCGGTGGCTACATTTTCAAGAAAGTAGCGATCGTGGCTGATGACAACGCAGGCGAAGCGCTCGGAGGCGAGTGTCTGTTCCAGCCACTCAATGCCTGCGAGATCGAGATGGTTAGTCGGCTCGTCGAGAAGGAGAATGTCGGGATCGCCGACCATGGCTTCGACGATGGCCAGACGCTTTCGCCATCCGCCGGAGAGGGCTGCTGTTTCTACGTCGAAGTCGAGGAAGCTGGCGCGTCCAAGGAGTGAACGCGAGCGGCCTTCACGTTCGCTTTCAGCCAGTCCGGCGCGGGTAGCCGCTTCTGTCATGACAGACCAGATGGTCGACTTGGCCGGGAACTGCGAATCCTGCGCGACGTAGGCCATGCGCGTTCGCTTGCGTGAGGAAACTTCACCGGCATCCGGGTCGATTTCGCCGGCGAGCAGCTTCAACAGGGTCGATTTGCCCGAGCCATTCGGTCCGATGAGGCCAATGCGATCGCCTTCATCCACGGTGAACGAGACGTTGCGGAAGAGCGTCTCGGCGCCGAATGCCTTGGTGATCGATTGCGCGTTGAGAATAGCTGCCAAAATTTTCCTTGCTAATGAAGTCGAGGTTTGTGAATGAGCAAGCAGAGGCTGGCTCGATGCATTACGTGCAGGATGAATGCTTCACCCTGAACGAAGCTCTGCGAACTGCGTTTGTTTTTAGCGAGCCGCGCTGGCAGTGGCCTGCATGTACTCGGCGTAGGGACCTTTAAAGTCCTCGATGCCTTTACCGTCGAAGTGCCAGATGCGCGTCGCGACTTCATCAATCAGATCGAAATCATGCGTCACCAGCAACACTGTGCCCTCGAACTTCTGCAATGCCTGGTTGAGCGCGTTGATCGATTCGAGGTCGAGATGGTTGGTTGGTTCATCGAAGACCAGGAAGTTCGGCTTCTGCATCATAAGTCGGCAGAAAACAAGACGCGCGGCTTCGCCACCGGAGAGTGCGTCGGTCGGCTTGACGCCTTCTTCGCCGCGGAAGAGCATCTGGCCGAGCAGCCCGCGGATTTCTTCCTTGGTCTTCTGCGGATCGTAGCTGTGCAGCCACTCCTGCACGGTTGTGCCCTTGTCGATGATGCCGTG
>CAZZUX010000167.1:0-5631 GCA_964657395.1 uncultured Ktedonobacteraceae bacterium
ACGACGTGTTCAAGCCGCTGGGCGTACTCTCCGGCGGCGAGCGCAACCGTTATGCTCTGGCGCGCATCCTCGTGAGCCCCGCGAATTTCCTGCTGCTTGATGAGCCGACGAACCATCTCGATCTGCGTGCGAAAGACGTTCTTCTGGAAGCAGTCCGTAACTTCACTGGCACCGTCGTCTTCGTCTCGCATGATCGCTACTTCATCGATGCACTTGCCACCAAGGTGCTGGAAGTAGAAAGCGGCCACGTGCATGTTTATCCGGGCAATTACGAGGACTATCTGCGCCGCAAGGAAGGTGTTGCTCCTCCGCCAGTTGTAGACGCACCTCAAAGCCGGAATGGCAATGGCAGCTCGCCCATCGAGGCCACTCCCTTGGCCGATGCCGCGGCAAAGACACGCAAACTGAATCCCATCAAGCTGAAGCAGATGCGGGAACGCCTTACGTTCGTGGAAGAAGAGATTCCCCGGATAGAAGCGTCCATCGCTCATACCGAGACTTCGCTCGGCAACTACGTCAGTATGGACGAGACACAACGCCTCTCAACTCTCCTCGACAATTTGCGCGAACAACACACTTCGCTGAACGACGAGTGGGAAGAGTTGATGATGCAGCTGGAAGAACAGGCGAGCGTTTAAATTCACGGGCGAGCTTAACGTCAGCCGCATTTGCCTGCGTGTCATCCGGTCTGCATCCAATCCAACCATGATGCGGGATGATGATCCGGATGCACTGCGAAGGTATAAGGCGCCATGGCGCGGCGAGTTGATCCTGGCATGCAGTAAATGCCAGAAGAAGCTGAAGAAGCATAAGGCGGGTAAATTTGCTTCCCTGAAAAAGTGGTTCAAGAAGCGCAGCAGGGCGGATGATGGCGGACCCGCGATCAAGGTTGTCGGCCTCGACTGCGTCAAACTGTGTCCGAAGGGCGGCATCACAGTCACCAGTCAGCATCAGCTCGGAATCGCCGGAGGGGAATTATCCATCGTTCGCTCCGAAGCCGATCTGGAACAGCTTTATCACCGCATCAGCCTGCTTCGTACGGGCAGCTGATGGCGCCATGCCCGCTATCGGGCATACTGGAGTCACATGTCTGCTCCTCTCTGGAAGCCGGAAAACTGGTCGGTGCGCCTCGCGGAACTGGAAGCGCGATCGGATGAAATCAAGGAAGCACCTCTACGCCGCGACGTGCGTTCGCTCGGCATGCTGCTGGGCGAAGTCATTCGCGACCAGGCAGGAGAGAAGCTGTATGCGCAGGAAGAAGCTCTGCGTCAGCTTGCCATCCGGCGCCGGGAAGCGGATGCCGAAGGTAATCACGACGAAGCACTGAAGCTGATGGATGAAGCACTGGCCAGCGTCCACTCCCTGGACCTGGTGGATGCCTATCACTTAACTCGCGCCTTTGCCTTCTACTTCGACCTGATCAATCTGGCGGAAACGAATCATCGCAAGCGTCGCCGCCAGTCCGGTCGTTTGCGAACGACGGATCCGAAGACCAGCGAGGTGGCACGCGGTACCATTCGCGGCACGTTGCGCGCCATGCGCAAGGCCGGGATCTCGGCCGAGGACGCACTCGCCTTCCTGAAACGCATCCAGGTCATCCCTGTTTTCACAGCGCATCCAACCGAAGTCGCCCGCCGCTCCGTGCTGTACAAGCGTCGACGCATCGCGAGCCTGCTGGAACAACTGGATCGCATCCCGGTGCCGGAAGAAGACCTCTCGCGTCTCGAAGAAGCCGTGACCGCCGAGATTACGGCACTGTGGCAGACCGATGAGGTTCGGACACGCCGTCCGACAGTGAACGACGAAGTCAAGATGGGCCTGGACACCTACAACGCTTCGATCTTCGAAGCATTGCCTGACCTGTATGAAGAAGTCGCCGCATCACTGGCCGACGAGTATGACATTCATCTCGACCTTGTCAGCCTCCCGCTGCTGCTCACCTTTGGTTCGTGGATCGGCGGAGATCGCGATGGAAATCCCTTCGTCACGCCGCAGGTGACGCGCGATGCCGTCGCTGCTGCGCGTAGACATCTTCTTACTCATTATCGGGACCAGGTGCAGCATATCTTTGACCTGCTCACAAGTTCCGAACAACAGACGCCCGTAAGCGCTGCTTTACAGCAGCGGCTGGATCAATATGTCGGGCAGATCACGGTAGCCGGAGCCACTCCGTTCGGATCGAGCTACGAGTACGAACAGTATCGCCGGCTGCTGTTGTGCATTGGCGCGCGGCTCGCACAAACTTCAGGCTCAGACTCGTCGGACTCAACGCGTATCGAAGGGCTAAAGCCGTATGCCGGCGCAGCCGAGTTCCTTGCGGACCTCACCATCATCCGGGACAGCCTGCTCGCCAATCGCGGACCGCGCCTGGCGCACGAACTCCTCGATCCATTGCTGCTTCTGGTCCGGACGTTTGGCTTCTACCTGCATACGCTGGACGTTCGTCAACACGCAAAACAACATGCTGCGGCGCTTGAAGAAGCGACCAGGTGGCGGGGCGACCCTGACCTCATCAACACGGCGCCCCCCGCTCTTACGGAACAGTCCGCCAACGTCATCGATGCCTTCCGCGTCATTGCAGAGCTGAAGAAGACGGCGCCCGAAACCATTCGCCAGTACGTAATTAGCGGGGCTGGTTCGGCTGCCGATGTTTTGAACGTCGTGTGGCTCGCGCGGCTCGGCGGCGTCCACGTGGAAGCCGATCCCGAGAAGGGCGATCCAGGTCTGATGCCTGTGCCGCTGTTCGAATCGATAGAAGATCTGCAGGCCGCCCCATCTATCTGTCGCGAACTCTGGACATCAGCCGGCTACAAGCAGCTGCTGACGAGCTGGGGCAATCGGCAGGAGATCATGCTCGGCTACTCCGACTCCAATAAAGATGGCGGTATGCTGACCAGCACCTGGGAAGTCTTCCGTGCGCACCGCGCCCTGCATGAGGTCGCGAAAGAATGCGGCGTGACACTGCGCCTCTTCCACGGCCGCGGCGGCACAGTCGGACGAGGCGGCGGACCTACGCATCGCGCAATTTACGCGCAGCCTTTCGGTGCGTTCGAAGGACAGATCCGGATCACCGAGCAGGGAGAAGTCCTCAACTGGAAATATTCTGATCCGATCCTCGCTGAACGAAATCTCGAACTCATGATTGCTGCGTCGCTGGATGCACTCGCGCGACCCAACCAGCACTTTCCGGATAGCCATTATTCCGGGATCCTGCAGCCTGCGTGGGAAGCTGCTTTCGACGAACTTTCCGCGACCGGCTATGCCTTCTATCGCGAACACATTCACGGCGACCCTGAGGTGCTGCAGTATTTTGAACAGGCAACTCCGATGGATGAACTGGAGCATGCCCGCATAGGCTCGCGCCCGTCCCGACGCGGCGGTAAACGCGCGCTGGAGGACATGCGGGCGATTCCTTGGGTCTTCGGCTGGATGCAGAGCCGCCACCTGGTGCCGGCATGGTTCGGCGTTGGCCATGCCTTCAGCCTTTACCTGGAACGACCGGACGGCCTCGCCACACTGCAGGCGATGCTTGCCGAATTCCCGTTGTTCTTTGACATGCTGCGCAATGTCGAAATGGCGTTAGCAAAATCGGACTTCGGCATCGCTCGTCAATATGCCTCGCTGGTCACAGACGAAGGACTTCGCGATCGTGTGTACCAGATGCTGCTTGCGGAATTTGAGAGGACGAAGCAGACCCTCTTCGCGATCACTAGCCAGAAGGAACTTCTTGAGAAAAATCCCGTTCTCGCCAGGTCCATCCGGCTGCGCAATCCCTATGTGGATCCGATGAGCCTGATCCAGATTGACCTGCTGCGGCGCAAACGCAGCGGCGATGAATCCGACGCAATCAACCGGGCGCTGGCCGCAACCATCAACGGCATCTCTGCCGGTTTGCGCAATACCGGATGACGCGTCAGCCTGTGCTATCAGGCGCATTACGAGTGTTACCCTCAGAGAAGGTCATAGTGATGTCGTTATTCCTCCGTCCATTCCTCGCCTTCGGTCTAGTTCTTTCTGTACCCGCACTTTCAATCGCTGCAGCACCAGCCGCAAAACCGGCTCCGGTCACCGCGCAGAAAGCAGCTGCGCCTGCCCTTGACCCGCTGCCGGAGACATTCGCCGGTTGGCACCGCACGGCCGCGCCCATCATCAGTACCGATCCAGCCGCTGCGGATGAGAAAAATGTTCCGGTGCTCAAGGAATATGGTTTTGACCGCTTTGCTTCCGCGAACTATACGGTAGGCGACAACAAGTTGAGCATCCGTGAAATGCGCTTCGGCGATGCGACCGGTGCCTATGGTGCATTCACGTTCTACCGGGTTCCTGGGACATCTCCGGAAGACATCGGCCGCGAAGGCGATGCGAATGGCACCCATGTCATTTTCTGGACAGGATCCACGTTCGTTGACGCCGTGTTCGATCACCTGACTGTTACCTCGGCCTCTGCACTACGCGAGCTGGCGGGAGATATCCCTGGTGCCTCCGGCGCACGCAACGTGCCGCCGTCGCTGCCCGGGTATCTGCCGGCAAAGGACCGCGAGGTCACGTACACCCGCTATGCCATTGGTCCGGAGAGCTATGCGCGTTCAGGCGGCGTCCTGCCTCCATCGCTTGTCGACTTCCAGCGTGGCGCCGAGGCCCTGACCGGAACCTTCAACGAACACAATGGCATCGGGCAGCTTACCCTCATCGAATACCCGACGCCGCAGATTGCCATGGATCGCGAACGTGCCATCACCGGCTTTTTCAAGGCTGGACCTCCCAAGGAAGGGAGTGGTCAGGCAGCATGGCCTGCGCCACTGAATGACAGCAACACACAGGCGCTGCTGGTTCGCCGCTCCGGACCGATCCTCGCGGTGACCAGCGGAGCACTGGACGACAAGGATGCTCGCCAGTTGCTCGACCAGCTGCACTACGAGGCCTCCGTCAGCTGGAGCAAGCCGCAGGGCTACGCGTCCGAGCCGAATCGCGCTGCGAGACTGCTGGTGGGTGTCATCACGCTGGCGATGATCTTGGGTGGTGTTGCCTTATTGCTCGGCATCTTTTTTGGAGGCGGCCGCGCATTTATCCGGAAGTTGCAGGGGAAGCCGGCTTCCACCTTGCATGAGGCGGAGTTCATCAAACTAGACCTGAAGTAGATTGCCGGCGTAAGTTGAACCATAACCAGTGCATTTCAGAGTGTAAGTCACTCGCACGGTGACACTTCCCTCAGCGTCTCGGCCTGAGCCAGGAGAACGAAATACGAAGATTGACAAGATAGCAATGATCTGTATGCGCTCAGCTAAGTCATTCAATCGAGAGCATTTAAGCGCGTGCGGATTTTGCCTTGACACCCCTTTTGCACCCCCATAGTATGTCGCCAGAAAGTTCTGATGGCCTTGCCTCCGTTGGAACTATTCTCCCTAAAGAGAAAGCCGCCCTGTTGCCGGGCGGCTTTCTTGTTCCATCCCAACTCGTGATTTTTGCTGCTTTCGCCGGAAGTTTTCCTGCTCATTTGCCGGGCGCCCGAACCTTTACGCAGTAGGCCAGCGCCGTTACAATCAGCACTGGAGACGCCGACGTAGCTCAGTTGGTAGAGCAGCTGATTCGTAATCAGCAGGTCGTCCGTTCAATCCGGATCGTCGGCTCCAT
>CAZZUX010000168.1:0-5474 GCA_964657395.1 uncultured Ktedonobacteraceae bacterium
TGGAAGGCGAATTGCTGAAAAGCCTGCTGTAACCCCAAGAAGTTTCCTCAGGCCAACAATCCACTTGGTTCTACAACCCTCAGGTATCCTGACAGAGCAGGAGATCCTGGCCCTCACCGATGCGTATTCAGCCCCTCTTTCTCGCCCTGCTCCTGCTGCCGCTCACCGCCCATCCCGCCGACAAACCACCATCCGGCGAGCTAGCCACCGTCATCCGTGTGGCCAACATCTACGTCGGTGCAGACGCCTCTTCCAACCGTCTCGACCAGATGACCCCGGGCCGCGAACTCTTGGTTCTCGAGCACAACGGAAAATGGGTCCGCGTCTTCGCCAACACCGATTCACTCGAAAATCGCGACTCCACTGCTCCCGTCTTCAGCTCGGAGTCTGCCACTCCCCCCGTTTCCGGCTGGATGGAAGACAAGGGTCTTGTCACCATCAACACACCGAAAGGCCCGGAAATACTCTACGGCGCTGCCGTTACCGCCGAAAAGGAAGCCAACGAGCCCCACGCCCAGCGTGCCGCCCAGGATGCCCGCCTGCTTTACACCCGCGTCGCCCAGCTCTTCCCGAATTCCACCCTGGCTCCCGAAGCCGCCTGGCGCTCGGCCGATATCAAGTGGCAGCTCGAACGCGTCGACGTCTTCTCCCTGCCTTCCGCCCACGAAAAAGAGAACTACCTCCGCCCCACCATTAATGAAGACGAAATGCGCAAGCTCGAAAAAAAATATCCCAACTCTCGCTGGGCCGATCTGGCCGCCTGGGACATGCTGGACAACAAAATCTGCGGCGACTGGCAGGGCTCAACGAAATGTCCTGAGAAGGAAGCGGAGCTCTACGAAAAGTACGCCGACCAGCGCCCCGACTCTCCGAAAACCCCGGAAGCCCTCTTCAACGCCGTCTACCGCGAAGCCGCAGCCGGCGACATCTATGAAGGCAGCGACGACAAAAAGCGAGGCGACATCGAGCGCGGCAAGGCAGCAGCCATCGCCGGCAAGCTCGAAGCCAAATACCCCCAGTCGGAATACGCAGATCGCGCTGCCAGTCTGATATACAAGGTGCAGCAGGGTATACCTGTCTACGGCGCCTCCAATTAAGGCAGTGAATTCGCGGCACTTCTTGGCGAGCGCCACCCCTGTGGATACCGGGCAGTACCTCGAGAGGGAATTTTGAACGATTACGTTGTTTCGGCCATCCTCGGCGTTGTCGAGGGACTTACTGAATTTCTGCCCGTAAGCTCCACTGCTCACCTCCGTATCGCCGAAGCCCTCCTCCATCTCCCGCTCGCCGATCCGTTCTGGAAGATGTACACCATCGTCATCCAGCTCGGTGCCATCCTCGCCCTGCTCCTCCTCTTCACCGGCCGCATCCTCGAATTCATCCGGACGTTTCCAAAGGGAGAGAAGGGCGATCGCACCGTTCTGAATCACCCCATCACCCTCACCCTCGCCGCGTTCATCGTCACCTCGGCCATCTCACTGCCGCTGATCAAACTCATCGGCAAGAACCTAGAAAGCCTCCACGTCATGGCGCTCGCCCTGCTCATCGGCGGCATCATCATGTGGGTAGTTGACGCACTGAGCGTCCGACGCAAAGCGCCAGTGCAACACGTCGAGCAGATGACCCTTGTCCAGTCCCTCTGGATCGGCTTCTGCCAGTCCTTCTCCGCAGTCTTTCCAGGAATGTCGCGTTCCATGACGACCATAGCGGCCGGCCAGATCGCCGGCATGTCCCGTCCCGCAGCACTCGAATTCAGCTTCCTGGTCTCGATTCCCACCATGATCGCCGCCACCGGCTACAGCCTGCTCAAAGTCTTCCATCCCGGCAAACACGCCGAGAATGCCGACGCCATGGTCCCGCTCGTCATGACCACGCACAACTGGATCATCCTGGCCATCGGTCTGGTCGTTTCCTTCGTCGTTGCTCTCGGCGTCGTAGAGTGGTTCCTGCAATGGGTCCGCCGCCACGGCTTCGTCGTCTTCGCTGTCTACCGCATCGCCTTGGCCCTGGCCCTCCTCGTCTTCGGCGCCAAGATCTTCCGGACCTAGGTAGTCTCGTCGATCACCGCGGCTCCGGGTGCCCCATCCTCGCGTAGCTGGGTGGGCATTCGCACAACGTGCGAACCGCGCTAGCTGTCTAACTCGTACGCCTGCGAGCCGTGGCACCAGTGCCGGATTCGGTTCGATGCCTTGCTTTCCCTACGGAATATTTGGATTCTCTGGAATAATAAACCTGCTCTGGTGACTGGACTGTTCGCTACCTCTTTCGAGGTCGACACCGCGGTATGCCCTCATGAGCTTCAGTCCCGTCTTCAAACAGAACATGGCCCTGCCCACGTCGCTTAGTCTCCCGTTCACGCCCACCAGGAACAAGCGCCTGAACGAGTTTGTGGGATTGGTCCTGCTCGTCTCTGCGATCCTTCTCCTCCTCGCCCTCATCTCCTACCGCCCGGATGACGCCTCGTTTAACACCATCAGCAGCAGCCGCTCGGTCAGCAACTGGGCCGGTGTCCTCGGCGCAAATACCAGCGATCTTCTGCTCCAGTTGGAAGGCGCCGCCGCCCTTCTGCTGCCCGTCCTGCTCGGTGTCCTCGGATGGTCGTGGCTGCGATCGCGGGCAACTCCCGCGCCCTGGGCAAAAGTCACCGGCGTCGTGCTTTATGCCATTTTCGGACCGGCCTTCTTCGCCCTTCTCCCAGGCCATCTTCACTGGAGAGACGCCATTCCAGTGGAGGGACTCACAGGCCGCCTCGTCTATGACCTGCTGGTCGGCTACCTCAACTTCCCGGGAACCTGTGTCATCGTATTCAGTGTGCTCGCGGTCTCCCTGTATCTCACAGCTGCCTTCAGCTTCACCAGCTTCCGCGCATGGCTCGCCGTCCAGCTTTCCTACTGGTACGCACTACGCGATCGATCTATCAACTGGAAGAGGACACGCGCCCGCAACAAGGCACTGAAGCGCGCAGAAAAAGAACATGACCGCGAACTTGCCGAAGCGCGCACGCAGCAGGAAGCCCATGCCTACGCAGACACCCTGAATTTTGAAGCCGACCAAGCCATCGCTCCCCCGCAGCGACGCTCCCTCTTCAGCTGGTTCCAGAATCGCCGGCGCGTCCATAACGAAGACGACGAAGCCATGCCCGCCAGCCGCCAGGGCGGTTTCGCCGACATCATGCCTGAGCCAGCACAGAGTGCGCAGACCTATTACCAACCAGCGCCAGTCGCGCCGCCTGTTCCGCCGCCCTCAGTATGGGAAACCATACCGCGTGCCCAGGTTCCCGATCCCGAACCGGAGCCAGAACTCGACTTCTTCGCCGCCATCGACGCCAAGCAGAGTCGCCTCGCGGCAGAACTCTCACCGTCCCGCACCGAACCCGAGAACACCCGCGCCATCACCTTCACCGAGCGCGCCGACATTGAAACCCGCACTATCACTACGACCGCCAAGGCCGTCAGCGGATACCGTCTGCCGCCGTCGTCCCTACTCCACCGTTCGGAAGATCTCGCCGAAGTGCGAGAAGAAGAACTCCGCGAAGAAGCGCGCGTACTGGTTGAAAAATGCGGCGAATTCGACGTAGGCGGCCAGGTCACCCAGATCAATCCCGGACCGGTCGTCACCACCTTCGAATTCCGTCCCGAAGCCGGCGTCAAGTACAGCCGCGTCACCGGCCTGGCCGAAGACCTCTGCCTCGCCATGCGAGCCGAAAGCATTCTCATCGAACGCATGGCCGGCAAAAGCACCGTCGGCATCCAGGTTCCCAACACCACCCGCGAAACCATCTGGCTCCGCGACGTCGTCGAAGCCGAAAACTTCGTCAACTCCAAATCCAAACTCACGTTGGCCATGGGCAAGGACATCAACGGCCGCATCGTCACCGCCGACCTCGCCACCATGCCCCACGTCCTCATCGCCGGCTCCACCGGCAGCGGTAAGTCCGTCGCCATCAATGCCATGATCATGTCCATCCTGTTCAAGACCACGCCCGAACAGGTCCGCATGATCCTCGTCGATCCCAAGCGCGTCGAACTCGGCATGTACGAGGGCATTCCTCACCTCTTTACGCCCATCATCACCGAGCCCAAACTGGCCGCCAACGCCCTCCGCAACGCCGTTCGCGAGATGGAGCGCCGCCTCAAGCTGCTGGCCTCGCGCAGTGTCCGTAACATCGACCAGTACAACAAGCTCTTCGAGCACGGCCCAACCCTCTTCGACGACGGCCACGAAGAGAACCCGCTCCCCTACATCATCATCATTATCGATGAGCTTGCCGACCTCATGATGCTCGACAAGTCCAACGTCGAAGAAGCCATCACCCGTCTCGCGCAGATGGCTCGCGCCGTCGGCATTCATCTCGTGCTCGCGACACAGCGCCCATCGGTCGACGTCATCACCGGCCTCATCAAGGCCAATGTCCCCACGCGCATGAGCTTTCGCCTCGCAACCAAGGTCGACTCACGCACCATCCTCGACGCCAATGGCGCCGAATCGCTCCTCGGCCGCGGCGACATGCTCTTCCTGCCACCAGGCACATCCCGCCTGCAGCGCGTTCACGCGCCCTTCGTCACCGAAGCTGAGATCTCCGCAGTCGTCGACTTCTGGAAGTCCCAGGGCAAAGCTGAATACGTCGAAGCCTTCCTCGAATCACCTAAGGACGAAAAAGGCCGCGAGCTGGATACCGATGCCGAGGGCGCCGACGACAACGACGAACTCTTCGACGACGCCGTCCGCCTGGTCTTCGAATTCGGCAAGGCTTCCACGTCGCTGCTGCAGCGCCGTCTCCGTATCGGCTACGGCCGCGCCGCTCACCTCATCGACATGATGGAACGCGACGGCCTCGTCGGCCAGGCTGAAGGATCGAAACCAAGGGAGTTACTCAAGCCCGCCTCCTGGCTCAGCGAGGTAGGACCGGACGCACGCTAGGCGTTGGCCATCCGACTGGCAACGCCGAAGCCCAGGCGCGGTACACAGCAAGGTTCCTTCCCCAAAAGTCTTTAGCCTCTCCCCCTGTTGTTTGTAGACATTCCAAAACGAAGGCATAGGATTCCTGTTAGGAACCGGCATACGTACGCCGCCAAGCCAATCTCACCATCCTGCGTTCGGAGATAAACGTGTCGCCCCTTTCCATCCTGTTGGTCGATGACGATGAGCTCAGCCTGGAAATCGCCGCGCTGCAGCTCGCCTCCGTCGGTCACACAGTCACGAAAGCCGCCACCGGCGCGGAAGCCATCGCGATCCTCTCCCGGGCCATGCAGGACAACACTCTGCCCGATGCACTCCTCACCGACATGCAGATGCCGGACATGAATGGCGCCGCTCTCTGCCAGGCCATCCGATCCATGGGCGCAAAGGTACCAGCGGTCCTGGCCATGAGTGCCACGCGGCCTTCGGAAGATCACCTGCGCGACTTCGACGGCTTTGTGCAGAAGCCCCTCGATGTCCTTAGCCTGCCGGCTGCCCTTGAACTGCGCCCAAAA
>CAZZUX010000169.1:0-5249 GCA_964657395.1 uncultured Ktedonobacteraceae bacterium
CCGGCAGATAATCCGTAAGACTCGAATTGAGATCCGGCTCGGTCGTATCTTTCTTGATCGCCGCCGTATACGCCTGGTCCATCGCCTGCTTCGGATCGCGCGCAAACTGCTGCTGCATCGCCTCCGGTGTCTGGGCCTGTGTCAGCTCACCAACTGCCACAACAAGGAAAAGAAATGCGAGACAAACTCGGGGAACAACACCGGACATGCAAGCCTCTTGCAGATCTAAAATTGGCACGGCAGACCACGGGAACGGAGGCGCGGACGCGGCATCTCCAGACAACAAAGTTCCTTCGCAGCATAGCAGAGCCTGCCCCGCAAAAAGCGCCCTGCTACACTCCGTTTCATGTTCGAACATCTCCTGCGCAAACCCGCACTCGCCCTGTTGTTGTTTGCGAGTCCAGCCCTCCTCGCCCAGGCTGCCAAACGCGGCATGGCCATCGACGACCTCAACAACATTCAGCGAGTCGGCCGACCCACGCTCTCGCCTGACGGTGCATGGGCCGCCTACACCGTCGCCCATACCAACGTCGACGACGACAAAAGCGTCTCCAATCTCTGGATGGTGAGCTACGACGGCAAGCAGGACATCCAGCTCACCTACGGCAACGAATCCGTGGGCGAGCCCCGTTGGAGTCCCGATGGCAAGTACCTCGCCTTCACTTCTTCGCGCCCCGGCAAAGCCAAGGGCGAGCAGGTGTGGGTACTCGACCGGCGTGGCGGCGAGGCCAACCAGGTCACCGACGTCAAGCAGGACATCGAAGACTATCGCTGGTCACCCGATTCGCAGAAGCTGCTGCTCACCCTGCGCGAAAAAGATGAGCCCGACGAAGACGACAAAGGCGGCAAGCCCAAACCTCCGAAGCCCATCGTTCTCGATCGCTTCCACTTCAAGGAGGACGTCGAGGGCTACCTCACTGACAAGCACGCCCACCTCTTCCTCTTCAACATCGCGTCGAAGCAGTTGCAGAAGATCACCACCGACGACAAGTATGAAGAACTCGACGCCGAATTCTCACCCAGCGGCGAGCTCATTGCCTTCATCAGCAATCACTCCATACCGGATCCTGATCGCACCACCAACACCGACGTCTTCGTCGTCGATGCCAAACCTGGCTCTGCACCGCGCCAGCTCACCACCTTCGCCGGCGAAGATTCCGGCCCCATCGCGTGGAGCCCCGACAGCAAACTCATCGCTTTCCGCGAAGGCACGGCAACAACCTACTCCATGTATGACCTGCCGCATCTCGCAACCATCCCGGCAGCCGGCGGAACGCCAACCATCCTCGCAGAAAAACTCGACCGCATGGTCAGCCCACCGCGCTTCACTCAAGACGGCAAAGGCCTGTTCATCACCATCGAAGATGACCGCAATCAATATGTCGCCGAACTCCCTCTGAGTAGCGGAACCCCGAGGCATCTCTCCTCCGGCCAGGGCACCGCGGAAGCCATCTCCACCGAAGCCGGCCACGTCGTCGCACTCTACAGCAACGACACGCAGCCCGACGAACTCTACGCCGTCGAAGATGGAAAATTGCGCGCACTCACCAATCACAACGCAGCACTCCTCGCGCAGGTCGATCTCCTCCCCGCTAAAGACCTCTCTGCTAAATCGAAGGACGGCACCGACGTCCACGGCCTGCTCACCATGCCGACCGGCTTCCAGTCCGGCAGCAAAGTCCCCATGCTTCTCCGCATTCACGGCGGTCCCGTCGGCCAGGATGCTCACGAATTCGAACCCGAACGCCAGCTCTTCGCCGCGCATGGCTACGCCGTGCTCAACGTCAACTATCGCGGCAGCTCCGGCCGTGGACACGACTACTCCAACACCATCCACGGCGACTGGGGCAACAAGGAAGTCGCCGACCTCCTTGCTTCCGTTGACGCTGCCATCGCCACCGGCCAGATCGATGCCGACCACATGGGCATCGGCGGCTGGAGCTACGGCGGCATCCTCACCGACTACACCATCGCCACCACCACCCGCTTCAAAGCAGCCTCCAGCGGCGCCGGCATGGGCAGTCTCCTCGGCCTCTACGGCATCGACGAATACATCCTGCAATACGAAAACGAGATCGGGCCGCCATGGAAAAACCCCGACCTGTACGTCAAGCTCTCCTACCCGTTCTTCCACGCCGACCGCATCAAGACACCAACGTTGTTCATGGGCGGCGACAAGGATTTCAACGTTCCTCTTGAAGGCGGCGAGCAGATGTACCAGGTCTTGAAAAGCGTTGGCACGCCCGCAGAACTCATCGTCTATCCCGGTGAGTTCCACGGCTTCAAACGACCCAGCTTCATCCGCGACCGCTACACCAGCTGGTTCAACTGGTACGACAAATACATCAAAGCTGGCGCAGCAAAATAGCGAGCTCAATCAAGCTAAAAAGCCTCGGCACAGACCGAGGCTTTCTTTTGCGCTCTACCTGAAGCCCTAGAACTGACTCCACAAATACTGGTTATAAACATCATGATGGAACTGCACTTCCGGTCCCTTCACGATCGTCCCCAGCAACCGCGCACAGCGATCCGCCGATCCCTGCTTCAGGTCCGCATACCGCCCCTTTACATCCTCGCCCAGCAGCTTCGTCGTCCACGAGGAATTGCGGAAGTCTTCAATCGCCGTATAGATGTTGTCCGGCAGATAGCGCTGCGCCTGCCGTAGGTTCGCAATCTTCGCCGTCTCCCCTTCAAGGCCAGTCTTGAAGATCGAGTACAGCACCAGGTAAGGACTCGCATCCGGACTCACCGATCGCACTTCGATACGCGCACTCTTCTCATTACCAATCGGAATACGCACCATCGATCCACGATCTACCGCCGAAGCCTTGATCTGGTTCGGAGCCTCGAAGTGTGGATCCAGCCGGCGATACGCATTCACACTCGCATTCAGCAGCAGGCAGATATCATTGCCCGCCGTCAGTACGCGATCCACAAAGTCCCATGCAAACGGGCTCATCTTTTCTTCGCCATTCGGATCCCAGCAGAGATTCTTACCGCCCTTGCTGATCGAAAGATTGGTGTGCATGCCGCTGCCATTCACACCCACCACCGGCTTCGGCAGAAACGAGGCCGTCATCCCCATCGACGTCGCCACCTGCCGGCAGATCAGCTTATACAACTGGATCTGGTCCGCAGCCGCCACCACTTCGCCATACGTGTAGTTAATCTCGAACTGCGACGGCGCTACTTCCGGATGGTCCTTCTCGTTCTCAAAACCCATCGCACGCTGTACTTCCGCGGCCGTGTCGATAAAGCTGCGCAGCGGATCGCCCGGCAGCGAATGATAATAGCCGCCCGTATTCACATACTTGAATTCATTCGTCTTGTAGTAAAGCTTCTCGGCATCTTCCCCTTCAAACAGGAAGCCCTCAATCTCGTTCGCCGCATTCAGCGTGTAGCCATTCTTTTCGAACTGCTCATTCGAGAAGGTCTTCAGCAGCCCGCGCACATCCGCAGCATACGGCGCTCCGGTCTTATCAATCACTTCGCCGAAGACCAGCACCTTGCCATTGCCAAAGAAGTCTGCCGGCACCCAGTAGAACGCAGCCCAGTCAATCCCCAGCCGCAGATCGCTCTCACGCTGCGCCGTAAAGCCGCGAATCGACGAGCCGTCGAACGTGAGATTGTCCCAGCTCTTAATCAAAAACTTCTTGTCGTAATCCAGCATGTGCAGCCGGCCCTCGAGATCGCTGAACAGCACCGTCACCGCCTTGATGCTCTTCGTATCTGTCAGGTACTTCAGCCGCTCTTCGCGGATCGTGTCGATCGCGACGCGGTTCTTCCGCTGTTCTTTGGCCTTCAGGTTTAGTTCTTCGAGCTCGTCGTAGGAAAGTTCCAGAAAATTACGCAGATCGTTCGACATCGGTCTCCTCAGCAACTAAATAAGTCTTGCCGCGATCTCGACGTGGAGTGGGGCGTTACCCCAGCATAAATGCTCTCAACGCGAACACCATAAGGAATGTCTAAGTGCAGTCTTCCGGCGGCCTGCTTCCACGTAGAACCCTACCGCAGCGAGGTCCGTGTACTTCTACCTGAAACCTCTTCGCCCGCCAGCAGAGGAACATAGGCTCCGCACACCTGCTCAAAAATACTGTCCCACGAAGCCTGTAGTGCCGCCTGCCTTGCCTGGATCCGCATCCGCCCATGGCGCAGAGGATTCAGCATGAGTTCCTCCACCGCGTCCGCAAAGCCATCATCCGTCCGGATCAACCCCGTCACACCCTCCTGCACAATCGTTCGGGGTCCACCATCCGGCGTCACAATGGCCGGTACGCCCGACGCCAGCGCTTCCAGCACCACGTTGCCGAACGTATCGGTATGCGACGGAAATACCAGCAGATCCATATCAGCATAAGCCGCAGCTAGGGCATCCCCTCGCAGCACTCCACGGAAATCCGCCTGCGGCAGCCTCTCACGCAGCATTGCCTCTTCCGCACCCTGACCCACAATCACAAAGCGAAAATTCCGGATGCCTCTAGCCACCAACGCCTCGCCCACTCTCACCAGCAGGCCTGCGTTCTTCTCAATGGAGAGCCTGCCCACATACCCAAGCATGAACACGTCATCGCCTTCCGTCCTCCTTCTATGCTCGGGAGAAAACAACGCAGCATCCACACCCCTCCGCATCAACTTACACGGGCGGCCAGTCGCCTCCTCAAGCAGCCGGCACAACTCAGGATTAGGTGCGAACAACACCTCCGCTGTTCGATAAAACTTTGCCGTCAGCAAGAGCGCTGCATCCTGCACGCGCGCCGAGAGTGGTGCCCCCCAACTTGCCGGCAACATGCGCCGCAGCCAGTAGATTCGCTGTCCCGCATACTCATGCACATTGGTATGCCACGACGCAGCCAGCGGCACTCCCATGCGATGCGCCAGCGCCGCACCAATCATCCCTATCTCGCTTGGTCCGGTGACGTGGACAACACTGGGCCGGAACTCCCTGAGTGCTCGCGCAATCCTTCGCACATGTCGCGGAAATCCTGGATCGTACCGCAGGTCCTTATCCAGCGCGAACGAAAGCGGCCCACGCGCCAGTTCCAGTGTTGTTACCGTACCCGCCGTCTGCTCCGCCTCTGTCCTGTTCCCGGCTCTTACACAAAGAAATGGCAGACCGCTCCGCCGCGCGAATGCTTCGTACTGGCGGCTCGTATGCGCAACGCCATTGACTTCGTGAAATGAATCGGGAAAGTAAGCAACGCGCAAGCGCGGGTCCAGCATAGGCCAGAGTCTACGCTCCTCCCATTTCT
>CAZZUX010000170.1:0-5196 GCA_964657395.1 uncultured Ktedonobacteraceae bacterium
TCGGCTGTGCCGGATAGCCGCTGGTCTGCGGGTAGCCCTGCTGTGGATAGCCACTCTGCGGATAACCCTGTTGCGGATAATTTCCCGCTGGCGGCGTCCCTATCGGCGCGCCATAGGTAGTACCGGCCTGGGGAGCCGCTGCATTCGCTCCGGCCGCCTGACCAGTGTTGGCGGGCGGCGGCGGAACCTGGCCGTTCACCGCGTCGGGAGGCGGTCCGGCAGGTCCCCAGCCCCCATTCTGACCAGCACCCTGAGCAGCAGCTGGAGGCTGTCCATTCGCATCCTGCGCCGGTTGGGCGGCAGGCTGCACCGGAGCCTGGTTCGCTGCGCCAGTATCAGCAGCCGGAACATTGGCCGCAGGCAGATCGCCGACCACCAGGTTGTTCCGCACGCTGGTGACACCATTGACGCCGCTCACCGCATTCTCGGCAATCTGACGCGTGACCTCATCCGCAACGGACCCGGTCAGGGTGACGACCCCGTTGCTGGTATTCGCCGTGATCTTCTGGCCCTTGATACCACGTGCGGTAGCCAGTTGCTGAAGAACGTCGGCCTGGATCTGCGCATCGGTGCGAGCCCCCTGGGCAGCACTGCTGTCCTGCGCCATCGCAATCATCATTGCCTGGGGTACCACGAGAGAACTGCAGCCCAGCGCCGCAGCTATCAGCGCTGTGCGAGAAGTACTCCAAAGCCTGCTAGAAGAATTCCAGTGAATCATCTCTGTTGCCTCACAATTTCAGCTGTCGCCAACGACAGCCACGCTGTTCAGTTAGACACATCTGCCGCGCCGAAGTTGCGCCGGTAACGGCGGCAGCCATCGCGTACTCGGCTGAAAGCGTCGACAAAAGCACACTCACCTGCTGGGACGACAAAGTTTTCTTCCCGCATCTTTACGCCACGCTGGGCTGCCAGAGCCTCGGTGGACACGTCTCGTTTGCAGAGAGCCAGGTCTTCCAGAACCTGAAAGACGCTGCGCATCACGCATAAAGTCGTCAGCGCTCTTCGGACGCACCTTTCAAAAGTGCGCTATCCCGCCAGGACATCCGCGGCTTGGAGCTTTCGGCAAACGCCATAAGTCAAGGAAGGTCACGCCGAATACGAACGCCAGGCGGTTCTTGTAGCAAGGACGACCAACTGCGTTCCTCTGGCCTGCCACGAACGTGTGCATACAAAGCTGGGGGCCCGCAGTAAAATCGACGGCATGCCAGTCGTCAGCCGTCTACAGCTTAGTGAGATCTCTCCACGCATCATGCAGTCCGAAATCCGCTCCATGACCGTGGAATGCGATCGCATGGGCGGCGTCAACCTGGCGCAGGGCGTCTGTGACACGCCCCTCCCCGCCTCGGTGCAGCAGGCAGCCATCCAGGCTATCGAAGACGGCCACAATATCTACACGCGCATGGACGGCATTACACTCCTGCGCGAAGCCATCGCCGCCAAGCTGTCCAGCTACAACGGCCTGCAGGTCGACGCGCATAGCGAGGTACTGGTCACCTCCGGCGCCACCGGCGCGCTGTATGCCACACTGCTGGCCCTGCTCAACCCCGGCGACGGCGTAGTGCTCTTCGAGCCCTTCTACGGCTACCACCTGAACACGATGCTCTCCATGCGGCTGCAGCCGACGATCGTTCCCATGGCCAAGGGCACATGGGACATCGACTTCGACCAGGTTCGCGCAGCCATCAAGCCGAACACCCGCGCCATCATCATCAACACCCCCTCAAATCCCTGCGGCAAAGTCTTTACCCGTGCCGAACTCGAGACGCTCGCGACCATCGTGACCCAGCACGACCTCTTCGTCATCACCGACGAGATCTACGAGTACTTCCTCTTTGACGGAACGAAGCACATCAGTCCGGCGACCATCCCCGGCATGGCCGAGCGCACCATCTCGATCTCCGGATTCTCGAAGACCTTCAGCATCACTGGCTGGCGCGCCGGCTACCTTTCCGCAAGCAGGGAATGGCTGCCATCGATCGCATACTTCCACGACCTCACCTATGTCTGCGCGCCTTCCCCAGCCCAGTTCGGAGCCGCCGCAGGATTGAATCAACTCGGCCCTGACTTCTACGCTGAGCTGTCGACCGAATACCAGGTGAAGCGTGATCAGCTCTGCTCGGCCCTTACCGACGCCGGCATGATCCCCTCGGTACCGCCAGGTGCCTACTACGTCCTGGCTGATGCCACGGCCATCGCCGGCACAGACGCAAAGCAAAAGGCCCGAACGCTATTAAAGGAAACAGGCGTCGCCGCCGTAGCCGGCTCCGCCTTCTTCGGGCAGGACGCTCAAGGAAAGAACCGCGGAGAAAATCTCCTGCGCTTCTGCTTCGCCAAGAAAGAAGCCGATCTGACCCGCGCCTGCGTAGCTTTGCGAAGCCGCCGCTAGCACCACGCTGGATCGTGTACCTATGGTCGATGCGCAGCAGCGCCTTGGCATGGCAAAGCCCTCCGCTCTTTCCATCGCCTCGGCCAAGCGAGCTTCCATCGCCTCGACCAAAATGGAGAGATCTCGAACTCCCCGACGCACGCAGATCCCACTTACAAACTGTGCAATCAATCGGCACAATCGTTGCCCAGCGGGCGCGTCCATGTGTGCGAAGCAGCAATCTGTCTCAAACGCCACTACAAACCGCGTTCACGCAACAATCCACGTTACCAACGGAGCCATTATGTTCCACGTGGAACAATTTGGCGCTCCCGACCCTCAGAGCTGCAACGCACTAAACTCCGGTCGAACCTGCTATGAAGGACGCCTCAAAACCGCCGATGACTCTATTGCGAGCCGCAGACTTCGCCAGCTTCCGGCAGACGCCTTGTGCATGCTCGATTCATTCGCCGGATAGAGGTCATACATCATGGGTCAGGGATTATGCAGAATTGTCTATTGCAGCCGCAGCCTGATTGTCGGGAAAGACGCCGATGTCACCATCGGCCTTTTAGACCTGCTTGCGGAGTCGCGCAGGAATAATCCCCGCCGGCATGTCACCGGGGCGCTGCTCTTTCATGCAGGCATGTTCGCGCAGGCAGTGGAGGGTCCGGAATCCTCTGTGCAGCAGCTGCTCGACGCGGTGCAGCGGGACTGGCGCAACAAGGATGTGACCGTTGCCCTGCGCGAGAACATCGAAACGCGCGAGTTTCCCGAGTGGGCCATGGCCTTCGCCGGAGTATCAGCAGCAGAAAAGCTGCCTGGCGCTGCCGCAGCCTTTGAAGATGTCTTTGCGGGAACAGAGGGCGCGGGAGAAACAATGCTATCCGTGTTGAAGAGCACGGTGGTGCGGGACGGCGACTGGTTCCTTTAGGCAGGTCAGGTTACGGAAGCCTGCGTCGACAGCGGCGCAGGCTCAGCCATTCAGCCGCAGGTGCATTCTTCCTGCCCACAGTACGAACAGCAGCGGCAAACATCGGCCACGCAGCACCCGCCCGCAATGGACGGGATCACCAGCACTTCATCGCCATCCTTGAAGGCGTACTGGTCATTCCCCAGGAAGCGGATGTCTTCGTCATTCACGTAGAAGTTGATGAACTGCCGCACCTTGCCGTCGCCATCCCGTAAATGCTGCTTCAGCGCGGGAAAGTGAGTCTCGATATCGACAACCAGCGCTGGCAGGTTGGCTGCCTCCGATTCGATCTCGCGTGCGCCATTCGTGTGCTTGTGAAATGCGTTGGGCAGCAAAACTTTAACGGACATTCGACCCTCCTACGAGCAGTTCCAGTGCTTCTACTTTTGAACCTTCATGCGCAGCGACAAACGCCTCGAAGTCGGCCATGCGCGGCCGAATGGCAGCTTCCACCTCAAACCGCCCGGCAAGCGCATCCGTTGTCTTAAGGCCATTGCCCGTGATGCAGCTGACCGTCAGCTCATCCGGACGAATGCGTCCATGCGCATACAGCCTCGCCGTCACTGCGGTAGTCACGCCCCCGGCTGTCTCGGTGAAGATGCCTTCCGTCTCCGCCAGTTCCTGGATGCCGGCCACGATCTCGACATCAGAAACATCCTCCGCCCATCCGCCGCTCTCGCGAATCGCCTTCGACGCATACGGCCCATCCGCCGGGTTGCCGATCGCGAGCGAACGAGCAATCGTATTCGGCTTCTGAGGCTCGATCGTGCTCGAATTGCGCTTCACTGCCTGTGAGATGGGCGAGCAGCCGGTGGCCTGGGCCCCAAAGAAGCGAACGTCCTTCTTCTCGACCAGACCCAAAGTGATCAACTCGTTGAAAGCCTTTCGAATCTTCGTAATGAGCGAGCCACCAGCCATCGGCACAACGACGTTATCCGGCAGCTTCCAACCCAGCTGTTCGGCAATCTCATACCCGACGGTCTTCGAGCCTTCCGCGTAGTAGGGACGCAGGTTCACATTGACGAATCCCCAGCGGTAGCGTTCGGCGATCTGCGACGACAACCGATTCACATGGTCATAGTTGCCATCGACGCGCACCAGTTGTGCGCCGTAGACCTGGGTGTTGAGAATCTTGGCGGCTTCCAGATCGGAAGGGACCAGGATGTAAGTTTTTAGACCCAGCCGGGCTGCCTGCGCGGCAACAGCATTGGCGAGGTTGCCGGTGGAGGAGCAGCCGACCGTATCGAAGCCGAAGCTGACTGCATTCGCCAGCGCGACTGAAACCACGCGATCCTTAAAGCTCAAGGTGGGCAGGCAGACAGCATCATTCTTGATGAAGAGATTGGTGGCCCCGATGCGTTTGCCCAGGCGGGGCGCGCTCAGCAGCGGCGTCAGACCGGATGGCGTCGTCGGCACGTAATCGGCGGCAACGGGCAGCAGCGCCTGGTAGCGCCACATATTCAGGGGACCCCGGGCAATCGCCTCGCGGGTAAAGGTATCGCGAATCTGCTTGCTTTCGAGGTCGTAGTTGACCTCCAGCGGCGAAAAACATTCATCGCACATCGACAGCGGCTGATTCTCAAACCGCTTGCCACAATCCCGACAACGCAACCAATAAACAGCCATCGTGCCCTCGATTCCTCTCGAGAGCAGCAAAAAGCACGGGCGCGTGACAAAACTCTGTACGACTTGGATTGTAGGAATGCCTGAATTGGGCTACTGCCAACTCCGGCATACCTGAATCTCATGTTCCCCGTTTTACAGGAGAGAGTTGACACCGGACGCTTGGATTGCCCAAACCGGTTGTCGTGGCGTCACAGGGCCCGTCCCTCAGCCACTCTGCATGAAATTCAGTTCC
>CAZZUX010000171.1:0-5079 GCA_964657395.1 uncultured Ktedonobacteraceae bacterium
AGTAGGCGACCGCATCCAGGAAGTAAGGCGACAACGTCGGCTCACCACCGGAGAACTGCACCGACATCTGGCGACGCGGCTTGATGGTGATCGCATTGTCCAGCATGGTCTTGATCTCCTGCCATGTCAGCTCATGCACAAAACCAACCTGGTTCGCGTCCATGAAACAGGGATCGCACATCATGTTGCAGCGGTTCGTCAGGTCAATCGTCAGAACCGAACCACGGCCATGGGTTACCGTCGACGTGCCGTGATCGTGCAGCTTCTCGTCATTGTGGGCGCGGATATCGCGGCCCGGGAAAACTTCTTCGAGGTGAGCGAAGAACTTGGTGTCGATCGCCATCACGTCTTCGAAGTGTCCGTGCTTGGGGCAATCCTTCACCATCAGGATCTGGCCATCGCGCTCAATGATCTGCGCCTTGATCTCGCCGACCTTCTCGTTCAGCAGGATCTCGTGGGGCAGCTTGCCATCAATGATCTGCTGGCGGATCTCAGGTACGCACTTGGGGCAGAGCGAGTCAGTCGTACGGGGCCAGCCGAGCGGCGGCTTCTCCTTCTGGTACGACTTCAACAGCGGCTTGTCTGACCACTTGGGGGTGAAGGACGCGTTTGGGCTGATGCTGTTCAGCTTCTCAAAAACGGACCACGCGCCCTGGGCTGCGATAGTCACCGCGCGTTCTGCGTACTTGATGGTTCTCGACATGCTTTTGGATCTCCTTGAGGATCAGGTCGCTGTGTCTGAAAGCGGCACCTGCCGGGTATGCCTCTAGTGCTCTAGCCTACTGACAATACGTAGGATGCGGGAGGGCGCTGTGTGCTTCACAAGGCCGCACGCACCACGCTGATAACACTGCCAGACTATCGTCGCCAGCGCACTTCAGGAAACAACTCCACCTGAACTGCGAGAATCCGCGGTCAGGCTGCACCGTGCCGTAGCGAACGGGATGGATCTCCGGCAGGCTGAAATCGTTAACTGCCGCCGTTTTGTCGTTCTACTTCATTCACTACGCGCTGGATCAAAACGATCTGCACATTCACATGCCGGGCGAGATCCGGCACAAACTCGGTAATGAAGTTATCGATCGGGTCGCTGGCAAGAGCAGTCGCAAATCGAGTGACACCGGCGCTCCAGCTCCTCTGCCGTCCTGGCACATACAGGTTGCCCAGCGCATCCCCGATCGCCGTATTGCCGATAGTCGCGTAGTTCACCATGCCGGTGCCCGCGTCGCTCTGCGCCCACACTACCGATTCGGTTGCATGCAGCGCCCTACGCATATACGAAGCATTCGGCATGCGGTGATAGTGCGGGTCCTGATGGGCAATGACCGGAATCAGGAACGTTCCGAAGAAGCTGCTCACGATCGTTTCCGTGTACGCTACGCCGAAGTTGCGGCCAAACCCGCCTACGCCCGGGCCATACGGAGATTGCGGGTCGGACGCTACCGAGATCACCGATTGCACCCCGATCGTCAGAAAGTTGAAGGGGTCCGTCACGTTTCGCACTGCGAGAAGCCCCTTCTGCTTCGGCGTGAGCGGATGCGGGCCGGACGAATCCAGAAAGCGTTGGTAGGGGCTGAAACGCGGGGAACAACTAAGTCTCTGTGGCGTGGCAGGCGTCATGCCTTCAATGCACGGCTGTTCTTCCGATGGAATTTCCGGATGCTGCTGTCTCGAACCAACGGGACGAGGCTTGTTCGGCTGGCTGAATGGCGGAAAGCCCGGAGCGATCGGCTGTGTCTGGCCCGTCTGTGCCGTTAGCTCCCGCTGCACCCGTTCCGGCTGACTGTCGAATGGGCCAAAATTCCAGTCTGCTTGAAGAGCAATGGCATGTTCTGCTGGAGCAGCCGCTGGTTGGGGTGCATCCGGCAGCGAACCGGCATCCTCAACTGCCGACGAGTCGCTGGTCGCGGCCGGCCCTGCTCCATGGT
Organism: uncultured Ktedonobacteraceae bacterium; assembly: GCA_964657395.1. GTDB lineage: Bacteria > Acidobacteriota > Terriglobia > Terriglobales > Acidobacteriaceae. Next base: position 1,929 of record CAZZUX010000171.1, read on the forward strand.
ACTGCGCTGAGAGGATCGACGGCGCCAGCAGGACTGACAGGACCATGCCAGAGCAGATACACCGCGCATTCCAGACCCGGCCTGCTCGACACGCAAGCCACTCTGCGGCCCTTAGGAGGGCTATGCCGAGAACGCTGCCTTTCACTTCCGCTATGTTGGCACTTTGTGTCCCTCAGGCTCAAGGGCCACCTGTAGTTCCCTGCTTACTTCTGCGCGCCGATCACACACTATCGGCTAAGCCTTACTGGGGCGTCGTCAGTTTTCCTGCGGCGAACAGATCCGGCAGAAACTCGCGAAACAGCTTCAGGCCTGCGTCCGCAAGCAGCGCTGTGCCAAAGCTGCCCAGCACCACCGTAGCCTTCGCACTTCTCTGCGGATAAAAGGTGATCGGCAGCCCCTCTGCCAGCGCATGTCCTGCGAGACCGGAGTAGTTGATCCCGATGGTGCCATCGTCTCGATGCCGGACCAGGGTCTGCACAGCAGCTTGCGAGCTGCGATGCCAGAGGCTGCCATCCGCCACCCGATAGTAGCGTGGATCTTCGCCCGTCACCGCCGGGAAAATGCCATCGCCGAAGATGCGATTGACACCCTGGCGAAACGCAGCCGCCCCAAAGCGTTCACCGAAGGCCGCGCTGTCCGTACCGAAATGCGGGTCCACATCGCGCAGCTGCTCATAGCCTGCTGAATAGGCTGCCGTGAAGATTGCGGTCGGATCCAGTTCCAGCAGCGCGGCATAATGCACCTTGTCGGTCTTGCTGAATGGCTGAACCTTCACACCTTTATTGATAGTGACGTCCCACTTCTTGGCGACGCCACGGGAGCCGGGATCGAACTCGTTTAACAGCCTGTCGCCGAGCCTGGGATGATCGGCCGTGCCCGGTTCCACCCGCGGGGCGGGGGCATCCGGAAGTTCAGTTACTGCGTCCGTCGCAGCCTCTCCAGCGCCTGGAAACGCCCTGCATGGCAGGATCGCCACAAACATCGCAAAGAAGAACACCATGATTAAGGCACATGAACGTGCCGTCCGCATCAACATCCAACTCCTGACTGTTCTTACGTATCTTAGTTTCTTCCGCTGACTGCCGGTAAACAGCTGAGATGCAGGAACGTCGCGACCGTCACCCTCAAGTATGGAGATGCGCGCGCAAAGGCCGCCGGGGTCCCATCCTGGATGAACATTCTGTCACTTGCATCAGGTGCTCTTGCAGTCATTGACGGCACCGCAGACGCTGCCGACAATACAGCTTGAACGAGGTGCGCCATGGCAGAGCCACAACAGGAAGCAACAGCCGGAGCGGGTGCCAGGGACGATGCAGCCCGGCAGAGCCGATCTCCGTTTGAAAACTTCAGCCGCAAAGTCGACGAACATCTGGGTTCGGCGGGGCCCCGGATCGAGGAAGAAGTACAGCGCGTCATCACTTACCTGAACGACGAAGTCGTGCCCGAAGTGCGCCGCCAATCCTCGACTGCCCTGCGATTCGCAGCCAACGAGCTGGGCAGGCTGGCCGAGCATCTCGAACGCAGGCATGCTGCGCCCTCATCCACGACTGCACCTGGAAACGATCGCAGATGAAGTCGCCGGCCGCCAGCAGGCTTCAGCGTTTTGTCACCTTGAGTGCGGCTGTATCGGGCTTACTGCTGACGTCAGGCTGCCACCATCGGCCGCCAGTTAATAACGCCCCTCCACCACCAGCGATCCAGCAGCCGCAGCAGCAAACCCCGCAGCCGCAAGGCATCCCGAAGCCCCCGCAGCCCAGCAACGGCTCGCCGCCGTCTACGCCCGGCGCCGCCATGCTGCCCAGCGCGGACTCGGCTGAGGACGCGGCCTTCGTCGCCAGTCACCGCCCGGTCTACACCATCACCGGCACAGCCAGTTGGTACGGACCGCCCTATAACAAGCGACGCGGCGCCAATGGCGAGATCTTCGACCAGGACGCCCTCACCGCTGCCAACCGCACCTTGCCGCTGAATTCGCTCATTGAGGTGACGAATATCAGGACCGGCCGTTCCGCCATCATGCGCGTTACAGATCGCGGCCCGTTCGTGCACGACCGCATCCTCGACCTCTCCGTCGGATCGGCCAAGGTGACTGGCGTCTACCTTCCTGGACTTGCGCCGGTGCGAGTCGACGTCTACGCCGCTCCGTCTTCGATTGAAGAGGGCGGCCGCTGGTGTGTGCAGATTGGCGCCTTCAAGCATGGCAACGAAGCCGAGAAGTTGCGCGACCACCTGCAGCGCAAATACCAGACCGCCAATGTCATCGAGTTCACCGGCCCCACCGGCCACTGGGTCCGCATCCGACCGCTGCACGATGACAAAGATCGCGCCGTCGAAATCGCCAATGCTCTCCAGCCAAAAGAGGGCGAAGCCTTTCTAACACGGCTGGACTGACAGCAATTCCCGGAGTTGCCGCGCTAAGACGTCTATTCGGTCATACCTCAAATTGTAGAAGTGAGGAAACGCGACGAACTCAAATTGCTCGCGAGCGTCATCCAGATGCGCAACTCGAACGAAGGCTTCTGATTCTGAGCAGTACGGTATCGATACATCGCCCGCAGGATATCGATTGAAATAGCTCCATGAGCTATGACCACTTTAGGCTTTACTTGGGCGATCAGAAAACGGAGGACGACCGGGTCGCGAAAGGTTAATAGACCCGGATCAGGACCACTTTGAGGGTAGACGTTTGTCTCGAGGAAACTCACAGCTTCCGTTCCGCCATCACCGCTGCAATTGCTCATGTTGCGCAGACGATGGAGGCGGAGCCGGGTTCCGCGCAGGGGCCGGTGGGCTTCATACTCATCGGCAAACAGCGCCTCATTGAAGAGGCCAGAGTCCCAGTCCCAATAGTGACCGAAGTCAAGTGGTGTAGCGGGATTTGTGCCTACTATGAAAACTTGACAATCTAGAGGAGACCCGTTGCAGGTGAAAGGTCTCCAAGTGGGTTCCCAACAAGGGATTGACCTACGAAGCTTTTTAAAAAGTTCTGCAAACTCTCTCCTAGCTTGTTCGTTGGACATGGCCTCTCCGAAGACGTGATCGTAGACCAGATTAAAGTCTGTAGGCAGTACCATGATCCCGCATCTATCGGAGGAATCATGGCAGCACTCATCCTGCTCGGCGTCGTAGTTCTGTTCGGTCTCATCACTCT
>CAZZUX010000172.1:0-5072 GCA_964657395.1 uncultured Ktedonobacteraceae bacterium
ATGTACACCTGGGAAGATCGCGCCCGGGCCCAGTCAGAAAAAGCGCAATCGCTTACCCTGCGTCCCGAGAACACTGCCGGCGTCGTCCGCGCCTACATCGAACACAAGCTCGGCGACGGCGGACAGCTGCAGAAGCTCTTCTATATCGGCCCGCAGTTCCGTCGCGAGCGCCCGCAGAAAGGCCGCTACCGCCAGTTCTCGCAGATCGGCGCGGAAGTTCTCGGTCCGCCCAGCTCTGGTTCGGAGTCGCCGCTGCGCGATGCCGAAGTCCTCGAAATGCTGGCCTCCCTGCTCGACGCTCTGAGCATCACTGGCTGGAAATTGCTCATCAATTCTGTCGGCTCCAAGCAGGATCGCCCCGCCTACATCGCGACTCTCTCTGCTGCACTGAAGCCCGTCGTTGGGCAGATGTGCGTTGACTGCCAGCGCCGCGCAGTCACCAATCCGCTGCGCGTCCTCGACTGCAAAGTGCCCGAAGACCAGCCCATCATCGAGACGCTGCCGAAGATCTGGGACTCGCTCGACGCCGACTCACGCAGCCACTTCCAGCAGGTATGCGCCGCCCTCGATGCCTGCGGCGTTCCCTATGAGCACAATCACCGCCTGGTGCGCGGCCTCGATTACTACACCCGCACCACGTTTGAATTCCAGCACGGTGGCCTTGGCGCACAGAACGCCCTGCTAGGCGGCGGCCGCTACGACGGCCTCTCTGAAATGATCGGCGGCCCCAAGGCCCCCGGCATCGGCTTCGCTATCGGCGAAGACCGCCTCGTCCTCACACTTCTAGCCCAAAATGAAGCCGCCTCCGTAGCCCGTCTCGCGGACGTCTACATAGCCCCACTGGGCGAAGCCATGAACCCGCCGGCGTTGGCCCTCGCTCGCAAGCTACGCCAAAGCGGCCTGCAGGTAGAACTAGGTGACGGCAGCTTCAAACTAAGGAAGTCCTTCGAAACCGGAAACAAACTGGCACGCACCATCCTCCTCTTCGGAGAAGACGAAGCCACGTCGGGTATCCTGACACTGAAAGATTTCTCCACCGGCGACCAAAAGAAGATTCCCCGCGCTGCATTGCACGCATACTTTGAAGCGTCCCGGCCGGCACTCAGCACTTCAGCTGGATAGCCAGGGCGCAGCAGTCAAAACACGCAGACAGGATCAGCATTGCTCGACTTTCTCGGAACACTTCAGCGCACCCACACCCTGGGTGAACCGCGCGCGGCCCATGCCGGCCAGCACGTCGTACTCATGGGCTGGGTCAACCGCCGCCGCGACCACGGCAACCTCATCTTCCTCGACCTGCGCGACCGTACCGGCATCACCCAGATCGTCCTCGACAAGGACATCAGCCCAGCCGGCCATGCCAAGGCCGAGCACGTCCGGCCCGAATACGTCGTCGCCGCCATCGGCACCCTGCGCCTGCGCACCGCCGACGCCATGAATCCGAAAATGCCCACAGGCGAAGTCGAACTGGTCGCCGACCAACTCCTCGTACTCAATGACGCGAAACTCGCTCCCTTCTCGCCCGCCGAAGAAGCCATAGCGAACGAAGAAGTTCGCCTGAAATATCGCTACCTCGATCTGCGCCGGCCGGAGATGCAAGCCAACTTCGCTCTCCGCCACAAGATCGCTCTTGCGATCCGGCAATACCTTTCAGGCCAGGGCTTCTACGAAATCGAAACACCTTTCCTCACTCGTTCCACCCCGGAAGGCGCGCGCGATTACCTCGTCCCCAGCCGCATCTATCCCGGCCAGTTCTACGCACTGCCGCAGTCGCCGCAGCTCTTCAAGCAGATCCTGATGATCTCCGGCTTTGATCGCTACTTCCAGATCGTCCGCTGCTTCCGCGACGAAGACCTGCGCGCCGACCGCCAGCCCGAGTTCACCCAGGTGGACCTCGAGATGACCTTTCCCCAGCAGGAAACGGTCTTCGGCGTCGCCGAAGGCTTCCTCAAAGCCGCCTTCCATGAAGCCGGCATCGACCTCGTGCCGCCTTTCCTGCGCATGACTTACGACGAGGCTATCCGCCTCTACGGCATCGACAAGCCGGACATGCGCCTGCCCGCCATGGTCGACGTACGGAGCGCCTTCACCGCCGAACAACTTGCGACGCTCAAAACGACAGCGAAGCTGCCGATCGTCGCCATCCGCATCCCCGGCATCGGCGAGCTCTCCCGCAAGGAGCGCGACGACCTTCGCCTGCTCTACCCATCCAAGTTGACACAGAACCGCGCCAAGGTCCTCGACGACTTCAAGCGTCTGGAAAAGTCGTTTCCCGAAACGATCGCAAGCGTCCGCGCTCAAGCCAATACGGCACTCGGCTCGGCGTCGGACGACCTGCTGGTCCTGGTCGTCGCCGACGAAGAAAACCCCGACGAAGCCTCCCTTGGCGTCGAGATCCCCGGCCGCCTCTCCAGCCGCGAGCGCGAAATCTTCCAGTCAGCCGGACTGGTCCGCCTCGCCCTCGCCCAGAAGTTTGCCGATCGCCACAAGGCCTTCGAAAAAACCAACACCGCAGCCGACTTCCAATTTCTCTGGGTCACTGACTTTCCCTTCTTCGAATGGGACGACGAAGAAAAGATCTGGACCGCCGCGCATCATCCCTTCACGTCGCCGCACGAAGACGACCTGAAGACTGGCCGCCTCACCTCCGACCCCGGCGCCGTCCGCGCCCTCGCGTATGACATTGTGCTGAATGGCACCGAGCTCGGCTCAGGCTCGATCCGTATCCATCGCCAGGATGTGCAGCAGGAAATCTTCCGCGCACTCGGTATGTCGGACGAAGAGGCCCGTGAACGCTTCGGCTTTTTCCTCGACGCGCTTACCTACGGCACACCGCCTCACGGCGGCATCGCGCTTGGCCTCGACCGGATCGTCATGATCCTGTGCGGAGCCACGAGTCTGCGCGAAGTCATCGCCTTCCCGAAGACCGCGAAGGCCATCGACCTGATGGTCGACGCGCCCACCCCGGCCACGGAGAAGCAGATGAAAGAACTGCATCTCCGGACCGTTCTAAAAAGCTAGGTCAACTCCCGGCGAGAGTAGCGTCTCGAATGGTAGCCGCCCGACCCGCCCCACACCATCAGCGCCGCTACCAGGTGAATGATGAACCACAGCCCGACGCCAAGATCGATATAGATCAGGTAAAGAATCAGGACGCGCGGCAGCAGGATCGCGAAGATCAGCGACACCAGCCCGTATACCGGGAACCGTGCTGCCGTGCTTTGCAGCCACAGCAGCAGCAGCGACACGCGCGGCAGAAACAGCGAAAATACCAGGAACCATAGCGGCAGCCTGTGCACGACCGTCAAACCGTGAAGATCCAAATGCGCCCACCCTTCTCAAAGCTCAGCAGCATCCTAAATGCACCACCGTCCATATGCACCAGGCTTCATCATCAACGGTCTCTAAGCAAAATCGGCTTGGCGAGACAAAAAAAGGTGGCACCCCTCCCTCGGGAATTGCCACCAGCAGTGTTGCGAACTTGCATGAACAGTAACTCTTAATTTTGCTGCTCGACGGCGTAAGGTCGGACCTTCAAATGGTGCTTCAGACCCACTCAAAACCAGCCGGCGATTTCACGGCACCATCACGTACTTGTCGCTTCGTACTTCAAACTTCCCAGAAAAACTGCCAGTGCAAAATGTTGCAGGATTGCGGTCCGAGTGCGTCTAAGGTTTCAGTTCAACTGGCAGGGTGCCGGACCTGGTGGACCCTGCCATGAAGAACCAGGCGAAGAAGCAAATCACAGCAGCAGACAGAATCTTACAGCTAGTTCTTTTTCGCCAGTTCCTTCAACTGGTGCGCATTCTCAATGGAAGCTGACAGTAGACCCGAGTTGCCACAGTTGTCGACGGCGTAGCGGTTGTAGTCCAGGTGGACAAATAACAGGTACTGCTTGCCAACCTGCATCGGAAACTTCTCAGGACTGTTCTCGCTGAAAATCGTCACCGTATCCGTGCCCATCAGCTTGCCGTGGAGGACGCGGTCCACCTTGACCACGTAATTGACGCCGTCCAGGTGGAAGGACGAATCGGCTACATTCTGCGCACCTTCGACCGTGCCGACGATGGTTTCACCCGAGGTATGCAGCTCATCGCTGATCGTCAGGCGGTTAGCGTGGCATTGACCGAAAGCAGAGGCGGCGGAGAGGACTAAGGCAAAGGTTGTGATCAAAGTTTTCATGGATGGGGGCTCCTGTTTTGACTGCATTTGCGTTTACAACTTTCGCGTTAGAGGCATAATTCCACGGCGCCGCGACTTAGCCTAGAAATCTCTGCGCCTCTACTGTCAAAGCTGCTTACTTCCGGTTACCCGCCTACGCAGTCATCATGCCAGAAATTCAGTACGTAGGTAATGTATTTTTCTCCCACATTCGTGCTATTCATCCACAAGTCAATTCAAACAAAAGACTTAGCCCTATTCCCATACCGGTAAAATTTACATTCCTAAAGAAAGTTACCGCACCGCGTCGGTACCAAACACGTGCCGCACTCGCGCAGGGACACATCCGAAAGACTATAAAGCAACCGCGATTTGCAGACCCTTCGGGCCGCTTTTCGCCTTGATTGAAGCCGTAAAGCGGCTTCGAAGCCGGGTTACGCGCCTCGCGGCCTCTCAATCTTCGGCAAGACATCGCTTCCTCACAGGGCATGGCCCCACAAGACAGAGAAAACACTTAAGCTGCAAGCAGGAGAACTCAGCACCATGACCGACGAAATTACCCTCAGTGACGCGCGCGCCGTCATTGCCGCTGCCGAAAAGAAGGCCGAAGAGATTGGCCAGCCCATGAACATCGCGATCGCCGATTCAGGCGGCAACCTGGTCGCCCACGTCCGTATGGATAACGCCTGGCGCGGCTCCATCGACATCTCGATCAACAAGGCCTGGACCGCCCGCGCCTTCGACATCGCAACCAAGGATCTTGCGCAGCACTCGCAATCCGGCAACCAGTTCTTCGGCATCCACGCGTCAAACCACGGCAAGGTCATGATCTTCGCCGGCGGCATCCCGCTCAAGCGGGGCGGCAAGGTGATCGGCGCCATCGGCGTCAGCGGCGGCTCCGGCGATCAGGA
>CAZZUX010000173.1:0-5012 GCA_964657395.1 uncultured Ktedonobacteraceae bacterium
CGCCGATAGCATGAGCACTGGTCGTGCAGGCAGTCGCAATGGCCTCGTTCGGACCCTTGGCGCCGAACATGATGCTCACCTGGCCGGCTGCCAGGTTCACGATGGAACCCGGGATGAAGAACGGCGAAATCTTCCGAGGTCCGCCGCTGAGCATGTTCGAGTGCTCGCGCTCGATCACATCGAAGCCGCCGATGCCCGAGCCGATGTGCACCCCGACTCGCTCAGCGTTCTCCGGTGTGACCTTCAGGCCGGAGTGATCCATGGCTTCCTTTGAAGCAGCCAGCGCAAAATGGATGAAGCGCGACATCTTCCGCGCTTCCTTCTTTTCAATAAACTGCAGCGGATCGAAACCTTTCACTTCCGCGGCGAACGTGACCGGGAACTGGGATGCGTCGAAGCCGGTAATCGGGGCCATGCCGCTCTTGCCGGCCAGCAGGTTCTGCCAGGTTTCCTGGGTGGTGTTCCCAACCGCGCAAAGCATTCCAATTCCGGTGACGACAACTTGTCTGGGTCCGCCCGCTGGCAAGTTACTTACCCGCCTTCGCGTTCTTCTCGATGTATTCCGTCGCGTCTTTCACGGTCTTGATCTTCTCCGCGTCTTCGTCTGGAATTTCGAGATCAAATGCTTCTTCAAACTGCATGACCAGTTCGACCACATCGAGCGAATCCGCCCCAAGGTCTTCCTGGAATGAGGCGCTGGGCGTTACCTCTGCTTCGTCTACCTGAAGCTGCTCAACGATGATCTGTTTTACCTTCTCGTCCACTGCTGCCATGCCTGTCTCCTCTTAATCTGGGTGATGCCCTGAATCTTGACGACTACGTTGCCTTGGATGTCGCGTCTGCCACGGTTGCCGCATGTTGAGACTACCAGTACACACGCCTCCGTTGCGTCCACAGCCGCACCCCATACGCCGCGACCACCGACCTGATCCCAAAGTTCTCAGTCTATCTATGCTGGTTTTGGGTGTAAAGCATCGGTGCAAAACCAAACCCGCGTTGGACGCTCTTGCGCAACATTACGATTCATACTCATTTGAAGCGGAACGTTCACGATCTTTTCGAGGGCAGTCCCCGCCGAACCAGTGAGAAGCCGCACGACGACCAATCTGACGAACCAACTTTCGCACGGGAACCCTCCCCTACGGCAGTACTTGCACTGTGGCCGAAGGAGGTACAGTCTGGAGTGTGACCTTGTTGATGCCTATCCTCCTGGCTGTTGTCTGCTGTATCGCGGGCATGCTGGCTGTCGCACTCTGGATGCGCAGCAGGACGTCCCCCTCCGATCCCTCTGCTGCCGGTCGCATCGCAGCGCTTGAGCAATCACTCTTGACGGAGCAGGCTGCGCGCAAACAGCTTGCAACGACGCTGCAATCCCGGGAAACAGAGCTAGGCCGACGCAGCCAGGAAGCGAATGACGCCAGCGTCCGGGCCGCTCGCGCCGAAGCAGATGCCGAAAGCCAGCGCACCGTGGTGATTGGACTGCGCGCTGAACTCGCCGACGCCAGGTCCACTCATCAACGACTACTGGCCGAGCAGCAGCGTCTGCACGGCGAGCTCACCAGCGCCCGCACCGCACTGAACAAGGAACAGGAGAAGGCCGGCGAGAAGCTGACTGTCCTGCTCGAAGCCAAGAAGGAGCTGAGCGACCAGTTCAGTACCCTGGCCAACCAGATTCTCGAAGAAAAATCCGCACGCTTCGCCGAACAGAACAAGGCCAGCCTGGACCAGCTGCTGCTCCCGCTAAAAGATCAGCTCTCCGGGTTCAAAACGACCGTTGAGCGTGTCTACGTGGAAGAAGGCAAGGAGCGAAGCGCCCTGGCCGAACAGGTGAAGCAACTGCACCTGCTGAATACGCAGCTCTCGGCAGACGCGACCGGCCTTACCAATGCACTGAAGGGATCCAGCCAGAGACAGGGCAGCTGGGGCGAGATGGTGCTGGAGCGCATCCTCGAACAGAGCGGCCTGCGCAAGGATCATGAGTATCGCGTACAGGAGAGCATTACCGGACCGGAGGGAACAAGAGACCGGCCGGACGTGATCATCAACCTGCCCGAAGGCAAACACCTGGTGATCGACAGCAAGAACTCGCTACTCGACTACAACGATCACGTGAACGGGCAGACCGAGGCCGAGCGTGAACAGGCAGCCGGACGCCACACTATCTCCATCCGGACCCACATCAATGGCTTGTCGAAGAAGGATTACCGCTCGCTTCACAGTCTCAATACTGTGGATTTCGTCATCATGTTCATTCCGATCGAGCCGGCGTTCATGCTGGCGGTCGGACGCGATCCCAACCTGTTCACGCACGCGTGGGACAGGAATGTCCTCCTGGTCAGCCCAAGTACACTGCTGTTCGTGATCCGCACTGTTTCACTCCTGTGGAAGCAGGAGCAGCAGCGCAGCCAATGGCAGGAGATCGCGCTGCAGGGCGGCAAGCTGTATGACAAGTTCTCCGATTTTGTGGGCGACCTGAGCAAGCTGGGAGACCAGCTGCGGCTCACGCAGAAATCCTACGACGCCGCCTTCAACAAGCTGAAAGATGGCCGGGGCAACCTGATCGTGAGTGCGGAGAAGCTGCACAGGATGGGACTGAAGGTGAAGAAGCCGCTTCCGGCCGGCCTGGTGGAAGCCTCCACAGACCCGGCTGAGGAAGATATCTCTACGTTGCCCTCTGACAATCCGCCATTCCTGCTCGACCTGGCTGCCGTGGAAGAAGCTCCCGAAGAAGATCCTGTGGGACGGCGTCGCTAAAGCTCTCTCATGCGGCAAAGCGATTCCATGTAGTGTGGCCATCCTCAAAGGCTTCGCGCCTCTCGAACTAATGGGAGACACGAATATGGACGCACCCGGTAAAAACATCGTGCTGGTGCACGGTATCTGCACTGATGGCTCGATCTGGCGCAAGGTCATTCCATTGCTGCAGCAGGAGGGCTACGAAGTCACCGCCGCGCAGATCCCGAACAACACGCTGGAAGAAGATATCGGCACTCTGCGTCGCACCCTCGATGTGCAGCAGGGGCCCGTCATCCTCGTCGGCCACTCGTACGCCGGTATGGTGATCAGCGGCATCGGCAAACACCCCAGTGTCACCAGGCTTGTCTACATCGCAGCCCTCACTCCCGATAATGATGAAACCGTCGGCTACCTGATGAGCAGGGAGCCGGCTTCGTACCTCATGGAGCCAGTCTCGGACGAAGCCGGATTCTTGTGGCCGCCTCGCGATGTGTTCACCCGCGGCCTCGCGCAGGATGCTGCGCCCGAAGAACAGGAACTCCTGTGGGCCACGCGCAAATCGTTTGGCGGCATTCTCTTCTCGTCCACCGTCTCGGATCCAGTCTGGAAACAGAAGCCCGGTACCTACCTCGTCAGTACGGATGACTGCATGCTGCATCCCGACACGCAGCGCTTCATGGCCCGGCGCATGAACGCGATGACAATAGAGCTGCCGGCGGGTCATCTGCCTCAGATCACGCAGCCGGAAGCAGTCGCTCGCGGGATCTTGAAAGCTGCCTGAGTGCGCATCGGCTTGGAGAATATCTATTTAGGTCGGAGGATGGCCGTAGTCAACAGGTCGGGATTCTGATTGCGCTTTAGTGCGGCATATTTTTCGCCGCCGCGATACGGGATCTCGAATGACTTTGATTCGTCGTCTCGTAGCGCAGTCAGGATGATGGGCGCAGAGTTCGATTTTGCCTGCTGCACTGCGGCTGTCAGCACGTCCGCTGTGTAGGGCTTGCCATTCACCTCGGTCAGCTTGTCGCCTGGTCCCAGGCCGGCGATGTAGGCTGGAGTCCCCATCCACACGTCCTGCAGGGTGCCATCCGCCATGGCTTGAAAACCAAGCGAGTGGTACATCTCTGCCATGTGGGCTGCCTGGATGAAGCTGGCCTCTTCGGGGATCATGGTCTCCTCATAGAGGTAGGTATAGCCGCTCGCTTCAAGTCCGCCGGTGAGTGAATGGAAGTCAAGTGCATTGAGGCGCGTTTCCCAGAAGCTCTTCCAGTCGTAGGGTGCGATTCCGTTCAGCGCCTGGACGACATCAGCAAAGGTAAAAGGCAGCACGCCAGGCCCGGTGTCTCGAGAAGTTGAGCCGGGAACGGGTGGGGCGAAGAACAGCGCTGCAAAGTCGTCGAGAGACCTGGCGTCATGGGTGAGCTGCCGGATCTTCACGTCGGCTTCAAGCCACAGCAGCGTGCCGGCGTAGTAGTAGTCCTGCGACAGCCGCCAGTTGGCCCATGCAGGATCGGTGCCGCGCAGATACGCGGAGGCATCGGACGTGTCCTGAATGGAGCGCCAGCTGCGTCCTGGCTGATCGACCTGGAAGGCTTCGAAATCGAGGGCGCTTACGGTTTGAGCCGGGGTCCGAAAGCCTGCCCGGGTGGTGAGCACGTTCCCGTAGTACTGGGTCAGTCCTTCATAGACCCAGATTAGGTCATTCTGCATCGGGGTGTTGTCGTCCGTGCTGGCTTCGCCGGCAGGTCGGCGGTACTTGCCGCACCAGGAGTGGGTGTATTCGTGCGGCAGGAGAGTGCCCAGGTTGTCGGCGGTGAGTTTGTCAGAGGTGTCGACGCTGCGCACGACATAGTCGGCGGACTGGGTATGTTCTGCGCTGTCACCCTGAAGGTGCGGAGAAGCGGCGACCAGGAAATCGTAATGATCGTAGTGGTGGCCGACGAACAGCTTAGTGGCCTGCTGGACGAGAGCTGTCATCCTGTCGAGGAAGAGAGGCTGGAGGTTCAGATCGCTTTCCTTATCGGCACAAACATCCAGCGTGTGAGTGGGATGGATTTCAGGAGCAAGGGGATACTGGCGGCAGTGGTCACCGGCGAGGATAGGAGAATCGATCAGCTGTTCGATAGAGACTGCCTGGAAGGTTGTGTCTGGTCCGTTGAGAGTTGGAGCACTGGTGCCGGCGACGCGGAGTGCCGTGGCAGCTTTCCACTCGGCGGGTAGATGGATGGTCGTGATGATCGGAGTATCGTGTACGGCCCTGTCCCTGGGATACAGCA
>CAZZUX010000174.1:0-3725 GCA_964657395.1 uncultured Ktedonobacteraceae bacterium
CGGGTGCGGCCGTCGCGTTGGCCTATGCCCCGCAGGAGGGCAAAAAGACGCGCAAGCAGGTGAAGCGGACCCTCTCAGATACGGGCGATTATTTGCAGGACACGGCAGGCGATCTGTCGAAGCAGGCGAGCAAGTATGTGTCGTCGGCCAAGGATTTTGCGGATGACCTGTCGAAGCAGACTGGGAAATATGCGTCGAAGGTGGCGGATGTGGCGGAGGATCTGGGTAAGTCGGCCAGTTCGGTGGTGAATAAGGTTGGGTCGAAGATTTCGGATCTGACTTAGGGTTTGGAGAGGTAGGTTGGAAGGTGCCGCAGGCCGCAGGGTCTGCGGCATTTTTCCGTTTTGGGTGGGGTGGGAGGGCGGATAGCTTCGCCATTCCCGAGGTCCCGCTCCGCGTCGACCATGGGGCACCCGGATGGTGGCGCTTCGATCGGGATGACAGATGGGTAATGTTCGCGATGGAAGGCGGATGGCTTCGCCATGGCCCACCCTAGCTACGCGAGGATGGGGCACCCGGTCTTGTGGAACTTTGATGGATGACCAAAATGAGCCGGGCTTTGAAAAGGGTGCGACCAACGGGAGCATCGGCGGCTGGCCGCTTCCGCCCGTACGGCCAGTACTATTTGAGGAGTTTGCCTTTGCGGCCTCGGGCTTTGATTTTGAACCAGATGGGGGAGCCTTCGAAGTCGAAGGATTCGCGGATCTGGTTTTCGAGGAAGCGTTCGAAGGAGAAGTGCAGCTTGATGTCGCGGTCGGTGAAGAGGACGAAGGTGGGCGGGGCGACGGCGGCCTGCGTCATGTAGTAGATGCGGATGCGCTTGGCCATAGGGACGGTGGCGCGCTGGAAATCGACGCGCTCGAGGAAGCGGTTCATCTGGCCGGTGGTAACGCGCTTGCGACGTTCTTCGGCGACGTGCTTGACCTTGTCGAGGACGAGGTGCAGGTTGGTGCGGTGCGCGGCCGAGAGGAAGATGATGGGCGCGTAGCTCAGGTATTTCAGGACGTTACGCACCTGCTCTTCGAAGATGCGGCGGTCGGAGGGTGGGCGGCCATCCGTGCGTCCGGTAGTGACGAGATCCCACTTGTTGACGATGATGATGACGGAGCGGCCACTCTCATGCGCGTAGCCGCCGATGTGTGCATCGCTGGAGGTGACGCCTTCGGTGGCATCGATGATGAGCAGGGCGACGTCGGCGGCTTCGAGGTGGCGGCGGGCCATGACGACGGAGAGCTTTTCGGCCATTTCATGCGTCTTGCCCTTGCGACGGATGCCGGCAGTGTCGACGAAGCGGAGGTGCATGCCTTCGTATTCAATGGCTTCGTCGACGGCGTCGCGAGTGGTGCCGGCGATGGGCGAGACGATGGCGCGGGATGAGCCGGTGAGGGCGTTGAGCAGGGTGGATTTACCGACATTGGGGCGGCCGATGATGGCGACGTTGGTTTCGCGCTGCTGGTATTCGCCGTGGGTACGGTGGACGGCTTGTTCTTCGTCTTCCTTCTCGACGGGTACGCCGTTTTCGTCGAGTTCGGGTTCGTCGTACTCGGTGTCGAAGGCTTCTTCTTCGGTGCTTTCGGGGACGGTGTCGGGCCAGGGCATGACGTCCCAGACGGCTTCGAGGAGGTCGCCGATGCCGAGGGAGTGCTCGGCGGAGATGGGGTAGAGGCGCTGGATGCCGAGCTGGCGAAAGTTTTCGGCGGCGGCTTCCATCGCTTCGGTGTCGATTTTGTTGACGGCGAGGAAGATGGGTTTGCCGGAGCGGATGAGGAGGCGGGCGAGCTCGATGTCGGGCGAGGCGAGTTCGGTGCGGCCGTCGACAACCATGACGATGGCGGAGGCTTCGTCAAAGGCGAAGCGGGCCTGGGTGAAGATTTCGGTGGGGATGAGGTCGTCGTCATCGGGCACGATGCCGCCGGTGTCGACGATGCGAGCGACTTTGCCGCCCCACTCCACTTCGCCGTAGATGCGGTCGCGGGTGATGCCGGGTTCGTCGCCGACGATGGAGCGGCGACTCTTGGTGACGCGATTGAAGAGGGTGGATTTACCGACGTTGGGGCGTCCGCAGATGGCGAAGAGGGGTGCAGCCGCCAGTTGGGCGACGGATACGGCGGATTTCCTGGATCGGGAAGAAGTCAACTTGGCTCATCAATTCTGGTTGCAGATTGCGTCGGGCTGAGTCACGTCGCTCTTCTATTATAGGGAGAGCCCTCCTGCACGCCTGATTTTGAGCCTGCCGGCGTGTACGCAGGCCCCTCCATGTCGACCAGCGCGCAGCCATCGCCGTCCGTTGTTTTGCCCACGGCTACGCCTCCGGTGAAGCTGCCGACGCTGTACGAGTTTTTTTCGCCGGGTGGGGTGCTGTCGCAGTCGCCGCTGCCGTATGAGTTCCGTAAGGGACAGCTGGAGATGGCGCAGGCGGTGGAACGTGCGCTGACCGAGCGCAAGCACCTGATTGTGGAGGCGGGGACGGGGACCGGTAAGACGCTGGCCTACTTGCTGCCGGCACTGCGCAGCGGGCAGCGGGTGATTATTTCGACGGGCACGAAGAACCTGCAGGAGCAGCTGTTTTTCAAGGATGTGCCGTTCCTGGAGTCGCTGCTGGGGTCTCTGCGGGTCTGCTACATGAAGGGCCGGGCCAACTATTTGTGCCGGCACAAGCTGTATGCGCTGGCGAATACGCCGATCCTGAATGGGCTGGAAGAGATTGACCAGTTCCAGAAGATTGCCGCGTGGGAAAAGACGACGGCGACTGGCGACCGGGCGGAGATTGACGGGCTGCCGGAGAACAGCCAGTTGTGGCACAAGCTGGATGCGCGGACCGAGGCGTGCCTGGGGCAGACGTGCCCGAACTACGACAACTGCTTCATCACGGAGATGCGAAGGAAGGCGCTGGAGAGCGATGTGATCATCGTGAACCACCACCTGTTTTTCGCGGACCTGGCGATCCGGCAGCATGCGAAGTCGGCTCCAGATGTGGGGATTTTGCCGGAGAGCTACGCGGTGATCTTCGATGAGGCGCACGAGCTCGAAGATATTGCGGGCAGCTACTTCGGGATCGGGCTGAGCAATGTGCGGTTTGAAGAGCTGGTGCGCGACCTGGAGGCGACGCTGCGGAACAAGCAGGCGCTCTCGACCAGCATTATCGGCTCGGCGCAGCTGGTGCGGGAGCGGGCGCGCATGTTTTTTGCAGCACTGCCGCAGCCTCCGGGCGGGAATGGGGAGGCGCGCATGCCGTTCCATGGGCGCGATGAGTTCCTGGAGACGTGCGGCGATCTGTACCTGGGGTTGAGTAACGCGCTGCATCGGCTGGAGGGAGAGCTGGAGCGGGTGCGCAACGTGGAAGAAGCGACGGGGCTGAAGAAGCGGACGGCGGATATCCGCGATCATCTGAAGTTTCTGCTGGAGGCGGAAGACAAGAACACGGTGTTCTGGATCGAGCGGCGGTCGGCCGGGCCGCTGCGGCAGGCCGCGCGTAATACGTATCTGCAGGCGACGCCGATTGATGTTTCCGAGATCCTGGACGGGACGCTGTTCGAGAATTTTGCGAGCGTGATTCTGACGTCCGCGACGTTGACGGTGGAGGGCGGGTTTTCGCATATTCGGAAGCGGCTGGGGATGAATGATGCGCGGGAGATGATGGTGCCTTCACACTTCAAATATGCCGAGCAGGCGCTGCTGTATCTGCCGCCGGATATGCCGGATCCGCGGGATGCGAGCTTTGGTGT
>CAZZUX010000174.1:3825-4982 GCA_964657395.1 uncultured Ktedonobacteraceae bacterium
GTGGATGTGCAGGGGGAGGCGCTGAGCTGCGTGATCATCGACAAGCTGCCGTTTGCAGTGCCGAGTGATCCGGTGGTGGCGGCGCGGATGCGGGCGATTGATGCGGATGGGCGCAGTGCATTTTTTGAGTACCAGGTGCCGCAGGCAGTGATCACGCTGAAGCAGGGGTTTGGACGGTTGATCCGGTCGCTGGATGATCGGGGGGTGCTGGTGCTGCTGGATCCTCGGCTGCAGCGGCAGCGGTATGGGAAGGTGTTCCTCGACAGCTTGCCGCCTTATCGGATCACGCATGACATTGCGATGGTCGAGGACTTTTTCCATGTGCCTGCGAAGGCGCCCGATAAGCGGAAGAAACCGAAAGCGTAATCTTGTAGGAAAGTATGTCTCGCAACTTTTACATTCTCGCTGCCACGCTGATGCTGTTCTCGCTGGTTTCCTGCGGCATGATGTTTACGGAAAATGCGTTGCAGCCGGGGCTTCCGGGGAATGGATCGCTTTGGAAGACGACGTCGCTGTTCCTGTTTACGGGGGCGGTGCTGGCGGCGTTCATTGGAGTGATGACGGCGTTGTTCGAGCAGGTGGAGCGACGGAATCAGAGCCGGCTAGATGCAGAAGCAGCGAAGCGACGTCGTCGGGCTCTGTAGGCTGATGACGTTAAGAAGCGCTCGCTGGACAGCCGGTAGAATAGACAGAGCGCGGCCACTCGGTTCATGGTGGCGGCAGCCAGTAAGGACAGTCTTCGATCATGTACGAGATAACAGTTGAGGCCGGCTTTTCGTCCGGGCATTACCTGCGCGATTATCACGGCAAATGCGAGAATCCGCATGGCCACAATTACAAAGTGTTTGTGACTTTGCAGGGCAAGGAACTGGACAAGAGCGGGCTGCTGCTGGACTTCAAGCTGTTGAAGCAGGTGATGCGGCCGGTGATTGATCGACTGGACCACCAGATGATCAATGACCTGGAGCCGTTCAAGACCGAGATGAATCCGTCGGCAGAGAACCTGGCGCGCTATTTTTACGACGAGACGAACAAGCAGTTGCTCGATATGACCGATGGACGCGTGCGCGTGAAGGACTGCACGATGTTCGAGACGGACACTTCGAGTGCGCGCTACTACGAGTAGCTCCGGAAAGAAATGTACTTAATCGAGACTT
>CAZZUX010000175.1:0-4945 GCA_964657395.1 uncultured Ktedonobacteraceae bacterium
CTGTATGAGCGCAACGAAGCTGACTTTCGGCGCGGAACTTTTCGGGTGCGTGGCGATGTGATCGAGGTGTACCCGACGTATGACGAGATGGCGTATCGCATCGAGTTGTTCGGCGATGAGATTGACGGGCTGTCACAGATCGATCCGCTGTTCGGGACGGTGAAGCAGAAGTATGCGCGGCTGCCGATTTATCCGAAGAGCCATTACGTGGTCCAGCCGGAGCGCAAGAAGACCGCGATCGATTCCATTCTCGAAGAGCTGGAGTGGTGGGAGAAGGAGCTCGAGGGTCAGGGGCGGATGGTGGAGGCGCAGCGCATTCATCAGCGGACGCGCTTTGATCTCGAGATGATCAAGTCAGTAGGTTATTGCCACGGGATCGAAAACTACTCGCGGCATTTTTCCGGACGCCTGCCGGGTGAGCCTCCTCCGACATTGCTGGATTATTTTCCGCGGGATTACCTGGTGTTTATCGACGAGAGCCATGCGACCCTGCCGCAGCTGCATGGCATGTGGCATGGCGATCGTTCGCGCAAGCAGAACCTGGTGGATTATGGATTCCGGCTTCCGTCGGCTACGGATAACCGGCCGCTGCGGTTTGAAGAATTTGAGGCTCGGACGAACCAGCTGATTTATGTGTCGGCAACGCCGGGGCCGTATGAGTTGACGAAGTCTTCGGGCGTGGTGGTCGAACAGATTATCCGGCCGACCGGACTGCTCGACCCGATTGTCGAGATTCGCCCGATTCGCGGACAGATTGATGACCTGCTGGCGGAGATTCGCGACCGCGTGCAGAAGAATGAACGCGTGCTGGTCACGACGCTCACGAAGCGGATGGCAGAAGACTTGTCCGGGTACTACACCGAGGTTGGTGTGAAGTGCCGTTACATGCATTCCGAGATTGAGACGCTGGAGCGGGTACGGCTGCTGCGTGATTTGCGCAAGGGTGAGTATGACGTGCTGATCGGGATCAACCTGCTGCGCGAGGGATTGGACCTGCCGGAGGTTTCGCTGGTGGCGATCCTGGATGCGGATAAAGAAGGCTTTCTGCGGTCGCAGGGTTCTCTGATTCAGACCATGGGGCGGGCCGCCAGGAACCTGAATGGACGGGCGATCCTGTATGCGGATGTGATGACCGATTCGATGAAGCGCGCGATCCAGGAGACCGAGCGGCGGCGCGAAGTACAGGAAGCTTACAACGTCGAGCATGGCATTACGCCGACTTCCATTATCCGGCCTACAGATATGTCGCTGGCCATGATCCTGAAAGCCGAGTACATGGAGCTGACGGAACAGGAGCAGGAGGTTCCGGAGTTCAAGGACCAGCACGAGCTGAATGATTTTGTAGCGAAGCTTGAGACCGAGATGCGGGAAGCTGCAAAGAAGTTCGAGTTCGAGCGTGCGGCGAAGCTGCGGGACACGATCAAGGAATTGCGCACGAAGGAATTCCTTTTCAGCTGATGGATCGGGATCCGGCCCGCTGCGGATGTCTGCTGGGGCCGGATCGTTTCTCTAAGTTATGCGCCGGGGGCCTTGGCGGCAAGAATGGTCGGCTTATCGATTTCGGGTTCTTTGACGAAGAGGTCTTCGGCTTTCGCAAAAAGGGCCTTGGCAATTTCGCCGTTCAGATGGGCTTTGCGTGCGTCTTCGTCAGCAAAGGTATCGAAGATGCCGTACTTGGATGGGCCGATTTTCAGGGCGTACCAGGTGGTGGTGCCTTTTTCTGCGACGGCCATCGGCTGGGCCGATTTCAGGAATGCTTCAACTTCTGCTTCTTTGCCGGGCTTGGCTTCTAACTGCGCCCAGAGTGCGAACTTATCCATGAGAATCACCTCGGTAGGTGGGATGCTGCTTCCTGCTCAGGGGCGCAGATACTCGAGAGCAGCTTTCACGGAGTCTTGAAGAGGAAGGTTGGTGTCCAGCGTGAGGTGTGGCTGTTTGATCGGTTCAAAGGAACTCTGCAGACATGTGTAGAGCTCGCGGCCTCGATTGTGGGCGGGATGGTCAGCCTGTGAGGCTTTGAGACGGTCGAAGGCCACCAGGTCCGGACACCAGAGATGGAGGATGCTCCAAGAGGCATGGTGATCGCGCGCGAACTGGATGACCTGCTCGATATGCCCGGCATGAGAGAAGGTGCGGCCATCGATCAACAGGTACTGCGGCCTGGAGGATTGCGCGCAGAGATAATCCGCGGCAGCAAGCAGAGCGTTCATGGCAAGAGCATTCTGCGCTTCGGAGTAGTCGGCGGCAGCACCGTGGAACATGGCGGCGCGGATCTCGTCCTTGCTGAGGACGATGGCTGAAGGCAGACGGCTGGCCAAGGCGGCGGCCAGCGTCGACTTCCCTGTTCCCGGCAGGCCTGCGAGCAGGACAAGCCGGGTTGGAGTCAAGGTGAGAAGTTCATCCACCTACTCGACCGCCGCTACTCGACGGTCTGACGAGCGCGGTAGCCGTCGCGCGCCACGATGTCGTACTTCAGGTTGTGGTGCTTCTCATCCTGCATCTGCAGGGGCTTGCCCTCATTGTCCACTAACTCGACGCGGATCTTGCGATAGGTGCCATCCTGGCGAGGGTTTGTGGGCGTGTAGGACAGGACGTACTGATTGCGAATGTTGCTGTTGATCTGCTGGAAGATCTCCGGCATCTCGGCCTGGAAGCGCGGGAAGAAGGCCTGGCCGCCGGTCATGTTGGCGAAGGTGCGCAGCTGATTGTCAGCCTGGAGGTAGTCGATCTCTTTTGGGCCAAACATGCCGCCCTGCCGGGCGTTGCCGGTCAGACGCGCGGCGCCACCGGTGCCCACGGCAAAGATGGTGACGTTGGGTGTGGCCTTGATTTTCTGGAGAATCTTGTCGAGGTTGATTTTCGAGAAGGTATCGATTCCGGACGCGACCAGGATGATGTATTTGCGACCCTCGATGCGACTGGTGCGATCCAGGGTTTCGTAGAGCGCGTCGAAAAGGTTCGTCTCGGAGAAGCCTGGCATGCGCAGCGTGTTCAGTGACTGCATGACGATGCGCTTGTCCTGCGTGAAGTCGGTGAGGATCTGGGTGTGCATGTCATAGGTGACGACCGCAACGTAGTCTTCCGGACGGAGCTGTGTGGCAAAGGAGTAGGCCGCGTTGCGCATGTCATAGAGGAAGTAGTAGTTGGTGGAAGCGAACTCGCATAGCAGGACGGCCGTGATCGGCGCCTGGGTGCGATTGAAGGACAGCAGCTTCTGCGGCACGCCGTCTTCATAAAGACGGAAATTCGGCTGTTGAAGGTTGGGAACAAACTGGTGCGTCTTCTGGAGCAGGACGCCGACATCGACGCTGACGACGGGAACGTCTACCCGCAGGGAGTAGTTCTCAAGGCCGGCCGGGTTTTTGACCTTGGGCTCGGAGGGAGGAGGAGGCGGGGGTGGCGCCTCATCGGGGTTCTTCTTCGGGATGGCGATGGGCCCATTGGTACTGTCGGGACCCTGCTCGGGCGAACTCTGGTCGGGCGGAGGGTTCTGGGTGGTGGGGGCTGGCGTCGGCGCCTGTTGAGCTCTCACGAGGCCCGGAGCGAACAGGAAGACGGCCGCGAGGGCGACCAACGCAAGCCGGGGGTGCCGGCAAAGTCCGGGTTGAATTACGCGATGAACGGTGTTGGAACGAGACTGCATATTACCCTCAAGCTACATGACAGAACGGGACCGTGTTAACAATATGCCCCAGCTGGATCGACCTGCCAGGTACCGGATGCCCTATTTTGGAGCAGCAGTTGCTACTCTGAGAGACGTGCCAACCTCTTTACGAGCTTCACTCCGGATTTTTGCCTGCATGATGGCTGTTTTGTATGCGCTGGCAGCAGGGGCACAGACACAATCCGGCCCGGCTTCTGCGATGCCAGCAGCAAATGCGATGCCACCGGCTCCAAGGCTGTCTCCGCTGACGCCGGACGGTTATTTCCCTATGTCAGCGGTGCATCGCGGCCTTCATGGTGTGGCGTACACGGTTTTTGAGGGGACGCAGCCGGAAGCAATGCAGGTCGAGATCCTGGGTGTGCTGCGCAATGCGCTGGGCCCGAAGAGGGACATGATCCTGGCCCGGCTGCAGGGCAGCAAGCCGGAATATACAGGCGTGGTGGCGGGCATGAGCGGCAGCCCGGTGTATATCGATGGCAAGCTGCTGGGAGCGTTGTCTTACCGGATCGGCCAGTTCAGCAAGGAGCCGATCGCCGGGATCACACCTATCGCGGATATGCTGACGGTCCGCGACACAGTGGAAGCGCCGGAGACTGTGCTCACCGCACATGTTGAGAACGGCAAGAACAGCGCCCAGGTCTCGGCGGGTGGGGCGGAGTTTGTTCCGATCGAGACACCGGTGAGCCTGAGCGGCTTCAGTCCGGAGGCTGCGGCCCCATTTCGCGATCGCCTGGCAGCGGCTGGTTTGACGGCTGTGAATGGTGTAGGGGGCGGAGCTGGTGAAGAGACCAGGCAGACTGATCCGATCGTGCCGGGATCTGCGGTAAGTGCGCTGATGGTGCGGGGTGACGTGGAGATGGCGGCGACCTGCACAGTGACTTACGTCGACACGAAGCAGCTGCTGGCCTGCGGACATCCGATCACGCAATATGGCGCGGTGTCGATGCCAATGACCAAGGCAGATGTGGTTGCGACCCTGGCTTCCCCACTAAATGCATTCAAGATCATCAACACGACGGAGCTGGTGGGTGCGTTCAACCAGGATCGGGCTTCGGCTATTCGCGGGTCGTTTGGACAAAGCGCGAAGATGATCCCGGTGACCTTGAAGATGAAAGAGGGCGGCTCGGAGAGGGCGATGCACTTTGAGGTGATCGACAATGCACAGATGACACCGGTGCTGGTGCTCCTGTCTACCTACCAGGCGCTGCTCGAAAGCAATCAGTATGGAGTGGAGACGAGCTACCGCGTTCGTGGCCACATCATGACGAATGCCAGTGAAGC
>CAZZUX010000176.1:0-4907 GCA_964657395.1 uncultured Ktedonobacteraceae bacterium
AATTCTCTGCGAATTGATGGGGTGGTGGATTGACCGGGCAGGGGGCTGGGCCTAGTGTGCTGCCATGGCTGATCAGGATTTTGATGCGTTGCGAGCGGCGTACAAGGAGGCTGTTGACCATTGGGTCGAGGCGATCCGTGCGGAAGAGGGATTGGCTACCGAGGACCACTCCATGATTGAGATGGAGAAGTGGGATGACGCGGGGTTCCGGCTGTTGGATGCGGAGGCCGGGGCGAAGAAGGCGCGGGATGCTTATAAGAACGCGCTGCGGAAGGCGAATTACGGGTTTTGAGTACTGGCGGTGCGGGCGTCGACACGTCGCGTGATCGGGGAGCGGATGGCTTCGCCATTTCCCACCCTAGCTGCGCGAGGGGTGGGACACCCGGTTTTGTGATGCTTGGGGAGGCCCAGCCTAGTTGTGGTTGAGTTGTTCCTGGAGTTTGTTGAGGGTGCGGTTGAGGTCGGTGTCGCGGCGGCGTTCTTCTTCGATTTTCGCGATGGAGTGCATGACCGTGGTGTGGTGTTTGTTGCCGAATTGACGGCCGATTTCGGGGAGTGAGGCTTCGGTCATCTGCTTGGCCAGGAACATGGCGATCTGGCGGGGGACGACGACGGAGCGCGAGTTGTTCTTCTGCTTCAGCTCGGTGATGCGCATACCGAAGTGTTCGGCGACCATGCGCTGAATGGCTTCAATGGTGATCTTGCGGACCTGGGTATCGATGAATTGCTTGAGGCACTGCTGCGCGGTGGGCAGCGTGATCTCGAGGCCGTGCATGCCGGTCCAGGCGATGAGACGGGTGAGGGCGCCTTCGAGCTCGCGCACGTTGGTGCGGACGTTGGATGCGATGAAGAGGGCGACTTCCGTGGGCAGGTGCGCGTGGTCGTTCTCTGCCTTCTTCTGCAGGATGGCGACCTTGGTTTCGAGGTCGGGCGGCTGAATGTCGGCGATGAGGCCCCACTCGAAACGGGAGCGTAGACGGTCTTCGATCTCGGCGAGTTCCTTGGGCGGCCGGTCGCTGGCGATGACGATCTGCTTCATGCTTTCGTGGAGGGCGTTGAAGGTGTGGAAGAACTCTTCCTGGGTGCGCTCTTTTTGTGCGATGAACTGGATGTCGTCGATCAGCAGCAGGTCGACGGTGCGAAATTTGTCACGGAAGCTGGTCATCTTGTCATAGCGCAGCGAATTGATCATCTCGTTGGTGAACTTTTCGCTGGACGCGTAGCAGATGGAGGCGTTGGGTTGACGCCGCTTCATTTCGTGGCCGATGGCGTGCATGAGATGGGTTTTGCCCATGCCGACGCCGCCATAGACGAAGAGGGGGTTGTAGGCCTTGGAGGGCTTCTCTGCGACGGCCTGGGCGGCGGCGCGGGCGAACTGGTTGCCGTTGCCGATGATGAAGGCGTCAAAGGTGTAGCGCGGGTTGAGCTGGGCGGCGCTGTTCCAATCGAAACGCTGCTGGGAGCCGTTGGCGAGTGGTGTGGCTGGCTGAGCGGGCTGCGGAGCGGGCCTGCCGTTGCGATGGTCGGCGAGGCGTGTGGTTTCGGGCAGCTGGGTGGTGGAGCGTTCGGAAGTGCGGTCAGTGGGGCGTTCGGGAGCGGGCGGAAAACCACCGTCTTCGCGGGGCCGGACGAGCGTGGGATCTTCTTCGGGGGTGACGAATTTTACGTCGTCGAATTCGAGCTCGAGGGATTCGAGAGCTTCATCGATGAGGTTGGCGTAACGGTAGACGGCTACCTGGCATTCGCTGCTGGGGACGCGCACGACCAGGACACGACCGCTGACGTGGCTGAAGACTGTGGGTTTGAGCCACTGGTTGAAGGACTGCCGGTTGGCTTTCTTTTCGAGTGCACTCAGGATGCGGTGCCAGGGATCGGATTGCGAGGGAACACTTGGTGGTGAGATCGACGCTGGCGATGGTACAAGCGGCATAGGTTTCCTTACGTGCCAGTACTCCAAAACCGCATTGAGCCAATTGGGGAACGCATCACTTACGGAGACAGAAAATCGTACGCCGGGATAGCGGTGGCGCGGTCTCGTGGATCGGTGTGAATGCGTGGGAGCAGTGCTATCAGGCTCTGCTGTTCTCCACTTGCCGGGCTCCGAAATTTGGGTTGGAGGTTGACGAAAAAATCAGTTGTGAACGGAGCCGATACTAGCACAATCGCAGGGGACATTCGTGAGGGGAGTTGGCGAAAAAAAGTCGTGCCGGAAGAGTTGCACCATTGCTTGTGAAGAACCAACGAGGGTGGTTGTGTAAAAGCGGGTCAGGCTGTTGTTTTTTGCGGCTTTTCGAGGTCATGCGCTATACTCAGGACTTGCCAATCGGCATAATTTTGTTCATCTAGATCAGGAGCGCGTTCTATGCCCAAGCGCACATTTCAACCGAACCGCCGCCATCGTTCCAAGACGCATGGTTTTCGTACACGCATGAAGACCAAGAGTGGAGCTGCGGTGTTGTCTCGTCGTCGCGCTAAGGGCCGGCACAAGATTGCAGTCAGCGCTGGTTTCCGCGACTAGTCTGGAAACTTGGTTTCCGCGAGTCATACCTGAGGAATCCGTTTCCGCCGTTCAGGGGATTCTGACTTTCTGAGTTCGTTGCTTGAGGTTGCGGTACTGATCTCGCTTCCTCGCAGACACCTTGAAGTGAACCATACCTTTCCATATTCGGCGGCTCGATCCTTGGATTGCCTGCTGCGCTGGTGATTGTAATGCCGCCATCAGTAAGTCAGACTTGCGCACAGCCGTGGCGTTTACGGAAGCATGCCGAGTATCAGCAGATCTACAAGTTGAGTCGCAAGCAGCAGTCACAGTCGATGAGCTATTTCGCGGCGGTGCGTCCGTCATCCATGCTGTCGCCTGTAGCAAGGGTAGGGCTGACAGCCGGGAAGGTGCTGGGTAACGCGGTGGAGCGGAATCGTATCAAGCGACGCATGCGGGAGGCTGTGCGAGCGCAGAGACACCTGCTGCCGGCGCATGTGGATGTCATTCTGCATCCGCGCAGGACGGTGCTGGAAAGTGATTTCAAGACGCTGATGGTGGAAGTGGGCCGGATATTTTCTGCCGTGGCGGCGAGGCTGCCGATGGCTGGGGATGCGGCGACTCGGCGCCAATGAAGACGCAGGCGGCTGGCCGGTCGCGAGTGCTGCAAGGGGTGCTGACGGTTTACAAATACACTTTGTCGCCGATGTTTCATGCGTTGAATGGACCTGGACAGGGATGCGGTTTTGAGCCGTCGTGCTCAGAGTATGCGGTTCTTGCGTGGCATGAGCATGGAGCGTTTCGGGGAGGCTGGATGGCGTTCCGGCGGGTGTTGCGATGCCATCCGTTTTCGCGGGGAGGATTTGATCCTGTGCCGGCGAGGGCGGAGAAGACTTGTTGAACAAGGGTGATAGAAGAGGAGTCACCCGGGCGCACGATCCGTCCTGCAGGCGATGCATTTTGGCACGGCTGAAGTCATGCCCTTCCATCCCGGGAGGTGTGGCCGTGGGATCGCGCGCCGCGGCATTTATCATGTAAGTGCAGGTGGAGTGCAGGCGGGTTGCGCATGGACGCACCGCTACTCTGGTTCGATCAAGTTTCCGCAGCATACAGACAGGACGTTTTCCTTGGCAGAGATTCGCAATCCCAATCAACAGGGCGGCAGTGGGAGCGGTGGGCAAGACCCGCGGACCATGCTGCTTTTTTCGGCGGTATTTCTTTTTATCTTTCTTGGACTGCAGTACTGGAAGTCGAAGAAGGCGCCGGCGGCGCCGGCTAATCCTCAGCAGATTGCGCAGCAG
This sequence comes from uncultured Ktedonobacteraceae bacterium, assembly GCA_964657395.1. Lineage (GTDB taxonomy): Bacteria > Acidobacteriota > Terriglobia > Terriglobales > Acidobacteriaceae. The sequence goes on from CAZZUX010000176.1 coordinate 3,781, forward strand.
TCGGGGCAGCAGGCTGGTGCGTCAATCCCGGTGAGCGGGACGAGTACGCCGAGTGCGACAGATACGGCTGCGTCCGGCGTGACCGCACATGCGGCAAGCGACGCGGTGGCGAATGCCGAGACGCAGACGGTGGTGGAGAACGAGTTGTACCGGATCACGTTCACCAATCGCGGGGCGCAGGTGACGTCGTGGATTTTGAAGAAGTACAAGGACGATGACGGCAAGCCGCTGGATCTGGTGAACAAGTCGGCGGCGTCGAAGTATGGTCATCCGTTGTCGCTGTACACGTATGACGCGAGTGTGCGGGATCGCGTGAACAATGCGATGTTCGTGGCTTCGGTTACGGGTCCGCTGAATGCTCCGGGCGAGTTGAGCTTCAGCTACAGCGCGGGCGGGCTGGCGGTAAAGAAGAAGTTCACCTTTGATGCGAGCTACGTGGTTCACGCAACAGCGTCAATTACGAATGGCGGCTCGCCGGTGGCGACCTTTATTTCGTGGCCGTCAGGACTGGGCGACCAGGCGACGCTGCCTTCCTATGCGAGTGCGCAGTTCGACAAGTCACAGAACGGGAAGTATGACTCGGTAGCGGCGAAGAAGATAGCGAGCGGGTCGACGCTGCAGGGACAGTTTGATTATGCGGGCATCAGCGATTCGTATTTCGCGGCAATTTTTCTCCCGGATGCGCCGGATGCTTCCGAGGTGATCGGGTTGAACAACGCGCTGACGATGGCGCGTGATGCGAAGCGGCCGGAGTCAGGAACGGTGCCGGTGGCGGTGCTGGGCACGGCGCTTGGCAGTACGAGCGCCGGCGAGGTGAGCACGCGGGTGTTTGCGGGTCCGAAGGTGATCGAGGTGTTGAGCAGTGTGCGGGCTACGGCACTGAATGGCACGCAGACTGGCCCGAATGTGGAACCGATCCTAGAGTTTGGATGGGTGGGGATCGTGGCGAAGCCTTTGTTCTTCGCGCTGCGGTTTACGTATGACCACATCGTTCATAACTGGGGCTGGGCGATCCTGATCCTGACCCTGGTGATCAATATTGCGATGCTTCCGACTCGAATCACCATGATGAAGTCGGCGATGAAGATGCAGAAGATTCAGCCGGAGATGAACCAGATCAAGGAGCG
>CAZZUX010000177.1:0-4791 GCA_964657395.1 uncultured Ktedonobacteraceae bacterium
CTGATCACGCACCCTTGTTCGTTCCAGGTTTCACATCCCTTAGCTCATAGGGATGACGACACCACGAGTCTCCTTTGCTGCTCCATACTTCAGGGAAGCTGCTGCTGCGACTGCTGACAAAGTAGAAACCATCCTCGATCTCGCAATCCTGACTAAGAAACTTCACTCTGCCATGCTGATCGACAGCGCTTTTGGCGGTGATCCTTAGACCTTTGCCAGTAAACGCGGTCAGAACACAGACGCTTCCGTCCATCATGCCCTCAGAATAGTAGATTCAGAACAAAGCGCCATCCACCTTCGGCGTCATCGTCCCCGCACAGGCGGACACCTCAGCTGTGGGGATATTCCCACTCACCGCTTTAGTAAGGCCTGGCTTACACCGCCAAGACCATGATGAGACGTAGCATGTATTTGTTCTGAACAGAGGGATTCGATGATGTATCGCTCAAGCACCATTGGACAACTCTTCAGCATGCGAAGCGCGATCAAGCGCCATAGCGCAGCACCGCTCTTGAAGGAACGTGAAGCTTACCTGCAGCATCTTCTTCAGCGTGGGAACACTTGGGCGGGAGTAAGATTCGCCGCGATCTACTTGCTTCATGTAGTGCGAGTGCTGCGACTCGCGAAGCTCCGCATGGTGAGCGATGCTGAAATCAAAAGGGCCGCGCTCCTGTGGGCGGGACAGCGTTTCGAGCATCGGAAGCACCGACCAAGCAGTAAATCGATCATGGCTTTTGCCACCGCTGCACGAGGTTTCCTTCGCTTTCTTGGCAAGTTCATGCCATCTCAGCCTCTTAGCTGCTGCTATGACTCAGTCATCTCAGAGTTCCTGCTTTATCAACAAGCAGGAGGCTATGCCGCCACCACCATAGCGTGTACTACAGGCCCAATCCGAGGCTTCTTGTTCTGGGTTGCTGGTAGAAAGCAACGTTTGCTCTCTGTCCGTCCGGATGACATCGCTATTTACCTCAGGGAGGGACTCCGTCGTGGTTGGCGCATTTGCACCATAGTGTCTTATTCCCGGGCACTTCGCACCTTCTTCCGCTTCGCAGAGAAACGAGGATGGTGCAAGCCAGGGATCTCCGAAACGATCCGCAGCCCCGTGATCAGCAGGCAGGATTGGGAGGTGATCGGACCGCCCTGGAAAGAAGTACGTCGCATGATCGCCGGCGTTGTCGACACGAATGCGTATGGTAGCCGGGCCAAGGCAATCCTCCTTCTCTGTTCCGTCTATGGTCTGAGAAACGCTGAAGTTGTTCGACTGCGATTAGAAGACTTCGACTGGCAGGCTGAAACCTTCGCGGTGAAGCGTGCCAAACAAGGTTCGTGGCAGCGGTTCCCGCTCCGACCAGAAGTAGGAGAAGCCATTATCCAGTACATCCGGATTGGGCGTGCGCAAAGCGAGAGCCGCAATCTCTTCCTGACCATGGTTCCACCGTTCGGACCCATGAAAAGTCTCACATCGACCGTGCAGAAGCAGATGCGATCCGCTGACGTCGTCTCACAACACTATGGCCCGCATTCACTTCGGCATTCCTGTGCCACCGAGTTGCTGCGGCAGGGTACATCCCTCCAACAGATTGCTGCCTTCCTTGGCCATCGTGATATTCGATCCGTGAGTGTGTACGCTAAGTTCGACGTGCGGTCACTAAGGCGAGTGGCAAACTTCACCCTGTCTGGTGTTCTTTGAAGCTTGCGGCAGCGATCGACATCTATGTGCACGATCGGCACATGCATCAATCCACCTTCGTCAATGGCGAAGCCATCCTTCGTTCCATCTGTCGATCTGCCGGAAACGTCCAACTACGTAGCCTCACGAGTGAGGACGTCACTTCATTTCTGAACAAGCCGCGGAACTCCTCACTGACCCAGCGCGGTCAGTACAGCATCCTGAACGGTTTCCTTCGCTACTGGATCTCACGAGAGGCGATGACTCCGCTCGCACTGACGAAGCCGACTCGCGGAACTGGCACGTTTGTTCCTCACATCTACTCCGTTGAACAAGTCAGAGCACTGCTTGCAACAACCAGGAAGAGCCAGGTTGGCTCAAAATCGATGAACGCCAACACCCTCAGAGTGTTTCTGCTCATGCTTTACGCGACAGGAGCATCGAGCGGCGAAGTTCTTGCACTCAGAGTCTCGGATCTCAGCCCAAGGTGTACCCACCTCACCTTTCAGAACCAGAACAACAAGCACCAACGCCGGATCCCGCTTTGTCCTGACCTGCAAAAGCAACTTCGCAGCTACCTTGCAGTAAAGAGCAAAGCCGATAGCAGGAGCTCTCAATTTCTGTTTTGCTCCGCGACCGGCGCACGACTGAGTAGGTGTTATCTAATGCAGTGCTTCCGACGCCTGCAGAAGATCGCGGGGGTGGTACGAAGGGATACCACCATGCCTTTACCTAGGATGCAGGATTTTCGGGCTTCCTTTGCGGTAGAGCGTCTCACCTGTTGGCTCAAGCAGGGATCCGATCTCAATCTGCTTCTTCCAGCCTTGTCGACCTACATGGGTTACAGCAATCTTTCTTCAGCAGATAAATTCCTTCCCTTGGTCCCGGAGGGCTTTACTTCCGACCTGATAAAGCTGAGTCCGAAGACGAAGCGAAAGCGCTGGAGAGAGGATGCAGCCGTGATGAATGTTCTAAATAACCTGTGACACGTGGAGGTGTCTTTGCACACGAAAAAGAGGGCCGCACTCATTCCCATGACTGCGGCCCAGATCGGAATTAGATACTGGGTTGTATCTGTCTCGGTTGTAGTCCTTCGCCCGGGCCTTGGAAAGTGGCGTAGATGCTATCGTTCAGTCGGGCAATGACGGTAAAGGCAACAGTGTTGCCGTGAGAGACAATCACCGGTACAAGTTCCGTTCTGGCTTGCCATGCACCTTGACGTATTGCTTACCCAGGCTTAAGCATTCCTCGCGGCTCTCCGAGCTCGCAATCCACACTCTGGCGTTAGAGCTGCGATACATGCGCTGGTCTTCTGCAGACCACAAGATCCAGTCGTTGTTTGTGACATCGCGGCTTAGCCAACCAGAGTGGGTGCCGCACTGCGCATAGACAAAGCCTGCCGTTGAAAAGGTCGGCTCTCTTATCTCTCTCACCAGCCAAAGCAAGGCTCGCCCACACACAATGGTAACGACGATTGCGACGCTAAGCACAGCAGCGAGAATCATGGTGCCAGTAGCTTAGGCCAGATCGAGCTCGCTGAGAAGACCGTTGAAGAAGAAAAGATCTGCCTGACTTCGTTGGCGTGATGGACAGCACTCATATGCATTGTTCCTTTAGTAAAGGCACATTACTGATGACCTAATTGAAAGATAGTTACTCTTGCTGTCATCATTAATCGGAGTCATGACGAGTCGAAGCGCCTCTCTCTAGGAGAGTAAAAGTGACTTAGAGTGGCTGTTGCTGCCTTGTTGGCTGATAGGTAGCCTTACTTCCGCCGCATGTTCCGCCTTGTTTCGCACAATGAGCGCAGTATCTGCAGTTCTTACAAGCGCTGCAGGGATTGTTCCCGTAGCAGGTCGAAAAGCTGGCATCTGACACCAGTCCAATGAGTAAAAGCAGAGTGACTGAGGCTGTTGATGTTATGCGGGCTCTTTGTCTTCATCCACAACCAGCCGAACACGAAGGAGAGGCCTATCACCATCAAGGTGAAGCAGCTCATCTGCGCTCCCGCATGGGGGACAGCCCGGGGTGCATCGGATAACCCATCGTACCCGCGCTCTTCGTCATGTACTCAAGCGGGCGCCAAGAGCCTGAATCAACAACCAGGTCATCACATATGCCGGTAGAATATAGGTCAGCGGTAGCGCATAGCACAGCAGCCACTGCTTCGTTGACAGGCTGAGCCGCACTGTGAACTCCGCACGCTCGCCATACCAGCGCATAGCAGCAAGCGCAGCGAACCCGGGAGTCCACTCATACAGAACCAGGTACAACATACCGCCCAGAGAGCCATGCGCGGAAAATCATGAGCCATCCCGCCGCACCAGTGAATAGCACCAGAAACGCGAGGAACGCGGCGATGGGTCCGGGCATCCTCAACCTTCATCTCCTACAAAGGCATCACCACTTTACAGATGCATCCGCACCTACTTCGCTCTGGCGGCTCGCACACTCTTGCAGGGATTCAACGAATGCGTATTCCAGGAAACGCCACCAGCCAGGTGTACTGTTCTGACCGAGATTAGTACGTGATGACGATTTGCGCCGGCGTAAGGAATATCAGCCGAGTACTGCATACCCGGATAGAAAATGCCCGAGACGTTCTGACACAGCGTCGTGCGACTCTGGTGATTGGAAGGCGGCGCACAGATCAGACTGAGCTGCTCAATCGGCAGCTTGCCTTTGTTCCGAAACTTCAACTCGATGCTCTCCGCCCCAGCAACAGCACTCGTCAAAGAGACAGGGCACGGAACCTGACCATTGCTACTTTGAGCCACAAGTGCCGCAACCAGGATTAAGCCCAGAGGTTTCCACATGCGAGCAAATATAGCATCGCTTGAGTGACCTACATGGTTTTCACGCTTCTGCCACCGCACCGGTTGGCATACCCTGACACATCTGGCTCTGGTGCTGCTGGATTGCACGTCAAAGATCGACATAGAGTCGCGGATCGTTGCCATGCTGTTGTCGCGCGGAAGATGGGGAGCGTGTATCGGTGGAGACCCTTCGAGAATGGAGATGGGCCGAGGACGATCATCCTCGACCTCTGACGAGTACGGGCCGAGTCACTCAACCAGATCCTCGAGGGATGCCAATGAAGCGGGGGTTTGAGAAAGTTGGTA
>CAZZUX010000178.1:0-4591 GCA_964657395.1 uncultured Ktedonobacteraceae bacterium
AGGGCGGCATCATGCTCCAGCTGCAACAGGATCGGCTGTTTGACCGCAGCTTCCTTCGCAAAATACAGGCCTATCTGCGCCTGCACTGTTTCTACTTTGCCGGTGGGCTTCAGGTGCATGTTCAGCACCAGGTCGTTGCCGGGATCAAGCCGCCATGGCATGCCTTCCGGCTCGATCAGCGCGGTTGAATCCGGCTTCCAGTCCAGGAAGTGCCCATCAGGATCGAAGCCTTCACCGGCATCCGTAACCACGTCCATACCCGGGATGCCGGCTTGCCAGTCGTGCGGATGCTGCCGCCGCAGCGATGCCGGACGATCGATCATCAGGTTCGCATGATGCACCACCTGAGGGGAGCCCGGCTTGATCTCCATCGCCCGGATCCACTTCGTGTCTTTCAGCGGAAAGGGCAGGATGAAGTTGCGAAAGAGATCGGTGCCGGTCGCCGGCACCTGCATCCCGCTGTCTACAGTCAGGATCAGATCGGGCGGCCCCAGCTGCCAGGCACTGGTATACACCGGAGCCTGCGGCTTCTCGGCGGCAGCGCCTTCGGGCATCCCTGCATCGACCCAGCGCGCAATGAGCGCAACCGTCTCTGGCGACAGGCGCCGGCTGCCGGTAAATTCGCCATGCCCCGGCTCCGGAAGCCATGGTGGCATGTAGTGCGACTGGGTGACGGCACGGATCGTCGTTCCCCAACGCTTCGCGTCTGCGTACGTCATCAGCGGAAATGGACCGGAACCGCCGCTGTGATGACAGCCCGTGCAGTTTGCATAGAAGATCGGCGCGATCTGTCGGCAATAGGTAACCGTGCCGGCGGTGGTTTCGCCGTCCGCCTTCGCGAGGAAGGTGGCGACAGCCGCCAGCAGCAGGGCCGCGCCTGCCTGGACGAGCAATACGTAACGATGATAGTGGCGATAGCTCACTGCCTGTCGACGATGCCGCAGCCTACTGGCGGCCCTCCCGGAGGCGCGACCGGCTGGTGAGCCAGCACCGCACCAATAGCCTGCTCCAGATCATGGCGGCCGGCCTGCGGACGCTCCGTACCCAGGTTCAGATAACGATCGTCGATGCGGCCTGTGTAGACGCTGCGCAACTCACCTTTGTCTTCGACCAGAACGGCTGCTTCCGGAGTCACGTGCGCACCTGCCCGTGTCGCCAGCTGCTGGTGCGCGTCCATGAGGACATTCGACAGATCCCCCTTGTCTTCTGCGTAGAGCGCCTGGTGATGCCGGATGCCGGCTTCCGTCTCGGTCACATTCGGATAGACGAACCAGGCTCGCACTCCGCGATCGCGAAACTCTGCGGTAATGCGATTCATCTCCGGCAGATAGCGGTTGGAGATCGGGCAGTCACTGGCAAGAAAGAAAAGTACAACTGCCGAATCACCACGTTGGTGCAGGGCTATTGTCTTTCCCTGCAGGCTTGTGCCTCCGATGCGATCTTCGGCGTGAAGCAGCGACTGGCACTTCGCAGTTGATCCTGATCTGCCAGGAGTTGCAAGCAAGACGAGCAGCGGAAGCCAGGTAGCGAGTCGCATACTGCGCCATTCTAGGCTGTTCCTCGCAAAAATGGCCCGCTTATCAAGGTTCCTGAAAGAGAGAGTGATTCCGGAAGATATCTCCTTCAGCACATCCAATGCTGTCGATACCGAAACAACATTCACGCGCAACCCGTCTTTAACCAGGTAGCGTCCTTGCATCTCATGGCGAGACGCTTCCCGCAACTTCCCCCATTGCTGGAACATCGAAAGGGTGACCATGTCGATCATGCCACGTGTCCAGATTTTACTTGGTGCGGCAATTCTTTTTGCTGCCGCGCTTCCTGCTCAGCAGACTGTCTCTGCTCCCCCGGCCTCTCCGAATGCGGACAGCTCCGAGGTTCAGCTTGACGTTGTCGCGACACCCAAGAACGGGCCGCCCGCTGCCGAACTGCGCCGCGAGGATTTCACCGTTCTCGACAACAAGGTGCCGCAGCCGATCACCGCCTTCAAAGCCATGGGAGGAAACGATGTTCCGGTTCATGTGCTTCTGGTGATTGACGCAGTCAACACTTCGTACGAGAACATCGCTTACGAACGCCAGGAGATCGACAAATACCTGAAGGCCAACGGCGGCCACCTAGCCTATCCGACCGCGCTGGCAGTCTTTACCGATACGAATACGCAGATGCAGCAGGGCTTTACGACAGACGGAAATGGGCTCAGCCAGGATCTCGACAAGTATGGCATCGGCCTTCGCGATATCCGTCGTTCAGCAGGTTTCTACGGAGCTGCTGAACGTTTCAGCCTCTCCCTGAGCGCGCTCAACCAGGTCGCTGCGCGCGAGGCGTCGATCCCGGGACGCAAGCTGGTGCTTTGGGTTTCTCCTGGCTGGCCGCTTCTATCCGGCCCGGGCGTGCAGCTCAGCGCCAAGGAACAGCAACAGCTTTTCGCCGACATCGTCGGCATCTCACACGCACTGCGCCAGGCACGGATCACTCTCTATAGCCTGGACTCCTACGGCGCCAATGAGAATCTGGCTCGTGCCGACTACTACCAAAGCTTTGTGAAGGGCGTCAGCAAGCCCAGCCAGGTAGACATCGGCGACCTTTCGCTGCAGGCTCTTGCGGTGCAATCCGGCGGCCTGGCCCTTAATACAACAGGCGTTCACCAGATGATCGAGCGGTGCGTTGCCGACGCGAGTGCTTATTACGAACTGACCTACCGACCGCTGCCAACAGAGGCTCCTGCTACCTATTACCACCACATCGAGGTCAAGCTGAGCCAATCTGGGCTGACTCCGCGGACGCGGCAGGGCTACTACACGCAACCCTGATCGTTTTCGATCGGCTCCTGAGCCGGATTGCGGAGTTGGACCCAGGGTAAGCCCGTTTTAACCGAAGGGCCTGGCTGAAGCCTCGCCCTTCGAACTCAAAGAACCAACGGGATGCCTCTGCACCGCCAGATGACCAACGGGAGCAGCCTGCGCGGAAGTGCACCCGCCCGTACGGCCTGTACCCTTTTACCCACATTCCCACATCACTCCACATGACTTGCACAACTTCCGCACCTTGGCGGCTGTCCTGCCGGCGCGTAACTTCAAACCATCGATTCATGGTCCATCTCCGCGCCAGTTGCGCCCTTCAGCGATCTCCACAGGCCAAACCACTGCATTCTGCGACCGGGTATCTGCTCCGGCATCCAATCACAAGATGTTGGGGTTTCTAGCTTGACATGATCTATACACGGGGCTAACTTCACATTTGCAACCCCACTTTAGAGCCATGCCGCTCACCGGGCTGCCCACATAGACATCGATTTCCCCGGAACCCGTACCGCCCGTCCGCAGCTCATCTCACAGAAGAGGGTGCGGCGGTTTTTCAGTCTCTTTATTCCGATTACGCCCCAAGGAGTCACCATGGCCGAGGCCACCCAGCAATCCGCCCCTTCTGCTGCTGCATCCACCCGTACCCCGGCCGCAAGCCCATCCTCCAAGTCTTCGCCGGGACTCAAGGTTACGCGGCGCTTCACCAAGCCCGGCGTCTCGCCCTACGCGGAAGTCCAGTGGGAACGCCGCACTGCTGCGATCACTGACTCCAAGGGCAAGATCATCTTCGAGCAGAAAGAAGTGGAGGTGCCGGTCGACTGGTCCATGACCGCGACCAACATCGTCGCCTCCAAATACCTGCACGGTCCCATGGATGCCGCGCCGGGCGGCGCTGCTGAGCACACCTCTGCCTACAAGCGGGAGACGGGCGTGCGCGAGCTGATTGCCCGTGTTGCCGAGAGCATCCGCGACTGGGGTATGAAGATGGGCTACTTCGCTACTTCCGAAGATGCCGCCAACTTCCATGATGATCTCGTCCACCTGCTGGTTCACCAGAAGGTGGCCTTCAATTCGCCGGTGTGGTTCAACGTCGGCTGCGATCGGCTTGAACCTGATTCTGACGCCCGCAACTGGTTCTGGGACCCGAAAAAGCGCGAGGTGCGCTACGACACCACGGGCTACCGCAATCCGCAGTGCTCTGCCTGCTTCATCAACTCGGTTGATGATTCGCTTGACAGCATCCTGACGCTCGCGAAGACCGAAGGCATGCTCTTCAAGTGGGGTTCCGGCACCGGCACCAACCTGTCGCCGATCCGTGGCTCGAGCGAACTGCTCTCCGGTGGCGGCACTGCGTCCGGTCCGCTCAGCTTTATGCGTGGCTTCGACGCCTTTGCCGGTGTCATCAAGTCCGGCGGCAAGACCCGTCGGGCGGCCAAGATGGTCATCCTGAATGTTGATCATCCGGACATCGAAGATTTCATCGAATGCAAGTCCAAGGAAGAAGCCAAGGCTCACTCGCTGGTTGCTGCCGGCTATGACGGTTCCGGTCCCGACTCCGAAGCCTACAGTTCGATTTTCTTCCAGAACGCTAACAACTCTGTTCGCGTGAATGACGAGTTCATGCACGCCTGGGAAGCTGACGGCGACTTCACCACGAAGACTGTGAAGGATGGCACGCCGGTCAAGACCTACAAGGCTCGCGAGTTGATGCGTTTGCTCGCACAGGCGACCTGGGCCTGCGGCGATCCGGGCATGCAGTACGACACCACCATCAATCGCTGGCACAC
>CAZZUX010000179.1:0-4575 GCA_964657395.1 uncultured Ktedonobacteraceae bacterium
AAAGCGGTCCCCGTGCATGCTTTACAAAGGAGTGAAAGCAGGAAAGCATGTTTTGCGTTCACTTGGGAAGGCAAGCGAACGAAGCAACTTCAGCTAAGGGAGCGCATAACCGAGTAGATAGCCTGGTTTATTTGCTTCACACTGCGCGTCGTTACTCAGAAAGCGTCCGAGAGCGGCAGAGCAGAAGTAGAGCGGCTTTGTGGCTACACCTGCTGGGGGACTTGCATATCCGTATCCTTCCAGCCCCACGATGTAGGCACCTGCGCAGCCTGGATCGAGCGAGATGAAGTAGTCCGTCGTCCCGCCTTTGCAGCCGTAGAAGCCGAGAGTCGCGCTGTTTTGCGGAGCCGTATAGAGATGCCCAAGGGTCGCATCTACGACGAACCCGGCAAACGGATCAGCATAGCCTGTCGTGGTTTCGTAGCCTGTCTGATTCTTCAATCTGAATAACGGAAGCGTCAATACACCAGGATCCCAGGTCAATGACCCGATGTCCCATCGTGGAAATGCATCGGCGTAGCCATCGTCAAGAGGAGTGGCATTCCAGGTCGGCTGCGGATTGGCGATGGACGGAAAAAGCTGAAGCTTCGGATAACTGCCGATGTTGATATTGCCATGCGGGTCACGCAGGAAGCCTGCCAGAAAATTTGACTCATATCCTGTGGAGTTGGTGTCGTAGGTTCTCAGCAATTGCCATGGCGTCTCGCCGGTGACCAGCGAGCTGGCCGGGATGCGCCATAACTGGAATCCATACTGACCGGCCTCCGGATAATCGGCAGTGGTCGCAGGATTGCGCGTCGGCAGATCAAACGTGGCATACCAAGAGTGTGTGGTCGGATCGTAGCCTGCATCGCCCCAGGAAGGATTGAGATTCCCGGGATTGAAGCCGTTGCGCGTGATTTTTCCTGTCGGTGTGAAGTGGATGCCGTCCGTAGACGTGGCAACCCTGTGTTCGATCGGACCGCCGGCATCCTCATAAAGCAGCATGATTCCTGATTTGCCGTCCTGGTTATAGGGGGCCGGCTGGCCTGCTCCATAGAGCGTTGCGGACGTGGATGCGATGATTGGATCCTTCAGTTTTCTCCAGATCATTCCGTCGTTGGAAAATGCGACACCGATACTGTTGTCGGACCCATCCTTCTTCTGTGTGCCCACGTAGTACATCGCGTAGGTGTAGGCGGCGCCATCGCCGAAGGGATTCGTGAACGTGCCGCGCACGACCTTTGGATTGCAGGTGAAGACGCTGTCCCAGGCGCCCGGAGTTTCGCCGAGCACGATTTTAGGTTCAGACTTCTTGTTGGTGACGGTGTCGACGGTTTCATACAGGATGGTGTCGGTGAACTGCCTGGGATTTTCTGGGTTATTGCCCAGACCGCACCACCATATCTGCAACTGGTTGCCGGACTGCAGGACCGAGGGAGAGTAGTCGTATGCATCCGCTCTGCCTGCGATGGCGTTGGGAGGGATAACAGAGATTGAAGAAGCACAGCCTGCTATCGAGAGGATGAGGGCCGCGCCCGCAAGCACTGAGAGCAAGGCTTGCTGCGTCGCGTGGATGCGGACAGGGTTATGTACAGGCGGCAGCAGGCTGCGCAGCAAAATGCGGAAAGCAGCTCTCAACATGGGGACGCCTCAGACTATAGCAGCCGGAGCGCGCTCGTTCAAAAGCTGTACATGGTTTCAATCGCTGACAGAGGCAGTCTGCTGCACGATTACCGTGTCTCGTCGAACAGCCGCGAGCAAACGAGTTCCTTCCGGGATCGACAGGTCCTGGTGCCGGGTATTCACCATACTGGCGCTTACGGAAGGCGGCATCATGCTGGGAGCGACCGAATCGTCATTCGCCGCAACATCTGCGTCCCTGGTGATCATGAGCGGCACGATCTGGCCGCTTGGTAATCGCACTGCATCGACATTCACATCGATGCGGCCTGCACGTTCATGCCAGCTGTGTCCTGTCCATCCGTGACGGGAGACCAGTGCGACGGTTCCCAGGGCGGCGGCTCCGGCGGGGATCAACACCTGGTTCTGTACTACCACGTCCGCAGCGACTTCGAAGGCGACACGCTGGCCGACCCGCGCGTGGGCGCTGTCCAGAGTTTCATCCAGTTGCAGAGCCACGGCTGTTCCCTGCTGCAGCGTGGGATATCCGCGGACCTGCTGTGCCTTGAGGGGAAGGAAGGTCATGGGCAGAGTGAAGAGTGAAATGACGACCTGATAGACACGCAATGTGAGCCTCCGGTTGAGACTTCCCGACGTACCTGCCAGTCTGGCAGCTTCCCGATCCCCGGCAATCCCTCGAAAGCGGCAAGTAGGGTCGCTTCGTTGCAGTGAACTGTGTAGCCGCTGGTGCGACCCCTTGTGTTATTACCTGCAGGGTTTTGCTACCACCCAAGTTATTTGCGATTAGTTGGGATCGAACGTAGGTTGATCACAAGGCGTTCAGCCATTCACGAGAAGCGCCTCGGAGTACACCATGATCATTCCTGCGAAGGTTTCCTGTACGTCCTGCGGCCACGAGGGATACGAAGTCGAATTCCTGCGCTGTACCCAATGCCTTGAACGATTCTGCCTGGCTCCTCTTCATCCCTGTGTTCGTGGATGCCATTGCAGTACGCCGCGCGTTGCTCCGATCCCGCCGCCGAACTACCCTGTCTACTTTCAGCAGGAGCTACGGCACGCGGCTATGTCTTCCAACGTGCTCCCCTGACCCGCCAGAAGCTTTCCGGCGCTGCAAGGTGAGCGGAAACTCTGTAGACGCTGTCGTTGAATGAATCAGCCTGGCAGCTCCGCTGAAGTGTCATGCAAGTTACGGACCGTTCGATACCAGACGCGTATACTGTGGGTCAACGTCTGGCCCCTCACTCTCTGTTGGCCATGCGCACAATGGATGGATCTACATCCACATAACGTGCACTCCTGGAAGGCCGGATCGTGGCCACAGCTCCTTCAAATCTTCTGCTTGAAGCATTGCCTGCCGATGAGTACAGGCAATTGATCGCCTGTACCGAGGTGGTAAGTCTTTTCAGTCGAGACTCGCTTTACGTCGCTGGTGCTCCGCCGAAATATGGCTATTTTATTACTGGCGGCATCGCGTCTGTTGTCACCAGCATGGCGGATGGGACGACTGCTGAAGTCGGCATCATCGGACGCGAAGGACTTGCCGGGGCCATTCACCTGCTGGGTGGTCTCCCGAATGATCTTCACTGCTTTATGCAGGTAGCTGGATCAGCACGGCGGATTCCTTTCACCGTGTTGCAGGGGTTGTTCGATCACTCCCTGCCGATTCACGCGCGGGTTCTGGAATTCGTCCAGCTTGGCTTCCTGAGCACCAGCCAGTTCTCTGCCTGCAATGCTACCCATACTGTGGAGCAGCGTCTTTCGCGATGGCTGCTGATGGTGCAGGACCGTGTACTCGCGGATGAATATACGCTGACCCATGAATTCCTTGCAGAAATGCTGATCACCCATCGGCCAACGGTCTCGGTCGCCGCGGCCATCCTGCAGAAGAATGGATTGATCCGCTATCGACATGGTCACATCTGCATTGTGAACCGCGATGGGTTGGTGGCACTGGCCTGCGAATGTTATCAGGTAACAAACAACCTGCTTCGGCACCTCTATAGCTGATCTTGACCGCGCTGGGTCCTGGCGTCGACACTTTTCGTCTGGAGACTCATGCATTTTCCCTTTCCATCCCCATTTGCCTGGACCACTTCCGTGAAGCCATGCGGGACGAGCAAGTGGCAACCCTGGCTGGCGTCTGTATTCCGATGGGTCGCGCGTCCCTCGATCATGCTTTTCATAGCAGGCGCGATGCACTTTCCTACGAGTGAAGCGCAAGCAACAGCTGCTTCGCCGGTTGCACAGAATACAGATTCGAATGCACCAGCGTCGAAGGGTCCGCTCAAGACTGTGCCCTTCTTTGTCCTAGCGAAGAATGAGCAGCCCATTCCGAACCTGACGAAGGACGATGTCACGGTAGGAGAGGATGGCCATCCGGAAGTTATCCAGTCGATGAGCAGCGCAGCTGACCAGCCATTGGCACTGGCCATTCTGGTCGATACGCGGGCCAGCCAGGCTGCGATGGTGAAAACCGCACCTGCTTCCATCAAGCGTTTTCTTGATACGGCCATGACCCGCCAGGCAGACCAGGCAGCCGTGATCGATTTCAATGACGATGCAGGCCTTGACCTGGCTCTGACCAATTCAAAGGACAAGATTCAGAAAGCGCTCGACCATCTTGCTGCTCGGCCCGTTGCTGCTGCGACTGCGGCAGGCGATGATCGCAACATCGGCGGGAATGTTCTGTTCGACGCTCTCTTTCTTGCGTCGGATGAAGTATTAAAGCCTCAAAGTGGACGCAAGGTCGTGATTGTTCTTACGGATGGATTGGACAGGGGCAGCAAGGAAAACATACTTAGTTCCATTGAAGCTGCGCAGCGCGCGCAAGCCCTGATCTACACCATCGGCTTCCCGGTGAAGGAAAAGAATCAGCCGCAGCAGAATGACGCTCAGCAAAACCGCTACCCCCAGGGCGGCGGTGGCGGGTATCCAGGCGGCGGCGGTGGATAT
>CAZZUX010000180.1:0-4519 GCA_964657395.1 uncultured Ktedonobacteraceae bacterium
GTGCTCAAAACCCGCGTCGAAGAGCTGCTGCAGCAGGCATCGAGTCAGTCAGGCCCGGCCACCGTCGATCCGAAGGACGCAATCGATGTCACGTTGCCCGGCACACGCCACCTTCTCGGCGCCGAACATCCTCTGATCAAGACCATGCACGAAGTCGTGTCGGTCTTCCAGTCCATGGGCTACTCCGTAGGAGTCGGCCCTGAAGTCGAGACGGACTACTACAATTTCGAATCGCTCAACTTTCCACCGAACCATCCGGCACGCGACACGCAGGACACGCTGGTCGTTGCCAACCAGGAACGCAAGCCGCTGCGCGATCGGCTACTGATGCGGACGCATACGTCGCCGGTGCAGATTCGCACCATGGAGCAGCAGCCGCCACCTTTGCGGATTGTGATTCCCGGCAAGGTGCATCGCAACGATGCGTCGGATGCGACCCACTCGCCGATCTTCCACCAGGTCGAGGGTCTCTGCGTCGACACCAACATCACCTTCAGCGATCTGAAGGGCACGCTGGACTTTGCCATGAAGGCGTTCTTCGGCTCGAGCGTGAAGACACGTTTCTTTCCGTCGTTCTTTCCGTTCACCGAGCCCAGCGCCGACGTGCAGATCTCCTGCATTTTCTGCGGCGGCAAAGGCTGCCGCAAATGCAAGCACTCGGGGTGGATCGAGCTGCTGGGCTGCGGCATGGTCGACCCGGCGGTCTTTGGATTTGTTGCGCAAAAACAGCCCGGGTATGATCCGAAAAAGATCTCGGGATTTGCTTTTGGCATGGGCGTCGACCGCATCGCCATGATGAAGTACGGCGTCTCGGATATCGGCCAGTTCTACTCCGGCGATGTGCGGTTCCTGGAGCAGTTCGCATGAAAGGCCGGTTCGCTTGAAGATTTTGACGCAATGGCTCCGTGAGTATTTGCCTGGATTGACCGCGACCGATCGCGAACTGGCCGAGGACCTGACGCTGCGCGGTATCGCCGTTGAGGGCGTCTTTGACTTAGGCGAACGCGACGGCTCGCTTTTCGAGACAGACATCACTACCAACCGCGTGGACGCAATGAACCACTACGGCATCGCGCGCGAAGCAGCTGCCATCTACGGACTCACGTTGCCGGCACTCGAGACGAAGCTCGCCTCGACGCAGACATCCGGCATCGCGCCGCCATCCATTTCTATCCAGGCGCCTGACCTTTGCGGCCGCTTCACGGCCCGTGTTCTGCGCAATGTCAACATCGGCCCGTCGACCGGCATTGTGGCCAGCCGCTTTCGGCTGCTGGAACAAAAGCAAATCTTCAACGCGGTCGACGCTTCGAACTACGTGCTGCTCGCTATGGGTCAGCCCACGCACGCTTTCGATATGGACAAGCTCGCAGGTGGCATTGTGGTGCGCCGTGCCCGCAAAGGCGAACGACTCAGGCTGCTGGATGGAACGGAGCGCACTCTCGATGCCGACGACCTGGTGGTCGCCGATGAGAAGAAAGCCCTGGGCCTGGCTGGTGTGATGGGCGGGTGGGATTCGATGATCACGGCCGAGACGAAGAACGTGCTCGTGGAAGCAGCCTGGTTCGATCCGGCGGCGATTCGCCGCAGCTCCCGACGCCATGGTCTGCATACGGACGCGTCGCATCGCTTTGAGCGCGGCGCCGACTTTAACGCGGCTCCGGTCGCGTCCGCCATGGTGTCGACGCTTATCCTTGAAGCCGGCGGTTTTGTCGATGGCGAGTTCATCGACATCGTGGTCCCGCAGGTTGAGGCGCGTACGGCGAAGCGCGCGCCGGTTGCACTGCAGGTCACGGAAGTGCAGCGCCTGCTGGGGAGCACCGAAGATGGCCAGGGGGTGAGCGGCGAGATCACCCAGCAGGTGCTGACTGCGCTTGGCTGTGCGTTGTCGGCAAGTTCTGCAACTGGAGAGTTCGAGGTCACACTGCCCAGCTGGCGGCTTGATCTTGAACGCGAGATCGACCTGGTGGAGGAAGTTGCCCGCGTTTACGGCTACAACCGTTTCGCCAATACCCTGCCGGTGTTCTCGGGTACGGTGGTCGAGCTGCCGCACGCAACGCGGCAATCGACTTTGCGGTCGCGGATGCTCGCAAGCGGTTTGCATGAGGCACTCACCAGCACCTTCTGCTCTGCAGAAGATGCGGCTTTATTCGCGCCGCAGCCGGGACAGGCCGTGGCCATGGGCAATCCGCTGAATGCGGAAGCGGGCATGCTGCGGCCGTCGCTGCTTGCCGGACTCGTCACAGCGGTTGAGACGAATGCCAGCCGCAATGTGGCAGGTGTGCGTCTGTTTGAAGCTGGCACGGTATTCAGCGGAAGCACGGACCGGGTGGACGAAGCTCCCGCGCTCGCTTTTGTTGCCACCGGCAGTGTTCCGTCGTCGGGGCCCCACCACCCGGCGCGCAGCTTCGACTTCTATGACGCCAAGGGCATCGTTGAATCAGTAGCTGCTGTCTTTCATGCGCGCTCTTCCTACGTGGATAACCTGCTGCTGCCTGCCTGGCTGCATCCCGGCCGCGGTGCTCGCTGCGTGGTCGATGGAGTCACGGTGGCTTATTTCGGGCAGCTGCATCCGGCAGAGGCGCAGAAGCGCAAGTTGAAACAGGATGTGTACGCGGGTGAATTCTACCTGCAACGGCTGTATCCGTTGCCGCTCCGCGAGCCTCGCCTGCAGGATCTTTCGCGGTACCAGGCGGTTGAGCGCGACTTCTCGTTCATCCTTGCGAGTTCGGTACGGTGGGAGCAGATCGACGGGGCGCTGCAGGGCCTTCGCCTCGACGGCGTGATGAGTTATGCGCCGCGAGAACTCCTCCATGCTCCACCTGGCGATACGAAGGCATTTGGCAAAGCCCGTGAAGACTCGCTGCTGCTCTCAACGATCTTTCAGGCCGCTGACCGCACGCTGCGCGATGAAGAAGTGCAGGAGTGGTCACAGCAGGTGATCGCTGCTGTTGAAGGTCTCGGCGGCAGGCTGAGGAGATAGCGTCAGCGAACAAGCTGGAGAGTGCTTGACGATCGACGTGAACTTTTTACCGGCAAGCAGGCGGCTTCTACCCATTGGCCGTGATGGTGCACGCAGTCATCTTCGCCGCGGTTTGACTGGTTTTCCACGTGACCACTAGCGCTATACTGCGAGAAATGAAGCATGCGCCCGCATGCAGTGTGAGGCAGGATGGCGAGTTCAGCAGTACACCCCGGGGAACAGGCAGAACACGAGAGCTCTTTCGATGTACAGGCGGCAGCGTTCCAGGCGCTTGAACAGCGCGTGCTGCGCGCTATTGAGCTGCTGCGCAAAGAACGCGAACTGCGAAGCGCGACAGAGCAGCGGCTGAACCAGGCCGAGGAACATGGCCTCGAAATGGAACTGCGGGTCGAAGAGCAAACCGCGCAGCTGGCGGAAAAGGCAACCGAGATCGGGTCGCTGACGTCGCGGCTGAATGACCAGGAAGAACAGACCCGGCGGCTCGAAGGCGAACTCTCGCAGCTGAATGGCGAGCGCGACCAGGTCCGCCAGCGAGTGGAAAAGCTGTTGCAGCACCTCGACGAATTTACGGGAGTCTAGCCACGATGACTGTTTTACTGGAACAAGTCGAAACTGCACCCGTTGCTGAACCGAAAGCACCTTCACGTCTACCCAATCGCGCCTTTGCGGATGACATGCCACCCGCACTGACTGCGGTCACTGTCGACATTTACGACCAGACCTACCATCTCCGTGGGCAGGATCCGGCCTACATCGAGAAGCTTGCCGAGTTGGTGGATGGCAAGATGCGGGCGGTCGCGGCTGGAGGGACTACGGTTGATTCGCTACGCGTCGCGGTACTGGCATCGCTGAATATTGCCGACCAGTTGCTGCGCGCGGAAGCCCGCTATCGTGCGCTTAGCGGGTCCGTTGTCGAGACGGAACATACGTTGCGCGACCGCGCTGCCAGTTTGTCCGGGCTGCTCGATTCGATCCTGAGCGAAGAACGTAAAGTCGGATAAGCTCAGCCTCCGGCGGACCCTGCGCGGATAGCGGTATTTGCCGTACGGGGTCGCGTTTCTGTTTGTCACTGTGTTAGCGTTCCGCCATGAATCCAACTAGTTCGCTCTCAGAACCTTCCTTCAGCACCATCCGGAATCGTCATCGTGAGATCGTTAGCAAGCTTATTAGCCGCCTTCCACGAGAAGCAAAGACTATCAGCAGATCTGACTGGACCATAGCCGTCAAGAAGGTGATGGGAACGATAGCGGAGGAAATTGAGTCGGAACGTGACCGGCCGCAAGTAGAAGTGTACGGAACAGACAAAGAGCACGGACGAAAGGAATGGATGCTAGATGCGGTTTGGCTGTTCAGAGACCACCATTCCAGGCAAGAGAGCGTTTTGCTAGGCCTTGAGTCGGAATGGGGAAAAGGAGAGCGCGATGTCGTCGATGACTTCGGAAGACTCTTGGCGTTCAAAGCTCCGATCAAGATCATGCTGTTCGAGTCCGCAAATCCTCAAGAAGTAGTTGATAGGCTCACCATGTACGGCAAGGACTG
>CAZZUX010000181.1:0-4498 GCA_964657395.1 uncultured Ktedonobacteraceae bacterium
CAGGCAGCAGCCACCCGGACACACCCAACTTCAACCACATCGCCCGAGCCTATCGCTGGATGGAATACTTCACCTTCGGCCCGCTCCTGGAACAATGCCGGTTTGCTTTGATCGGCCAACTTGGCACACGTTCCGGAGATTTCCCAAGCCGCGCACTCATCCTTGGAGACGGCGACGGACGCTTCCTGGCGAACCTGCTTCGGCACCATGCCCATCTCACTGCTCATGTCATCGACATAAGCCCGTCCATGCTCAGCCTTGCCCGCGCACGCACAGCAGCCGTCGGCAGCTTACATCGCGTTACCTTTCAACAGGCTGACCTGCGAACCTTAGCCATCCCTCCTGACGCGGGCGAATCGCCCATCGACCTCGTCACTGCCCACTTCGTGCTTGATTGCCTCACCACCGATGAGACGGCCTCACTCATCCAGCGCCTGTCACCTCTTCTTGCCTTCGACGCTGCCTTTCTTGTCTCGGATTTCGCCATCCCTCCGCGGCAACCATTCCGCCTTCTTGGATCGCTGCTGGTCTATGCTCTCTACCGGGCGTTCGGTACACTCACGGGTCTCGCAGTTCGCCGCCTTCCAGCCTATGGTGACGCGCTGAAGCAGGCCGGCTTCCAAGTCACAGAAGAGCGGACATTCCTCTGCGGCATGCTGCGTAGCGAGCTGTGGCGTCGTTGATCCCGCTTCAGGCAACACTGTCCTCATCCGAACCTTCCCAAGAGGTATGCCATTCCCCACAGAGTCCACATTGAACATGGGAGCCGTACCCGGAGCGCCCCCGGACGTTTTCCCGGATCCCGGTCCGTTTCCAGCACCTGGCAACGAACCGGATCCCTCTCTTCCTGATCCGGATCCCGATCCTGAACCCTCACCGCTCGATCCTTATCCCACACCACTGCCCGTCACCTAAGAGCCGGCTCCGGGTCTGGGCCGCACCGCCCGGCCCGCTTCCCCGGCGTCAGAAAGCAGTGGCCCAATAAGCAGCCAGCCGCCTTCGCGCCTGTTAAGATTGCATAAATCAGTGAATTTATGAATCTGTACGTACTCCGTCACGCCAGTGCCGGCGAAAAGCGACCCAATCCCATCCTCGATAGAAAACGGCCTCTCGACAAGGAAGGCAAGCAGCAGTGCCTCCTGATCGGCAGCTACCTGAATGCCCTGCGCGTGAACGTGGACCTGATCGTCTCCAGCCCCCTCAAGCGGGCGCTCCAGACTGCCTCCCTCGTCGGCACCGAGCTGGGCTACGAATCAACCATCCAGCTCAGCGACGAACTTGCCCCAGGCGGCACAGTGGAAGGCTTCCTGCGACTCGTGGCCAGCCTCAATGTCTACGAAAATGTCTTGGTCATCGGCCACAATCCCAGCCTTTCCCAGTTTCTCGGTTCCATGATCTCAACCAGCGGCCGAGCCAACATCCGTATGCGCAAAGGGACTATCGCCCGTGTCGATTGCACCCGCAAACCAGGGCTGCTCGTCTCTGTCGCCGACCCAAGGGCAATTCGGCAGCTCTACATGAGCGTCGCCAAGAAGTCGCGTCGGAAGATCTCTCGAAAGTAGTCCGCCTCTTTCCGCAGTGACCACAACTCCAGCTCCGCACCGGTTCGTCCTGGGAACAATTCGAAAATCACCCGCTTCGGATAAACCCTTACTGAGACCTTCAACAAATCACTGGCACGATCCTGGTTCAGGGCCACTGCCATGCGCAGCAACACCACGGCCCGCTGAACATTTGCATGCTCGGCTGCCGGCATCATCCTGGCAGCACGGTCCTCAGGCTGCATCCGTGACTTGCCAAGATAACGCGCAATTGCTGACACAATCGCCCGCTGCTGCGGCGTAAAGCCATACACCTCGGAATTGGCAATGATGTACTGCGTGTGCCGATGATGCCCCTGATAGTTGAGAAACTTCCCAACATCCCGCATCATCGCCGCTGCTGCCAGCCAGTCTGAATACTCCTGCGGCAGATTATGGACCGGCGCCAGGTCGCGGAACAGCTGCAATGCATGCATCTTCACCGGTTCAGCCTGCTTCAGGTCTACCTGGTAGCGTCGACAGGTTGCCAGCACACTCTCCCATCGCTCCTGCTCGAACTCCTGGTGAGTCGCTGCGCGCAGATCGCGTTCTGCCAGCATCTGCGACAGCACGCCGTCCCTCAGTCCCATCTCCGAATAGCGGAAGCCCGGCAAGCCGAAATGGTCGAGCACATCTGCATACACATGCGAACCCGCAACGATAATCTCCGATCGTCGCGGCCCCGCCCCGGGAACCAGGTTGCGCTCTGCAAGCGACATCTTCGTCAGCTTCTTCGCAAGCTTTCGCACCTCCGGGGCCGCGGCAACCTGCGGTGAAGCCATGGCCCGTCGTTCCGCTGCAATCGTCCTTGCCGCAACAGTCTTCGCTGCGCGTGGAGAGCCTTTTGCTGCACCCGCCTTCCAGTCCCGGACGGACGCACTTGCCAACGCCAACGCGGCTGCCGTTCCAGAAGTCCCGATGACCGTTGTCTCCCTGACCGGACCAAGACGCCGGTCCGCTTTCTGCAACTCGCGTGCGATGAACCTCTTCATCCGTGCGATATCTTCACTGCTCGGCGGATCGCCATGCAGAAACTCCTGTGTCAGCCGAACAGCGCCCAGCGGCAGACTGATCGTCTCCTTGATGCGCTTCCGCTCCGAAAGCGTAATCTCGCAGCTGCCGCCCCCTACATCAATCAGCAGGCAGCGGGCGCCCGCGCCACGTCCCTTAAGGAACGGATCATTCATCACCCCTCGATGAATCAGCCGCGCCTCTTCCAGCCCGGAAATTATTTCGAGCTCCCAGCCAGTCTCTGCCTTCACCCAGGCCGTAAACGCCTGCGCATTGCGGGCATCCCGCAGTGCCGCAGTCGCTACTGCTCTCACCTGGTCGACACTGTATTCCTGGGTCGCCTTG
The DNA here is from genome assembly GCA_964657395.1 of uncultured Ktedonobacteraceae bacterium. GTDB lineage: Bacteria > Acidobacteriota > Terriglobia > Terriglobales > Acidobacteriaceae. Next base: position 2,937 of record CAZZUX010000181.1, read on the forward strand.
CGGAAGCGTTTCAGCGTAGCCAGCGTATTCACCATGGCTTCCGGAGACAGCAATCCGCTTTCAAACACACTCATTCCCAGCCGTGTTACTTCACGGTCTTCATGCAGAATCTTCAGGGAATGTTTCTGGATGCGCGCTATCTTGAGACGGCATGAATTCGATCCGAGATCGATGGCGGCGTAGGTCGTCATATTCCTTTGCTGAGTCTAGCTTAGCCAACCATGCTGCGCAGCGATCCGCAAAGGCTCGCTGCACCGTCAACCATAGCTAAGGGCGAGCATGCGATTCTGCCCGTATCTGGTAGTTGCCATACTGCATTTCAAACAAGGTTCGTCGTTTGCTGAATTTCTGGAAGGACTCACCGGCAGGCACGACCGTAGTCAGCAGCATACTGCGCAGCGCAACGATGTATTGCTTGTCTGCAACGGGCATTGTTCCGTAATCGATCCGCGTATCCTCCTGTTGTACGAAGTCCGCCGGCTTCATCTCTGCTTCTGTGATCAGGCGTACGATGGTTCCCGATTCCGGTTCGACAAACAGTTCTCCGTGGTATCCAGGCGTTGCATGGAACGGCTCAAAGGATGTCGCGATCGTATAGCTGCCCATGCCGCCCGTATTTTCCGACGTCGGAAAGCAGCAGTAATTCACTACATAGTGTGACTGCTTGCGCGGCACGGCAAATGTGAACACGGCGATCTGCTTTTCGTCGATCGTCTCCCATCGCGAGAACCCATCCGGCCCTTCGCAGCATCTGCCAGGATCATTCCAAGATTTGGTCCCGCACTATTCTGCGAAATCTGGCCGTTCTGTCCCGCCGGATCCTGGCCCTTCATCCTGGCAGGCGCGAGTTCTACACCAGCGACCATCTCGACTCGGGACAGGTGGGTGCCCAGCGCGTGGAGGTAGATATCCTCCGGCTTGAAACCAAGATCCGCGTCAGCCGTGTGACTTCCATACCCGGTGCTGGTGCGGATGTGGTCTGCGCCGTTCTGATAACGCGCCGTCACCTTGTCCACAGTCATGGTCGGGAGGGCCGAAAACAGCTTTGTTGTGTAGTTGACCGCGCGACCCATGATCGTCATCTGCATCGCGGTATGAGGCGCAGCGGCACTCGGCAACTCGCTCGCAGGCGGGGCCAGCATCGCACTGCTCAGCATCAGGATGCGCAGCTGCTCCATCGTCTGCGGTCCGGGCTGATAACGAGTCACCCTGTCAAGGCTGGACATGCGCTCACCCAGTTCCATCTCCTTCAGGCGGTTCGCAGTGGCCTCATCGTTCCTGCCCTGGCTATGCATTTCCTCGATCGCTGCATCGAGCTGCAGCACCGTTACCCGGCTCATCGCAGCCGCCTGGAATCCTGCACACAAACTAAGCACAACAGCAATCAGGGCTCGATACATCGTCATCCCCTCACGGCTGGGCTTGAAACGCCACGTCACCCTCCGTCTGCCGGGACAATACACGAAGACACACCATGCAGGCATGAAAACTTTCCACTCGCGGGATCAGCAGGACCTTCGTTAAGCTCAAGTAGAGGCCACCTGCATGTACATCCCGAAGGC
>CAZZUX010000182.1:0-4448 GCA_964657395.1 uncultured Ktedonobacteraceae bacterium
GGCGCTCTCCATCCACAGGCGCGGCAAGCATGCTCTGCAGGTCGAGCATGCCATCCTGCCGCACCTGTTCCAGGAGATCCGTCCGGCCGATCGCTTCTTCGATGCTGCTGAAGCCCATGCGGCCGAGCAGTTGCTGCAGATCACGGGCGAGCTCTTCGAAGAAACGGACGACGTGCTCCGGCTTGCCACGGAACTTGGCACGAAGCTCCGGCCGCTGCGTAGCGATGCCTGTCGGACAGGTGTTGAGATGACACTGCCGCGCCATGTCGCAGCCGAGTGCCACCAGCACTGCTGTCCCAAAGCCAAATTCATCCGCACCCAGCATCGCCGCAAACAAAACATCGCGAGCAGTCCGCAGACCACCATCGCAACGAAGACGAACACGGCTGCGCAATCCGTTGGCAATCAAAGACTGCTGCGCCTCCGCCAGCCCCAGCTCCCAAGGATTGCCGGCATACTTGATGCTCGACAGCGAGGAAGCGCCGGTGCCGCCGGAGTGCCCCGCAATTACGATGTAATCCGCATACGCCTTGGCGACGCCGGCAGCAATCGTACCGACACCACACTCCGACACCAGCTTTACACCGATTGCGGCGCTCGGATTGACTCGCTTCAGATCGTGGATCAACTGCGCAAGATCTTCGATGGAATAGATATCGTGATGAGGTGGGGGACTGATGAGCGAGATGCCTGGTTGCGCGTGACGCAGCCGGGCAATCAGTTCGGTTACCTTGTGTGACGGCAGCTGGCCGCCCTCGCCAGGCTTGGCACCCTGCGCGATTTTGATCTCGATCTCTTCTGCATGCGAAAGGTATTCCGTCGTCACGCCGAAGCGTCCGGAAGCAACCTGCTTCACCTTGTTGTTCAGCAGCGAAGCGGTCTCTTTACCATCCGCGGCTCTAACCGGCGCATAGGCCGCCGGATCTTCCCCCCCTTCGCCGGTGTTGGATCGACCGCCCAGCATGTTCATCGCGACCGTGATCGTTTCATGCGCTTCCGGGCTGAGTGAACCCAGCGACATGGCAGACGAAATAAAGCGGCTGTAAAGCGCGGACGCCGGCTGCACAGCTTCCGCTTGTACTTCTACGCCCGCAGGGCGCATCTCCAGCATGTCCCGCAGCACAGTCGCTTCCTTCTCTACCGCCTGCGTGCTGAAGACTGCCCAGGCCTGCGCAGGCGCGAGAGCAGACGCAGCCGCATTGCGAGCGGTTCCGGCAACCATCTGCAGCGCCCGCACGGTCTGCGGCTGCCAGGTATGCGGCTCGGCCGTATCTGACTTGCGGAAGCGTATCCAGCCATAGTCAGGCAGGTCTTGCACCTGCGTCGTCGTCATGGTCACCGGGGCGTCGCTCCCACCGCCATTCGACTCATCGCCGATCTGTTCGAAGCCGCTCATCCACATCCGGCGAGTGACTGCCTCGATTTCCTTGAACCCGATCCCGCCTATCGGCGAGTACGTTCCGAAGAAGCATTTCTGGATGACCTGTTGTCCGAGACCAAGGCAGTCAAACAGATGCGCGCTGCGGTAACTGTCGGCCACCGAGATCCCCATCTTGGACATGATCTTCGCCAGGCCCAGATCGAGCGCCTTCAACATGTTCTTCTCGCCATGCTCTGCATCCACACTGCGTGCAGTCTCGAGCGCCAGCCAGGGGCAGATCGCACCCGCACCCATGCCCAGCAGAACAGCAACGTGATGCATATCGCGACAGTCGCCTGCCTCGACAGCCATGCCCGTTCGCGTCCGCAAACCTGCACGCACCAGCGCATGGTGAACAGCACCCGTGGCAAGCGCCATTGGCACCGGCAAAGCCTGGGCATGCACGGCTCGATCACTCAACAGCAACAGGCAGGCACCGCCGCGGACAAGATCAACAGCCTTTGCGCAGATCTCGTCGATTGCCGTCTCCAGGTCACTGGACGGCGCATACACGCAATCCACGACAGCCAGCGGAAGCTCCCGCGCAAGCACGAAATCACGAGTACGAAGAGCGTGGATCTGAGCTAAGGACAGGTAGGGAGACTCCAGCGACAATCCGGGGATGCGTGCATGCTTGTCCAGCAAATGCGACCAGGGACCGAGGCGCGTATGCAGCTGGATGACAATCGATTCACGCAGCGGATCAATCGGCGGGTTGGTCACTTGTGCGAACCGCTGACGGAAGTAGGCATACAGCGGCCTTGGCGAGCGCGCCAGTGAGACGATAGGCGTGTCATCTCCCATCGACCAGATTGCTTCTTTGCCGTCCGACGCCATCGGCGTCAGGATCATGCGCACATCTTCTTTGCTATAGCCGAAGGCGCGCTGCATCGTTGCCAGATCCGAAGACTCCATTGGACCCGGAGAACTCAGTGATGGTTCCAGCCGCAGGTCCTCGACAAGCTCTCCATACTCGTTGCTTTCATCGAAAAAAGCCGAGACGTCATCGTCTTCGTAAAGCTTTTGCAGAGAAAGATCGATCGCCAGCATCTGTCCCGGACCAAGGCGGCCGCTGTGAATCACCCGATCAGGATCCAGGTCGACAAGACCCGCCTCTGATCCTGCCACCACCAGGCCGTCTTCTGTCACGAAGTACCGGCAGGGCCGGAGACCATTTCGATCCAGCGCTACGCCTACGACGCCGGCATCAGCAAATGCCAGGGCGGCGGGACCATCCCACGGCTCAACTGCATCACCACAGTAGCGAAGGAACGCGGAGTCCTTGCCACCCTGCGCCGGCGGCACCAGCATGCGGATGGACTCCGCTACCGTGCGGCCGTTCCGCGCCAGGAGCTCGACGACCTCATCCAGGCTGGTCGAATCCGAACCGTCTTCCGAACAGATCGGCAGGTTCTCTGGCGGGATCGTCGCCGTGCGAGCATCCATGCGCGCCCGATTGCCCCACACCGTGTTAATTTCGCCATTATGTGCCAGCGTGCGCAAAGGCTGTGCGCGGTGCCATGCGGGTAGAACATTGGTAGCGTAGCGCTGGTGGAAAAGCGCGAACGGAGTGACAAAGTCGGCATGCGCAAGATCGGGATAGAAGTCTCGAAGATACTTACCCGCGCACATCGCCTTGTAAACCATGGTGGAGGTGGAAAGCGAGCAGAGATACGCCATCCCGCCTGCACGCTCATACTGCTTGCGTGCTAGAAAGAGTGCGCGATCTACTTCCGACTGCGTTGCCGTCTCACTTGCAGATGTGAGCAGAACGTGACGAATGATGGGGAGGCTGCTCAGCGCGATCTCGCCGAGAACGTCGTTGCATGTCGGAACGTCGCGCCAGCCAAGAATGGTGAGTCCGCGCTCTGTGAGACATGCTTCCAGCTCGCTACACGCTGTGCTTGTCGCTTCTTCATCTGCTTTCGGCAGAAAGACCACGCCCACTGCCAGCAACTTGTCGGCAGCTAATTCGATGCCAGCCGCTCGCAGCATAAATTCGCGAGGGATCCCCGTCATTACGCCGACCCCGTCACTGCTGCGACCGTCCGCGGCGATAGCGCCACGATGAGCAAGACGTGAAAGAGCGATCAGCGACTGCTCAAGAATCTGGTGGGAGGCGACATTGTGGAGACTCGCGACAAAACCGACTCCGCACGATTCATGATCGAAGCGCGGATCCAATAAAGAGGGCGGGAGCGATGGCTGAGATGCAGCCTTGCCGCTCGGATACCGGCCAGCGTGGGAGGCTTCCGACTGATCAAACGAGGATAAGCAGTCCATGAGTAAATATATGTCCGAATCTTTGACAAGTCATGAGAGTTGTTCAGCTTTTTCATGCAGCCGTGTTTTCAGGTCCCGAATTACTTCGTCCGGCACTGCCAGGAAGAAAGCACGGCGTACTTGACTTATGCGGTTATGAATATTTATACATATAAGTGAATTATTATGCATCGAAGAAGGAGCGGCAGAGTCTGTGCCGCTTCTTGTTTTTGTTGTTGCCCATCATGAAGCAGGAACGCCATAGCGCCATCCGGGAAGTCGTAGGAGCGTCAGCCATCAGCAACCAGGATGAGCTGCGTCGCCTGCTGCTCAAGCGCGGCTTCGACGTGACACAGGCGACGCTGTCTCGCGATATCCACGAGCTGCACCTCTACAAGGGCCCCCGGGGATATGCGCTTCCGAATGGCCATGGCGGTGATGACACGCGGCAGAATGTCATCGCCGTCCTCGAAAACTTTGTTCTTCGTGTCAAGCAGGCAATGAACCAGCTGGTACTTGGAACCACAAGCGGGGGCGCGCAACCGGTCGCACTTGCCATCGATGAAGAGCAATGGCCGGAAGTCGTGGGCACCATCGCTGGCGACGACACCGTGCTGATCATCTGCCCGGATGTCAAACAGGCTACGCTGCTCCGCAGCCGGCTGGAAGGAATTGTAAGTTGATGGCGACGGCACTGAGAACGGCAGTCATGGGCGTCAGCGGCTATGCGGGTGCGGAACTCGCACGGCTCCTGCTGACCCATCCG
>CAZZUX010000183.1:0-4379 GCA_964657395.1 uncultured Ktedonobacteraceae bacterium
GAGCACTCGCTTGGGGTGTGAGGGGTCGGCAGTTCGAATCTGCCCGTCCCGACCAGCTTTCAAAACCAACTCCAGTCTTCACAACTTCCCAAATGGCGGGAGAGCGCAGGCGCACCTTAAGTGCAGCCGCCTATCTGTCTGTACTTCGGTAATCCTCTCAATGGAAAGCGCGCTTGACACGCCGCACCGACTCGCACTATCTTTAGATGGAAAGCGGGCTTTACATGGAAAGAGGCGTGCGCAACCGTGTGAAGGAGCTGCGGATGGAGCGTCACTGGACGCAGGAGCAGTTGGCTGCCGGTGTCGGGGTGTCGCGCCAAAGTATCAATTCGATCGAGCGGGAGCGGTATGTACCCAGTCTGGCACTTGGAATGTTGCTCGCACGCGCTTTTGACTGTCCCTTCGAAGACGTTTTCACACTGGAGGAGAAATGAGCATCGCTATCTTGGGGCATGTGATCGACGAACGCTTCCTGCGGCACCGGCTTCAATCCACCAGCCTGGCAGGAGTGATCGGCGGAGTCCTGACGATCTGCCTGTTCGGCTACCGCTTTTACGTCAACCACATCTGGAGTTGGGATCTTCTTGCTGTGGCCACGACCATTGTCGTCGTGAAGCTTCTGGCTATGACCTGGTACAGGTTCAGAGATTAGATATCGTCCATCTCTCGCTGTGTGAGAAGCAGGAAAGCCGGCGGGCAGGAGGGCCAAGGAAGGAATGAAATCCATGTGCTTACAAGCGGATGAGCAGCATCCTGAGGCGGTACGCTTACGCCGCAAGGCAGTCGTTATAGCGGCATCGTCAGTAACCCTGGCAGGCATGCCAGCCATCCTCATGAATCATGGCCATCGGGGCCTCGGACCTGTGTTCATTGGGATTCAAGCTTGCCTGCTGGTCTGGGCATTCCTGCTGATCAAGCGGGCTAAGCAAGCCGGAAGAAGTTGAATCGATGGCTTGCGCCGGGAGAGATGTGTGCTTCGCCGGCGATCCGCGATCCAGGCCAGATCGAAGGGTCCTAGTGGCTTTCCGCCTGCGCACGCTTGGCGCGCCGCGCACGACGTGCCTGCAAGAGCACCATGGCCAGCGGAAGCCCGGCGAAGGTCCTGCGGTGACATTTACGGCAGCGCACCGGGTATTGCAGCAGCGCGAGGCGTTCGAGATCTTGCCATCGAAAACGGGAAACTCTGAAATCGTTGGATAAGCAATCAGGGCAGGTCATGGTCGCTCTTTGCTTCCTCGTGCGTGCGGGAAGCCTGCAAATTACGTCCGTGTTGTGAGACGTTGGAAAGCTCTGGCTCTCCGTCGTCCGTCCCATTACCGTTGAGACTAGGCTACCACGGCGACCCCAGCAAATACCCGCACCTCGCCGACACGGAAGTACCAATTTCAAGGAATCAGAAAGGATTGCATGGTCTGGAACCTCTCGTTCAGCTGTGACATGTGCGGCCAGAAAAAGGGCGAGGCCAATCATTGGTGGATGGCTGTGCTGGAAAAGCAATCCTGCTATGAACAAGGTCAGCCGGACCATGGATTCCTGCTATTGCCATGGAATCGCGAACAGTGTCGGAGCGGGGACCTGTTTCATCTGTGCGGCGAAAATTGTGCGATGCAGGCCATGGAGCGATTCATGAGTCATGGAAAGATTGCTCTCGACCCGATCACCTGACTCCGACTTTGGTTCGAAAGGACTTATCCCGTCCTGGTGCGCACGATAAATCTATAGATCGATTCGTCTTCGAGTGAAAAGCGTAGAGTTGTATTTTCTCTTCAGGCAGGCTGGTGATGGCGACCACCACACAATTCGTTTCTCTCGACGTCTACCTTCGTTCTACCTATGAGCCGGACGCCGAATATGTAGATGGTGAAATCCAGGAGAGAGCTGTGAGCGAATTTGATCGCTCTTCCTGGCAGGGAGCCATCCAAAGATGGTTCTGGCAGCATGAACGGGAGTGGAACGTCCGCGTCCGTCCGGAGTTGCGAATCCAGGTCGCGGCAACACGCTTCCGGGTTCCGGATGTAACCGTGCTTGATCGAGATTTCCCGATTGAGCAGATCATCACCCGTCCCCCACTCGCCGTCTTTGAAGTTCTCTCTCCGGAAGACACGCTACAACGGCTGAAGCAGAAGCTGGAAGATTATCGTCGGATGAGCATACCCGAGATATGGGTTATTGATCCGGCGGACAGCAGTTACAACCGATACCAGGATCAGCAACTGATCCGAAGCAGCATCTTTTCATTGGCCGAGAAGAACATGACTTTCGATCTGGACGAGATCAGGTCGTTGCTCGACTAGCTGTTTGTCGGCTCAGTCGTGGAACAGGGCTGGAGCATCCTGCGCCGCGCGATCGCGGGTGACCAGTCGCGGCTTTCCTGCGGGGTGAGACAGCAGACCGAGGATCTCGCGGAGTTCTGACTTGAGGCGCTGCACTTTAAGTGTCGTGCCCGGCAGACTCGGCCGCGGCTCCAGCGGAAGTTCTTTCTGGTCGGTGTGTCCTTCCGCAATGCTCCGCGCTTCCTGCTGGAACGCCTGGCGCGCTCCGGGAATGGTATAGCCCTCTTCGTAGAGCAGATGGCGGATCTTCAACGCCATCTCTACATCGCGTCGCCGATAAAGACGCTGTCCGGTACCGGATTTACCGGGCCTCAACTGATGAAATTCGCTCTCCCAGAAGCGAAGCACATAGGCTTGCACGGAGCAGAGCCTGGCTACCTCGCCGATACGGAAGTAGAGTTTGTCGGGTATTTCAGAAACGGGCTTCGTATGGGAACTCGATGCCCGCTTGCTCTTCGCGATGTGCTTCTGAAGGCCCATCCGCTCCCTGTTTGCAGCCGCCCAGTCGATCTGTACCTGAGCAGCCGCTGCAAATACCTTGGGAGCAGTATAGGCTAGCTGCACCAAATCAGTAACGGCTTTTCTTACCTGTTTCTCAGGCTTTTACGGGTTCTCTTGTTACGACTGGTTCCACCGGCCGGCGTACCTGCGTTTCGCCGGCTGAGGAACGCAGATACTGCACCGGCCAGGTAGTTGGTTTGCCCAGCTGCTCGGCCGCGTGCAATGGCCAGTACGGATCGCGTAACAGCTCACGCGCCAGCAGGACAACATCGGCCTGCCGGGTACGGATGATGGTTTCCGCCTGGGCTGCATCGGTGATCATGCCGACCGCCCCGGTTGCGATACCGGCTTCGCGACGGATCTTTTCCGCAAACTCTACCTGGTAGCCGGGTCCGACGGGTATCCTGGCATACTCAACCAGGGCACCGGACGAAGCATCAATCAGGTCGACACCATGCTGCTTCAGAACCTTGGCCAGGTCTGCGGATTGGTTCTCATCCCAGCCTCCTTCTGCCCAGTCCGTCGCCGAGATGCGTACCCAGAGTGGCAGTTCCGCAGGCCAGACATGGCGCACTGCGTCAGTTACTTCTACCAGGGCGCGGATCCGGTTTTCGAAGCTGCCGCCGTATTCGTCGGTGCGCTGGTTACTGAGTGGTGAGAGGAATTCATGCAGCAGGTAGCCGTGAGCAGCATGTATCTCCACCAGATCGAACTCAGCTTCCAGGGCGCGTTCCGCCGCCTTCGCAAAAGCATCGACAATGTGCCGGATGCCGGTCTTGTCCAGCGCGGCAGGCTGGGGATAATCCTTGGAGAACGGAATAGCGCTGGGTGCCAGAACATCCTCCCAGCCATCCTGGGCTGGCGTGATCTTCTTACCGCCCTCCCACGGACGCGCGGTGGAAGCTTTGCGGCCCGCATGCGCCAGCTGGATGCCCATACGAGCTCCATTTTCGTGGCCGAAGCGGACGATGCGCTGCAACGGGGCAATGTGTTTTTCGGTCCATATGCCCATATCGCCGGGCGTAATACGGCCCTCCGGCGTGACGGCAGTCGCTTCCACAATCACCAGACCGGCGCCGCCGACGGCGCGGCTGCCCAGATGGACGAAATGCCAGTCGTTTGCAAAGCCGTCTTGACAGGAATACTGGCACATGGGCGAGACCACGATGCGGTTTGGGAAGGTGATGCTGCGCTGGGTAAGCGGCGAAAAAAGGTTGGAAGGTTCCTGGGGCATGCGATCTCCTCGACGGCGCATTGAATTCACTTGCGGTCCTGATGGAAGAGATGCTTCACGGCAGAGATGGTCGCATAGCGCGCGCCGATCTACGGAGCGGAAACAGAAAAGCCTGCCGGGGATGTCGGCAGGCTCTCAGGTATTCGACTGCGTTACATGACGACGACTTCGGCGCCCATGGGAGCGTTCAGGGACATGCCCTTCACGCGGAAACGCTCGATGTTGATCTTCAGCTGACGCTCGATCTTGCGCAGGTCGCCCTTCTCTGCCGGGATGGCAAAGGTGGAGGCGACTCCCTTGTTGGAAGCGCG
>CAZZUX010000184.1:0-4326 GCA_964657395.1 uncultured Ktedonobacteraceae bacterium
ATTCTGTCTGCACGGCGCCGAGCTCGGTGCCGGTGACCTGGACGGCGGAGGTGACGGCGCCTACGGTAAGTTTGGCGTCGACACGTTCGGTGCGCGCTACGCGGAGCGTGATGCCGGAGGCCTCGTATTTTTCAAAGCCGGCTGCGGTGACGGTGAGGCTGTAGGTGCCGGCCTGGAGGGCGGGGAAGGCGTACTCACCACTGGCGTTGGTGGTGACGTCGAGCTTTGTGCCCTGCGCGGTGTCGGTGAGGGTGACGGTGGCGTTCGAAACGACGCTGCCGCTGGAGTCCGTGACACTGCCGTTGATGGAGCCGGATTGCTGGGCGAAGAGGGTGAGGCAGGGGAGTAAACAGAAGAGAAGGACGGAGAGCAGGGAGGGAAGAAGCTTCTTTGCAAGCGGTTGCATGATCAAGACGAGATCCTCGAAGGTTAGTAGGTACAGCCAGGAGACGGGTCGGGAGGGCGTGCAAAGCGCTCTAAATCACGAGTGAACTACTCAGTGGTGCTAAGTGATTCAGGGCTTCCGACGGCATAGCGCGAGCAAGTGCCTCAAATGTATTACAACGCCGTGACGAGTCAAGTTCAAAGTGGTACTTGCCGTAGGGGCGGGGGCGCTTTGCGCTTTTGGGTTGTGGGGGTCGTCGTTGGTCACCTGTGGGTTGTGGTGACCGGGGAGGAGGACGGATGGCTGTCGCCATGGCCCACCCTAGCTGCGCGAGGATGGGCCTGGGAGGAAGGCGGATGGCTTTGCCATACCACCTGGCTGCGCGAGGATGGGGCACCCGGATTAGAGTTGGTTGTCGAGGAGAGGATTGTGGGTTTGAGTCTTAGGCAGCGAGGTTGCTGGATGGTGATGGCTTTATTGATGGCTGCGCGGGGAGCCTGGGGCCAGCAGGCGGCGGTGGTTTTTCATGAGGGTGCGGAGGCGTTGCAGAGGGGTGAGTTGCGAGAGGCGGAGGCAGATTTTCGGAAGGTGATCGCGATGGATCCGCAGTCGAGTGCGGCGCATGTGAATCTTGGCGTGACATTGATGCGGGAGAAGCAGTGGGCCGCTGCGCTGGAGGCGTTGCAGAAGGCGGATGCGCTGCGTCCGGGGCAGGCCGGGGTGCAGTTGAATATCGGGCTGGTGCATTATCGGCAGAACCAGTTTGCTGCGGCGATCCCGGCGTTTCGGGCGGCTGTGGAAGAAGGAGCGACGGGACAACAGGCGGAGTATCTGCTGGGGCTTTGCTACTTCTTTACTGCGCAATACAAGGCGGCGGTGACAAGCCTGGCTGCGCTCTGGGAGGCGCAGGAAAATAATCTTAATTACTTATATGTTGTAAGTATCTCGGCCAGTAAGTCGGGCGACACGGACTTACAGAAGCGCGCTTTTGATCGCATGCTCTCCATCGGTCAGGATAAGCCGGAATTTCATTTGTATGTGGGCAAGGCGTGGCTGGCGGAGGACAGTTTTGCCAATGCGCTGAAGGAGTTTGGAGCGGCGGAGGCGGCTGATCCGAAGATGCCGATGGTGCATCATTTTCTGGGTCGGACTTATTTGCAACAGCATGAGTATCTTTTGGCGGAGGCGGAGTTTCTGCGGGATATCGCGTTGGAGCCGGAGGTGGCCTCGAATTACGAAGACCTTGGGATGCTGTATGCGAGCACGGGGCGGGCGGAGAAGGCGAAGGAGCAGTTTCGGCTGGCGCTGGAGCGCGATGGAACGCTGGTGAGTTCACTGCTTGGTCTGGCAAAGCTGGAGCGGCAGGATGGGCGCGACCGAGAGGCACTGGCGTTGATGGACCGGGCGGTGGTGCTGGCTCCGCGGAATGCGAGTGTGCATTATCTGCGTGGGCAGGAGTTGGCGAAGACAGGGGATGCGACGAAGTCGAAGACGGAGTTTGCGGCTTCTGCGGAGTTGCTGAAGGCGGTGAACGATCAGCTGCAGCAGGGGGCTTCGGGCGACCAGGCGGTGGATGCGCAGGCGGCGGCGCAACAGTAGGCGGCGGGGAGATATGATCGATTGCGCCGTGGGGCCGGGCTTTGTGCAGGTGAGATCGCTTCGCTGCGTTTTGCTTCGGTTGCGTTGAATTTTTGTCGCGGATGGCAGATGACGGGGAGACTTTGAGCCTTATGCAATATGTTCTTTCGCTGGACCAGGGCACTACGAGTTCGCGCGCGATTCTTTTCGATCATGCCGGCAAGGTTGTGGGTGTGGCGCAGCATGAGTTTCGCCAGATATATCCGGATAAGGGCTGGGTGGAGCATGATCCGTACGACATTCTGACTTCGCAGTTGACGGCGGCGGTGGAGGTGCTGGGGAAGGCGCAGGTGCGGCCGCGCGATGTGGTGGGACTGGGGATAACGAATCAGCGCGAGACGACGATTGTGTGGGATCGCGAGACGGGCAAGCCGGTGTACAACGCCATTGTGTGGCAGGATCGGCGGGGTGCGCCGCTATGCAGTAAGTTGGCTACCGATGGGGCGGAGGAGACGATCCGTCAGAAGACGGGGCTGGTGATTGATCCTTATTTTTCAGCTACGAAGATTGCGTGGATCCTGGACAACGTGGATGGGGCGCGGGCCGATGCGGAGAAGGGCAAGCTGGCGTTTGGCACGGTCGATTCATGGCTGATCTGGAATTTGACGAGCGGCAAGCGGCATATCACCGATCGAACGAACGCGAGTCGCACGATGCAGTACAACGTAGTTCGCGATCGCTGGGACAACGATTTATTGAAGCTGCTGAAGATTCCGGAGAGCATGATGCCGGAGGTGGTGTGGTCCAGCGAAGTGGTGGGTGAGGTGACGACATCGCTGGGGCTGGGTGAGGTGAAGATTGCGGGGATCGCGGGCGATCAGCAGGCTGCGTTGTTCGGACAGTTATGCGTGAGTCCGGGGGATGCGAAGAATACGTATGGGACGGGCTGCTTCCTGCTGCAGAACATTGGCTCGCAGTTTGTGCTGTCGCATGAGCGGCTGATTACGACGCTGGTGTGCAGTACGCAGAAGAAGCTGGAGTATGCGCTGGAGGGCAGCATTTTTGTGGGCGGCGCGGTGGTGCAGTGGCTGCGCGACAATATGCGGTTCTTTTCCGACTCGCCGGATGTGGAACAGATTGCGGCGGCAGTGGAGTCAACGGAGGGCGTGGTGTTTGTGCCGGCGTTTACGGGGTTGGGGGCGCCGCACTGGGATCCGTATGCAAGTGGGATGATTATCGGGTTGCAGCGGAGTACGCAGATCGGACATATCGCACGGGCGGCGCTTGAGAGTATTGCGTTCCAGGTGTCGGATGTACTGGCGGCGATGGATCGCGATACGACTGCGAAATTCAAAGAGCTGCGCGTGGATGGCGGTGCTGCGGCGAACGACATGCTGATGCAGTTCCAGGCAGACCTGCTGCAGCTGCCGGTAAGGCGGCCGGCAGTGCTGGAGACGACGGCGCTGGGTGCGGCGTATCTTGCGGGGATTGCAGTGGGTTTCTGGAGCGACACGAAGGAGATTGCGAAGGCGCGTGAGGCGGACACGGTGTTTGAACCGAAGGCTGACAGGAAAGAGATGCAGGCGCGGCAGGTGAAGTGGCAGGACGCGGTGCAGAGAGCGACGGGCTGGAATGCTCCGCTGGATGCGTCAGGCAAGAAGAAGGGCAGGGAGACGTCATGAATCGGGAAGTGATGCTGGAGCGGGTGCGGCAGCGCACGGAGCCGTGGGACATGATCGTGATCGGCGGCGGTGCGACGGGCGCAGGTGTGGCGGTGGATGCAGCGCAGCGCGGGTATGCGGTGCTGCTGCTGGAGCGCGAGGACTTTGCGAAGGGGACATCCAGCCGGAGTACGAAGCTGGTGCATGGCGGCGTGCGCTACCTGGAGCAGGGCAATATATCGCTGGTGATGGAGGCGTTGAAGGAGCGCGGACTGCTGCGCCGCAATGCGCCGCACTTAGTGCATGATGTGCAATTCATTGTTCCGAATTACTCGTGGTGGGAGGCGCCATTCTACGGGATCGGGATGAAGGTGTACGACCTGCTGGCGGGCAAGTATGGGTTTGGGCGCTCGAAGATTCTCTCGCAGGAAGAGACGCTGGCATTGATTCCTACGCTACGGCAGGATGGCTTGCGCGGGGGCGTCGTGTATCACGATGGGCAGTTTGATGATTCGCGATTGCTGATCCATTTGATGGAGACGGCGGCGGACCATGGAGCGACGGTTCTGAATTATTGCGCGGTGACAGAGTTGCGCAAGGATGCCGATGGGTTCATTAACGGCGTTGTTGCCGTGGATGGAGAGACAGGAGATACGTTCGACCTGGGCGCAAATGTGGTGGTGAATGCGACGGGGATTTTTA
>CAZZUX010000185.1:0-4053 GCA_964657395.1 uncultured Ktedonobacteraceae bacterium
GACGATAGCGGCGGTCTGGTTGGGCTCGATGGTGAAGGAGACGCCGCGAAGGATCCACTCGATGCTACTGCTGAGTTCGCGGATTTCATCCGGGTCGCCGCGATCGAGGACGGTGCGGGCGTGGGCCTCTTCTTCAAGAGAGAGACGCTGGTAGGTGAACCAGACGTTGCGGAACTCAACGCTGCCGGATTGCTGGCGGGAGGCTTCGGGTGCGGGATCGGAGGGTGAGACGATCTCGGGCTGGGTATCGATGAGCTTGAAGACGCGCTCGCTGGCCGCCATGGCGGCCTGAAGGATGTTGTACTTTTCGCTGAGGTCCTGGATGGGGCGGAAGAAGCGCTGGGCGTACTGGATGAAGGCGACGAGGATGCCGATCGTCAGAGTGCCGCGGATGACACCGCCGCCGCCCAGCCAGATGACGAGGGCAATGGCGATGGAGCTGAGGAGCTCGACTGCGGGATAGTAGAGGGCATAGGCGAGGATGGCGTCCTTGAACGCGTCCATGTGCTGCTGGTTGATGGCCTTGAAGTCGGAGAAGGCGCGGTCCTGCCGGTTGAACAGTTGCACGATCGTCATGCCGCTGACGTGCTCCTGCGTGAAGGCGTTGATGCGAGCGATGGCGGAGCGAATGCGACGGTAGGAGTCGCGCACATGCTTGCGGAAGACGCGGGTGATGAGCAGGATGAGCGGCAGGACGGCGAAGGTGATGAGTGCGAGCCACCAGCTCATGCGCAGCATGACCAGCACGATGCCGAGCAGGACGAAGACGTCTTCGAAGATGGCGAAGACGCCGGAGGTGAACATCTCGTTAAGCGCGTCAACGTCGCTGGTGAGGCGGGTGACCAGGCGGCCTACGGGATTGTGATCGTAAAAGCCGATGTGCATGCGCTGCAGGTGGCGGAAGATCTGCGAGCGCAGATCGAACATGATCTTCTGGCCGGTCCATTGCATGAGGTAGGTCTGGACGAACTCGAGGACGTAGCTGAGAGCGAGCATGCCGAGGTACAGCATGGCGATCTGCGTGACGCCGGTGACGGGGTCGGGGCTGAGGTATTTGGCGAGGAAGATGGGATGGGCCGGCCTGCGCGCGGACATGTACTGGTCAATGGCGACCTTGGTGAGCAGGGGCCCGACCACGTCTGCACCGGCTTTGAGCAGGACGGCGACGATGGAGATGCCGGCCTGCAGCTTGTAGGGGCGCAGGTAGGTGATGAGGCGGCGCATCAGCCGGCCGTCGTAGGCCTTGCCAAGAACCTCTTCGTCCGGCTTGGTGTCTGCCGGTTTTGCTTTCTGCTCGTCCTGTTTTGCGTCCTTCGCTGCTGTTGCCATCGCCACTTCTATTCTACCGGCTGATTTCGGATCGTCCTGGAGAGGAGTGGTTCCTATCTGGAACAGTCGTTTCCAGCGTATGCAGCTGTGGCGGCTTATTGGTTCCAAACGATGTCACTATAGAGGTGTGACAGAGGCTCTTGGACTCTACATTTCGGTGCCGTTCTGCCGGTCGAAGTGCACCTTCTGCAATTTTGCGTCCGGGGTGTATCCGGCATCGCAGCATGGCCGGTATGTGGAGCGGGTATGTGAAGAGTTGCGGGGTGCGTGCACGCAGGCTGAGGCATGTGGGGCTGAATTGCCCGGGACTGTGGATTCGATCTACCTGGGCGGAGGAACACCGAGTGTTCTTGAGCCTGAGTTGCTGCGTGAGTTGTTTGCGACGATCCGGCAGGAGTTTCGGCTGACAGGCGAGGCCGAGATCACGATGGAGTGTGCGCCGGGGCAGATCGACGATGCCGTGCTGGCCGCGATGGTGGAATGCGGCGTGAACCGGGTGAGTCTCGGGGTGCAGTCGTTTGTGGACCGGGAAGCGGCGACGAGCGGCCGGCTGCACAACCGTGTGACTGCGTTGTGCGATCTTGAGCGATTGAGGGCGGCCGGGATTCGCCGGCTGAATGTCGACCTGATTGCAGGTCTGCCGCACCAGACGCTGGCTTCGTGGCGGAAATCCCTAGAAGTGCTGGCTGGGACGGGAGTAGAGCACGCCAGTGTGTACATGCTGGAGGTGGATGATGACTCCCGGCTGGGCAAGGAGATGCTGGCGGGTGGGGCGCGGTACCACTCCGGAGCAGTTCCGAACGATGACACGATCGCGGCGATGTTCGAGGAGGCGGCTGCGCGACTTGCTGGTGGGGGCCTTTGTCAGTATGAGATTTCGAGCTTCGCGATTTGCGGGCGAGAGTCAAAGCACAACTTGAAGTATTGGCTGCGGCAGCCTTATCTCGGCGTCGGCCTGGATGCGCATTCGATGCTGCGGTCTGCTGCGGGCAGGGCGATGCGGTTCGGGTACGACGATGACCTGGCGGAGTTTCTGGTGGGCGCGCAGGCCTGGGAAGCGGAATGGCTGACTGGCCGCGCGGAGTTGGAGGAAGCCTGGTTCCTGGGGCTTCGGCTGAATGAAGGAGTTTCTCTGAGCGGGCTGCGAGAAGAGTTTGGAGCGGAGTCGGTGGATGCTTTTTTGCCAGCGCTGCTAGAGCTTGGGGATGCTGGTCTGATTGGGATGGGTGCCGAAACGGTCTGGCTGACGAAGCGGGGTAAGCTGCTTTCGAATGAAGTGTTTCGGGCGATACTTGAAGTGGGGGATGAAGAACTTTGCAGGGTCTAGAGGATGTACAGCCGGTGGTCGATCTGCGAAGCGATACGGTTACCAAGCCTACGCCGGAGATGCGGAAAGCCATGGCCGAGGCCGAGGTCGGGGATGACGTGTATGGCGAGGACCCGACGGTCAATCGGCTGGAGGCGAAGGCTGCCGAGGTGTTCGGGAAGGAAGCTGCGATCTTTGTGCCGACCGGCAGTATGGGGAACCAGATCGGGATTCGGTTGCACACCCAGCATGGCCAGGAAGTGATCTGCGAGGCGCGAGGGCACATTGTCGACTGGGAGATGGGGATGGTCTCGGCTTTCTCCGGCTGCCACTTAAGGACGGTGCCTGCCGAACGCGGGATTTTGACGTGGGAGCTTATTCGGGGGGCGATTGCTCCGCCGATTTACTACCGGGCCCAGACAGGGCTGATCTCGCTGGAGAACTCGCACAATATGGCGGGCGGAACGGTTTCGCCGCTGGAGGTGTTTGAGGAGATATGGCATGAGGCGGGGAAGCTGGGGCTGCCGGTGCACCTGGATGGAGCGCGGGTGTTCAATGCGGCGACTGCACTTGGCATCCCGGTGGCGAAGCTGACGAGCGGCTTCCGGACAGTGAACTTCTGTCTTTCGAAGGGACTTTGTGCGCCGGTGGGCTCGGTGCTGGTTGGCAGCCGGAAGGATATCGATCGGGCGAGGTCGTTCCGGAAAGCGCTGGGCGGGGGGATGCGGCAGGCCGGGATTTTGGCTGCCGCCGGGTTGATTGCGCTGGAGAAGATGGTGGGACGTCTTCGCGAGGATCATGCCAATGCGCGGTTCCTGGCGGGGCGGATCGCGAAGACGCGGGCCGAGATTGATCTCGAAGGAGTGCAGACGAATATTGTGCTGTTCCACCTTCCTGAAGGCGGGGGTGACTCTGGCGGGTTTGTCGCGCGGTTGAAAGAGCAGGGAGTGCTGGCTGGGACGACTGGGCCGCAGTCGGTTCGGCTGGTGACGCACCATGATGTGGACCGGGCAGCTTGTGAGCGGGCGGCGGCAGTAGTTGAGGAACTACTGGCCTGAGAGCAGACACATCGGTGCCTTTGATGTCATTACAGATTTGAGATGAAATCTGTTGAAACGCCTATAATCAGGGTATGCCCAAGTACTCCATTGTCGTTCCGTTCCACAACGAAGAAGAAAACGTGACAGCCCTCTACGATCGCGTGAAGGACGTGATGGAACAGGTGGGTGAGAGCTTCGAGCTGGTGCTGGTGGATGATGGATCGAACGATCGCAGTTACAAGCTGATGGAAGAGATTGCGGCTGTCGATAGTCGCATCCTGGTGGTGAAGCTGCGCCGGAATTTCGGTCAGACGTCGGCGCTCGCTGCCGGGTTTGATCATGCGCAGGGCGACTACATCCTGGCGATGGACGGCGATC
>CAZZUX010000186.1:0-1214 GCA_964657395.1 uncultured Ktedonobacteraceae bacterium
TTGTCTGGAGATGCCGCGTCCGCGCCTCCGTTCGTGTGGTCTGCTGTGCCAATCCCCATTTTGCAAGAGGCTTGCATGTCCTGTTTCCACCTACGAGTATGTCTCGCGTTGTTGTTGCTTGTCATGGCAGTTGATGCGCAGGCCCAGACGCCGGAGGCAATGCAGCAGCAGTTTGCACGCGATCCGAAGCAGGCGATTGACCAGGCGTATACGGCGGCGATCAAGAAAGATACGACCGAGCCGGACTTCAACTCGAGTCTTACGGATTATCTGACGGCTTCGTCGACGGTGCCGACGCCCGCGAAGGTGCTGGGCGATATTGCTGGGGCGCCGGACATGCTGCCGTATGCCGAGGATGTCTACAAGTACTTTCGCCTGCTGGCTGCGAGTACGCCGCGGGTGAAGGTGTTCAGTATCGGCAAGACGGAAGAAGGCCGCGAGATGATTGCGGCGGCGATCGGCGATGTTTCGCTCATCGAGAAGATGAAAGAAAATGATGCGCGACTGGCGCAACTGGCGGATCCGCGCACGATCGGCATGGACGATGCGAAGGCGCAGGCGCTGGTGACGCAATCGTTCCCGGTGTACTACATCACGGGCACGATCCACTCGACGGAGACGGGTGCGCCGACTGCGCTGATGGAGCTGGCGTATCGGCTGGCAGTGGATAATTCGCCGTACATCCAGTACATACGGAAGCACATGGTGGTGCTGATTACGCCGGTGGTCGAGGTGGATGGGCGCGACCGCATGGTGGACATTTACAAGTGGCACAAGGCGCATCCGGGTCAGGAGTGGCCGCGGCTGCTGTATTGGGGACATTACGTAGCGCACGATAACAATCGCGACGCCATGGCGATGACGCTGAACCTGACCAACAATATTCTGCACACGTATATCGATTTCCATGCGCAGGTGCTGCATGACCTGCACGAGTCGGTGCCGTTCCTCTATGACAATACGGTGGGCGATGGACCGTATAACGCGTGGATTGATCCGATGCTGGCGGATGAGTGGGCGATGCTGGGCTGGAACAACGTGGCCCAGATGCAGAATCTCGGCATGCCGGGAGTGTTCACGCACGGCGATTTTGATACGTGGAGTCCGGGCTACCTGATGTTCCTGGCGGGCATGCATAACGGGATCAGCCGTTTGTACGAGACGTTCGGCAATGGTGGTGCGGATACGGAGCGGCGCATCCTGGATCCGGATGA
>CAZZUX010000186.1:1314-3965 GCA_964657395.1 uncultured Ktedonobacteraceae bacterium
AAACATCCGTATGACGATACGGGATGGTCGTTCGGAGACCTGTTTGGCGCGGGTGTGACGCGGGTGACGGATGCGTCGATCCTGTCGGCGCCGATGACGAAGGTGGATGAGTTAGGTGCTGACTGGAAGCCGCTGAATGGAGCGGGACAGGTGTGCGTGGTCGATAACACGGGCCAGGTGGGACTGGCGGCGCTGGCGTATGCGGAGAAGTCGGCGAAGATCGAGATCCTGGATGCGGCGGCGGATGTGAGTGGCACGCATTTTCATGCGGGGTCGCTGATGGTGAGCGGTGTGGGCAGTGAGCAGCTTGGGCCAGTGCTGAAGAATCTGCAGCTGCAGGCGACGTGTGTGGCGGAGGCTCCTTCGGTGGCGATGCATGCGGCGAAGCTGCCACGGATTGCGTTCATGCACACGTGGCTGGCGACGCAGACCGAGGGCTGGTGGCGGCAGGCGTTCGATCGGCTGCAGGTGCCGTATGACTACATCAGCACGCAGACGGTTGCGACGACCGGTGACCTGCGCAGCAAGTATGACGTGATTGTGTTTGCGCCTGTTGGCGGACGTGCGAATAGCCAGCGCATCGTCAGCGGCATGCCGATGTGGGGCAATGCGGTTCCGTGGAAGACGACAGAGCTGACGCCGAATATTGGAAAGCTGGATTCGACAGACGATATGCGACCGGGATTGAGCTTTGCCGGCGTTGAGCACTTGAAGGAGTTTGTGGAGGGCGGCGGGCTGCTGATTACGTCGGAAGATACGGCGCAGTTTGCGATGGATGAGGGGCTGGCGCCCGGCGTATTTGCGGCGCCGGCAAAGGATGTGAAGGTGGTGGGGAGTGTGCTGGCCGCGACGATTGTCGATGCGAAGAGCCCGGTTGCGGCCGGCTATTCTGCGGACCTGGCGGTGTACAGCGCAGATGGCATGGCATTCACCGTGAGCAACCTAACGACGGGCAGTAATGGTTTGCCGACGAAAGGAAAAGAGAAGCGAGTGACGGGCCGTGGAGGTCCGGATGACAGTGATGCGCCGGAAGGACGTGCGAGCGAAGAGCCGCCTGCGCTGCCGGATGTGAAGCCGTGGGAAGCTGTGCCGTTGAATGAGGAGCAGAGCCGGCACAATCCTTACGTGATCCCTGAAGCTATGCGGCCGGATGTGATTGTTCGCTTTGCCGACAATAAGAAGCTGTTGATTGCCGGCCTGCTCGACAAGGGCGATGCGATTGCGGAGCATGCGGTGGTGGTGGATGCGCACCTGGGCAAGGGAAATGTGCTGCTGTTTGGAAACAATCCTGTGTACCGGGGCGAGACGATCGGGACGTATGGACTGGTGTTCAATGCCATCCTGAATTTCGATCATCTGTCTGCCGCGAGTGCTACTGCTTTGAAGTAAAGCCGGAAGTCTTGAAATTTGACGTGTGCCTGAGCGGCATGGCCCTGTTAGTATGCGGGCCATGCCGCTTGAATCACAAATAGAACGCCGGGGTGAAGCGACTGCGATTCTTCGCCTGAGTGGTGCTTTAAACCTGGGCAGCAGCCTGAGCCTGGTCGATTCGCAGGTGCGCCAGTTGATAGAAGATGGCGTGATGCGGCTGGTGGTGGATGTATCAGGTGTGACGCATGCTGATAGTTCCGGCCTGGGATTTTTGATGCATGCCAATGGAGTGCTGGAGTCGAAGGGCGGCGCGATGCGGATAGCCGGCGTGGGTCATCGACTGAGCGATCTGCTAACGATGACCAGGGTGGATCGACTGCTGAAGATCGATGAGACTGCGGATGAAAGTCTCAGGTTGATCAACGCCTGAGAGCCAACTGCAAGCCGGTGAAGTGGATCGCGGCATGGTGCGCAGGAGCATGGTTGCTAGTTGCATCAGCGTCTGGCCAGAGCTTCGAAGATAGATTTCGGAATCCGCCTGAAGCCGGCGAGCAGGACGCGCGGGTGATGATGCGCTGGTGGTGGTTTGGTCCGGCGGTGACGAAGCCTGAGCTGCTGCGCGAGATGCAGCAGATGAAGGCTGGAGGGATCGGCGGGTTTGAAATACAGCCGGTGTATCCGCTGGCGCTGGATGATCCGCAGACGGGCTTTCATAACGAGCCTTATCTCTCCGCAGAGTTTCTCGACAACGTGCGCTATGTGAATGAGGAGGCGGCGAAGCTTGGACTTCGTGTCAGCCTGACGCTTTCAAGTGGATGGCCGTACGGTGGGCCGCATACGCCGGTGACGGAGGCGGCTGGTGCGCTGCATCTGGAGACGGTGCGTGCAGCGGCTGGTGAGACGTCGGTCGCGATGCCTGCGCTGGGTGCGGGTGAGTCGCTGGAGGCTGCATTTGTTGCGGCCGGGCCGGGATCAAAGCCTGCGATGGTGGCGCTGCCAGCTGTCGGAAGTCCGCGGTTAGTGTTGCAGGGTGCTGCTGATGGTGACAGGAGTGTGACGTTTTTTGTTGCGAGCAGGACAGGGCAGCAGGTGAAGCGCGCGGCTTACGGAGCGGAAGGATTTGTGCTGGATCATTTTTCCCGGGATGCGGTGCAGCATCATTTGCGCGATGTGGCGGATCCGCTGATGACGGCATTTTCTGCGCGGCCACCGTATTCCGTGTTCAGCGATTCGCTTGAGGTGTATGGGTCGGACTGGACGCCGGGAATGCTGGACGAATT
>CAZZUX010000187.1:0-3848 GCA_964657395.1 uncultured Ktedonobacteraceae bacterium
TGCAGACCTTCTTGCGACGGAAGAACTTGCGTCCGCCGGGACCGCCGGGACCACGGCCTGCAGGGCGAGGACCACCGGGGCCGCCGCCTTCGCGGGGACCGCTGCTGCCTTCACGCGGAGTGTAGGTACGAGCCGGCTGCTCAGTTGCGGCCGGTGCTGCCTGTGTGCTGGTTTCGTCAGCCATTGTGTTTCCTTCCTTCTCGCTCCGCCTCGCGGTAGCGATGGCCGGGCTGCTTCGCTGCTTCACTTCTTCATTCAAAGGAGCGGCTGCCGGGCGTGTGTTCGATAAAGTTTGCGACTACGCCGTGACGGGCGTCGATTCCACTGCGGCCGGTACTTCACTTTCAACCGGCGCTGGTGCGGCTACCGAGGACTGCGTCGGCTGGGCGCTGATCTTGACGCGCTTCGCCCGCAGTGCCTTGATCTTGTTGGCGCGCTTCTCTTCTTCATCCATGCGTACCGAGATGAACTTGATGACGGGCTCGAGAACGCGAAGACGACGCTCCACTTCGGCGATGAGCGCGCCGGAGGACTCGATGTGGAACAGGATGAAATTGCCGTCGTTGAATTTCTGAACCATGTAAGCGAGCTTGCGGCGACCCAGCTTTTCGGTCGAGGCGAGAACACCGCCTCCGCCTGTGATGGTCGCTTCCAGGCCCTGGATGAGCTTGTCGACATCTTCTTCTGCCACATCAGGGCGAACGATAAAGAGAACTTCATACTTCCGTTGATCTGCCATGCTTCCTGTCTTCCTGCGGACCGCGCTCGAGGGCGCCTGAACCGCTGCTGTATTCCTTGCTGCTGCTGCTCTTTACCGCTACTGCTCTTTACTGCTGCTGCGTTTACCCGCCGGCCGGGCTGTTTGGCTCCCGCCGGTTGAATGCATTCATCGCGACCATCACCCCGCGGGTGATGACCATTTCGACCGCCTCGACTACGCGGTCCAAAGTCTCATCCAGGATCACGAGATCCTGTTTCTTCATGGGCGTCAGCAAATAATCCTTGCCACTGCGCCTTGCTTCATCCCGTCCGCCTAACGGATCGGGCCCTACGCCGATGCGGATGCGCGGCCAATCTTCCCGCTGCAGCACACCGATGATCGACTTCGCACCATTGTGACCGCCGGAGCTGCCGCGCTCCCTCACGCGGACTGCGCCAAAGGAGAGTGCCAGGTCGTCGTAGATCACGACCAGGCCTTGCACGGGATCGATCGTGAACTCCCGTGCCAGGGCCTGGACTGCGGTACCGCTCAGGTTCATGAAGGTTTCCGGCTTGGCCAGAACAGCGGCGTGTCCGAGAATCGTTGCAGTCGCTGTCAGCGATTTGCAACGACGATTGTCCACTCGTACACCGGCCCGTTCGGCCAGTCGATCGATCGCCAGAAACCCTACGTTGTGCGGCGTCCACTGGTACTCGAGCCCAGGGTTGCCGAGACCCACGACCAGGAAGGAACGCCGCTGTTTGGTTGCGCCTGGAGCGTCGGCTCCAAGCTGATCTGTAAAGGAAGACAAAGCCTACTTCTTGGCTCCCTTGGCCGGCGCTGCTGCCTCCGGCGGTGCGTCGGTCTTGCCCTTCTTCGCTACTTCCGGTTCTGCCGGACCGGCGGATGCAACTGCGGCTACGTCTTCTACTGCTTCTTCGCGGATGGTTACGACGTGGACGACGGTCTCGTCTTCTTCCGAGATGAACTTGAACTTGCCGCCGTGCGGCAGGTCGGCTACGCGGATGCTGTCGTTGAGGGCCAGGTTCGATACGTCGACTGTGATGGAGCTGGGAATGTCACCCGGGAGGCACTCGATTTCAACTTCGCGGAGGACCAGTTCGAGGACGCCGCCTTCGTTCTTGACGCCGATGGGGACGCCTTCGAGAACGATCGGCACTTCGACGCGCATCGCCTTGTCCATGGCGATCCGCTTGAGGTCGACGTGGATGAGGCGGTCCTTAATCGGCTCATACTGCCAGTCGACGATCATGGCCTTGACGCGCGCGCCATTGCTGATGGAAACGTCGAAGATAGTGTTGTGGCCGGTCTCGGAATGCAGGATGCGCTGCATCTGCTTGGGGTCGAGCTCAACGGCGACTGCGGGCTCTTTCGCGCCATAGATAACGCCGGGAATCTTGCCGGCTACGCGGACGCGGCGGGCGGCATTCTTGTTGAACTTGCCCTCGCGGGGTACTGCGGAAACTTCTTCGGTTGCTGTTGCCATGGTCTTCTTTCCTTTGTCGGGCACGGCAGTTGGCCGCTCCCTTTGTTGTGGCCTGCGAGCAGGCGGTTAGCTGAAGAGCGAGCTGACGCTGGTCTCCATGTGAATACTTTCGATGGTGGCTGCCAGCAGGCCGGCTACCGATCGAACCTTGATCTTGGCGACTTTCTTCGCCTCGTCCCGCAGCGGAATGGAGTTGCTGACGACCAGCTCCTTCAGCCGCGAGTTGGCTATGCGCTCAATCGCCGGTCCGGAGAGCACCGGGTGGGAAGCGCATGCATACACTTCGGTAGCGCCCTGGTCCAGCAGCGCGTCAACTGTTTTCACCAGCGTGCCCGCCGTGTCGATGATGTCGTCGATGATCAGGCAGGTGCGCCCGCGTACGTCGCCGATCACGTTCATCACTTCAGTCACGTTGATGTCGGTGCGCCGCTTGTCAACAATGGCCAGCGGTGCACTTACCTTTGTTGCAAAAAATCTTGCCCGCTCCACTCCGCCGGCGTCGGGTGAGACGACGGTCAGGTTTGGCAGGTTCATTTCGCGGAAGTACCCGACCATCACCGGTGACGCAAACATGTGGTCGACCGGGATGTTGAAGAAACCCTGGATCTGGGCGGCGTGCAGGTCCATGAACAATGCTCGATTGGCGCCTGCCGTGGTCAGAAGATCGGCCACCAGCTTGGACGAGATCGCGACCCGCGGACGGTCTTTTCTATCCTGCCGGGCATACCCGTAATACGGAACGACGACCGTGATGCGGCCTGCCGATGCGCGCTTGAGTGCATCGATCATGATGAGAAGTTCGACCAGGTTCTGATCGACTGGCCAGCAGGTCGGCTGCACGACGAAGACATCCACGCCGCGTACGTTCTCAAGCAGCTGGAAGTAAATTTCGCCGTCAGCGAAGCGCTGAATCTTGGTCTCGCCCAGCGGCACGCCCAGGTGCTCGCTGCAGATCTCTTCGGCCAGCGGACGGTTGGCGGAGCCGGAGAAAATCTTGAAGCGCCGATCCTCGCTCAACCGGCTCTGACGCTTCTTTTCCGGAGCAGGCTTTGCCCTGTCGTGGCGCGCGCCATCACCAGCGGTAACAGCTGGCGGCTGCGCGGGTTCGAGCTTTACGTGGTCGGTCGTTGTCGGCACAACTTCACTTCGGGCTTCGATTTTCATGGGGTCCTTCCAAGCTGGTTGGCATTGGTTGTTCCTGCATTCCAATTGAACGTCGCGGCAGTTTCTCCGCGACAGATGATGACACCATTGACCCCGGTACAAACTTGGCTGGGCGACTAGGATTCGAACCTAGACAAAGTGCGTCAAAGGCACTTGACCTACCATTAGTCGATCGCCCAACATTGCGAGACGGCAAACGCACCGGCTCGAATCGTTACTCCACGAATACCGTTTCCCAGTAGCGCTTCCGACTCAGCGTCACGGTCTTCAAACCGCGCACGCTTTTCATCGCAAGACGCTCCAGGGCTGCTGCTGCTGCCTTCTCCGAACCGTAAAGTCCGAACAAGGAAGCGCCGGAACCGGATAACGCTGTATACAGGGCCTGCTCGTCCGGAAGGACGGAGTCCGCAAGGATGCGCTTGATGTCACCGAGGAGGGGATGTTGCGGAAAGACGACCTCTTCAAAGTCGTTTTCAA
>CAZZUX010000188.1:0-3808 GCA_964657395.1 uncultured Ktedonobacteraceae bacterium
ATGCCTTTTTCAGGCAACGAATACTCTCTTCGTCAGATTCCAGCATGGCTTGTCTCTAATCCATAGCTAAAGATGCTAAGTCTTTTCAGATCGATGCCTTTGTAGAAAGTCTTGCACAGGACTTCATTCATCTGTGCAATTGAGTTTGAGGCTGACACGACGGTCTTGGATAGTGCGAGCAGAGGGAGCCTGTCAGTGCGGCTTGGATCGGCGCCGCCGTGTGTATCGTCCGGAACTATGGCCGAATAAGGAACGAAGGAGTATTCGTCCATAGCTTGTGGACTGCGCCGAGAGCTCGATTAGGAATGATTTGTAGCTGCAACTCGGCGACAATGCTCCAGGTAAGCCACCTCGTGTTCTGCAATGAGGGCGACAACACTTGACCACAACCAACTAGGTGCATCCAGATTGCTTGTACGATGCTTCTTGAGCTCTCGGGACCATGCTTTCACTGTTCCGGAGTCCATTTGCCGTCCGTGAGCTTTGCCAACAACCGCTGCAAGGTAGCGCGCAGCAGCAACGGCCTCATCTTTCGTAAGCCGATCAAGATCGAATTTAAGGTCCTGCGGCATTAACTCGCGCATCACCATAGACCGCTTCAGCAAGGAGACGGCCATCATCCGGTTACCTAGATTTGGTGAAAGGTTACGAGCCCCCTTCACGACTCGATCAGCTTGATTCTCAACGTCCTGAACTGCAAGTTGTGGAGCGGCTGCCGTGGTAGCTTCCTTCAAATCGATCAAGCAGTAGTCAACCTTCTTTCTCGCGCCGATCCCCAGCAATACGGCAAAGCGAAGTCGGCCAAGAGAACTGCAACCCTTCATCCAATAAGCGGCATCGAGAACCTCTACCTTGTCGTCCTTCTTCCGCCCTTTGAAGCTCGTCACTTTATCGATCAAAGCTTCGTCTTCGAACAGGGTAGTGATAGCAGCATGCTCTTCGTCATCAAGTCTCCAAAAGCGATCACCGAGCGGAATCTGGGGTTTCACATCCTCGATTCGCTCTTTTGCGAGATGTTGCCATTCACGTCGATGGGAGCGATCGAGAACTGACCGGATAGGCGCGAGCCCATCGGCATCACTAATTTTGGAGGCTTCGGCAGGAGCTAAAAGGGCCTCTTCATACCCTTCAATCATTTGCTCCAACATGGCAACAACAGTAAGGCCAGGCAGATCAGAACCTCTTGCAGCAGTCGCTAATGAAAGTGCAAGTCGAATTAAGTCATGCGCCGGGTTCCCGATGACGGTTTGATCGAGATCTCGGATCTGGATCTCTATCTTGCCTTCGGAGTCAGCAAGCGGACCAATATTTCCTACATGGCAGTCTCCACAAATCCATACAGGCGGCCCTTGGGGGACACTTCTTCCAGCCTTCGTGCGTAGCCATTTGTAGAATTGTTTGGTGTTTCCACGGACATACGCATGAGCTGACGTCGACATCTTTGCGTCGCGTTTCGCCGCGAGTGTCGCTGCTCTCTCATGCGGCCCAACACGCGATTTCTTTTTCGCCATACTGTTGTTGTACAGGAATGTGGGTAGCAGCTCACTGGCGATCACAGGTGTATCAATGACGCACTACGCCTCGAGACCGTATTTGATCTTCAAGCTTCTGCGCTACTGCCTTGAGTCGACGCCTTGCGCAGTATTTGGATTCAGCATCTGCTTGCGTCTGTGATGACGCACGATATCCGGCCAGAACTCGATCACCTCAGCGCCAATAATGCCCTCTGCCGAGACCGTCAATCCGCGTTCGAATGTGCCTCCAACAGTGCGGTCAGCTGCTGGGTAATAGAGGTTCGAGACAGCAGCTCCGAGCAGGTTGCCGACGACATTAGCGTAGTTCAATCCCCAGGTGCCACGATCACGCTTGCACCACACGGTGCTTGACGCGGCCCAGAGGACACGGCTTGTAGTGCTGCCTTCGCCCTTCTGGAAGTACCGAGGATCTTCACGCAGGACACTCGTCAACACGGCATTGCCGAAGAAGTTGCCAGTAAAGTAGTCAGCATAGGAAGCGCCGAACCGTTTAGCATATCCCTGCACACCCTGGCCGTAAGCAGGGAAGCTGTTCTCTGCCTGATCGATGCCGGCGACGAAGGCTGCCAGACCGAATGGCCATGGATCGGTAGCGCTCTTATAGAACAGCTGAAACTTCTGTTTCGGCGTAAGAGGAACCGCCTCTCTGTTCCGGGTAGTGTTGAAGGTAGCCATCACTCCCAGCACGCGCTGATGTTCCTGTTGCTTGAGTTGGGTCTGCGCCTGTTGATCCTCTCGCCCGCCATTTTGCGGCGTGGCTGTCGTTGAGGACGACTGAGGCTGTGGAGCGTCGATCCCATTCTCAACGAATCGACGGAGCTCGTTCGAGGCCCGCAAAGTCTGTGAACACACGATAGTTGACTGAAGAAGAGGGAAAAGCACGATGCAGGCAATACGACACAAAACGCGAGTGCGACTTGAGCCAGGTTCACCCATCTACAGTGACCCGGTTCACTGTGACACTTTCTCTCTGTAAGGTGATGACACGAGTGTCGCGCTTCTCCGTATCGCGCCTGGTCACACGCACTTCTTCTCTCAGAACAAGTTCCTTCGTCAGTACAAGGCGTTCCTCGACGATCGGATAGATAGTGGTGTCGCCCTCTTGGCGAACCGACGGTGCGTCCGCCACAACCTGGTTCAAGGGAACATGCTCGATCTCGAAAGTTCTGACTGCTAAGGTCTCGTCCAGTGCCTGTTGATACTCGTCTATGTGCTTCTCGAGCACGACCTTACCTGTTTCGACGATCTTCGTAGTAACTTCAAGGCGTTCTTCCAGTACAGGAATAACCACCGGTGGCTCGGTTCCGACAGCCGCCGCTCGATTTAGAGAGAGCCTGGCATCTGCTTTCAGAAGATCAGCGGTCGAGATGCGAATGACTCGACCATCGGGAAAGCAGAACTCTGTCTCCGCCTTCGATTCATCAAGCTGCCCATAGGCAGTCACAATATTGCTGATTGGGGATCCTGCCTCAATCAGGGTTGATGTCCCGTGCGATGGCTCGAGTTGTTCTATGGCGTCGCTCAATTTGGTCTCTGTTCCTGATGAAAGCTGCACGGCGACCTCAACAGCCGCCGTGCAGGTAATAGTTAGTGATTACCGCTTCGTAGAGGTGAACTCGCCGGGCACCTGCTCGACTTCGACTTCTGTTTTGCGTACCGTATCGCGCACTGCTTCGGTGTGCTCCGTGGCCTGCTTGCCCACAGTCACTTCTTCAACGACGCGGCTGGTCTTCCCAACAACTGCTTCCTCGCCACTCGCACGCACTTCAAACGAGCCATTGCCGCTCTGGAAGTCAGCTGCGGTCGCAGGACGATCAACAGCACGCCGAGCTACGTTGATACGCTCGTCCCGCAGGGTAACGTCTGCTTCGGCGGGCCGCTCGACCACGTGCGAGTAGATGCGAACGCCGCCACGATCCACGTCTCTCTTGCCGACCACTAGATTCTCCTCAACAACGGGAATCGCCGTGGTTCCGGCTATGTCATTTGCCGCGCCTCTCACGGATGCCTGCTCAGAACTGTCTTCGATCTCTCGAGCTCCATACTGATGAAGCAAGCCGGCAACCTCTGCTGCCTCTTCATCTTCGGCACGAACCGTCAGAAGAGCGCCACCCTGATTGACACCGCTGGCATAGTGGGTGTGGGCATGTTCATCCCCGCCGCTCAATGAGTGGAAAAAGTTGCTGATCTTCTCGCCTATACCCACTCCCGGGGTGCTGCTAGCGGACGATGCAGCGGAGCTATCGACATTAAAGAATTCATCATGGGCATCG
>CAZZUX010000189.1:0-3802 GCA_964657395.1 uncultured Ktedonobacteraceae bacterium
ATCAGGCGGTTGGCCCAGGAGCGTTCCGAGCGGACTACGTCGGTCATCCGGCCTTCGGGATCGAACTGGATGACGGGCTCGGGCAGATCGAAGTCAATGGAGCCGCGACGTTCGCGCTTGCGATTGAGGATGTGCGCGAGTTGTTCCATCTGCTCGAAGGCGGGGACGAGCTCGTGGAAGTCCTCACGGACGGCGGCGTTTCCAGTGATGATTTCGTGGACCTGCGTATAGGTCATGCGGCGCGCGGAGCGAATGACGCCTTCGGTGATCTCGTAGGAAGTGATTTTTCCGTCGGCATCGATCTGCATGAGACAGGAGAGGACGAGTCGGTCTTCATCCGGGCGCAGGCTGCAGATGTCCGTCGAGAGTTCCTGCGGGAGCATCGGGATGGCGCGATCAGGGAAGTAGACTGAGTTGCCGCGAACGCGGGCTTCGAGATCGAGAGCGGAGTCGAGTTGCACGTACTCGGCGACGTCGGCGATGTGGACCTGCAGTTCCCAAGTGCCGTCGGCGTGGGGCGTGACCATGACGGCATCGTCGAAGTCACGGGCAGTTTCGCCGTCGATAGTGACGATGGGCAGGTTCCGGAAATCACGGCGCCGATCGATTTCTTCCTGGTCGAGATGGGCGACTTCGCGAGCTTCGGCGAGGACGATCTCTGGAAAGACATGCGGCAGGTGATGCTTGCGGATGACAATTTCGACGTCTACGCCGAAGTCGTCTTCGTGGCCGAGGATCTCGATGACTCGGCCTCGTGCCGGGCGGGTCGGAGTTGGCCAATCGGTGACCTCTACGTCGACGATGAGGCCCTCCAGACTCTGTTCGCCGAGCGTGCTATCCAGGTCGGCCACTTGGGCCGCAGCTTCGAACAATTCTTCTTCGTGGCGGGCCGCTTCGGTTCCGAGGACGCGATGGGGCGTGTGTGCGGTCGCAGGGCGTTCCATGCCGCGCGGGATCACGATGGCATCGGCCATGCGGCCGTCCATGGGGGTGATGTAGTTGCCGCCGAGTCCTGCGTTGTGACCGCGGGCGTAGTGAAAGCGCCCGACTACGGTGGGATTGTTGCGGGTGAGAATACGGCGGATGCGGCCGTGCTGGCGGCCGTCCGAACGTGGCGGACCCATGGAGACGAGCACAATGTCGCCCTGCATGGCGCCGTTCAACTCAGTTGGTGGGATGAAGATGTCGTCGGTGCCGGAAGTAGCCCGATCCTGGGGGCGAACAAAGCCGAAGCCATCGCGGTGGAGGTCGAGTTTGCCGGCGATCAGGTTTTCGCCGACGGCTGTGGTGGCCCCGCTTTGCCGTTTGTCGGCGGTTTTAGCAGTGGAGGGGAGGGACCATTGGTCGCGTTCTGTCTTGACCAGTCTGCCGCTGGCGGTGAGACGGGCGAGATGCTCCAGCAGCAGGCGGCGTTCGCGGCCGCCGCCCAGGCCCATTTCGCGGACGAGTTGTTTGTAGCCGGCGCGCTGGCCAGGGGCTCGCTCTATCCGGCGCAGCAAGTCTCGGTCGTCAGGAGTAGCGCCAGGAGCGGGGCGGCCGGGTTTGGAGTGGGGACGTGGCAACGGGTGAGAAGACGCTCCAGCTACAAGTTTAATCGCCGCGATGGTTTGCGCATGCTGTATCCGCCTCTGCTGTTTGCGGCGGGAAGGCGGAGGAAGGATTGCGCCAGGGCTATCGGTCGTATCGCTTCAGTGACGCCCCTCCGGGAAAAGATTAGAGGAATGCGTGCAAATTGCAGTGCGAGGTGAGTAAGATGCAAGAAACATACCGTTTTGCGGTAGGCTGGCAAATCCTCAAGATTTACCGGCGGACAATTCAAGTTATCGCCTGGCACTCGATCCTGCCGACGCACCGGCGGGCGACATTTTCCCGCGTGGTGGATTGAGTTATCCAGGTATATAAAAGCATTACGAGAAAGGAAACGCGAGAGAGATGTGGAAACCGAACCAGACCGGCAGTCCTAACCCCGCCCCCACTCCGGAACCGGCACGCCCGGCAACACCGCAAGCATCCAGTTTTGAACCGACAACCCCTCGTCCCGGCGCGCCTGCGGGAACCCCTGCAGCAGCAGACCAGGCAACGATCGGCAAGAGCCTGGTGGTCAAGGGCGAAGTGACAGGTTCCGAGTCGTTGTACATCGACGGTAAGGTCGAGGGAGCCATCAATCTTTCTGGGAACCGGGTCACGGTTGGCCGCAACGGACAGGTAGCAGCGAACATCTCCGCACGCGAAGTTGTGGTGCTTGGCAAGGTACGCGGCAACATCAATGCCAGCGACCGTGTTGATATCCGCAGTGAAGGTTCGCTGACCGGTGATGTTTCGGCACAGCGCATCAGCATTGAAGACGGTGCCTTCTTCAAGGGCGGCATCGATATCCGCAAGCCAGGCGGCAGCAGCGAGACCAAGGCGGGCAACGGCGTGTCCACCGAACAGAAGCCGGTCCAGGTTTAAGGTTTCGGCCACCCCGGTTCGGGGCAAAACGGTCTCAGGCAGGAAAGATGGCCCCGTTTGCGCGGGGCCATTTGCTTTTTGGTTTACGGATTCAGGCTGCGGCTCTTCGACTTAAGCGGCTGGTGAGCTGTCCGGGGAGCGATGAGCCGAGTGCCATAAGGACTGCTCCGCTGATAGCCAGCCAAAGGATAGAGGCAGCGATCAGGAGCACCAGTTCGCTGATGCGGCGAACAGGGTGCCAGGCATGCATCAGGAGCGCCAGTGCTGCGTAGCTGGCGGCGGCGGCTACCAGGGATCGTCCCAGCTCGCGATAGTCCAGGCCGGCGGCGGAGACCATCCTGCGTCGATGCAGCAGAACCGCCAACGTGGCTGTCTGGATCACGATGCCGATGTCTGAAGCGCAAGCGAGACCGACTGGTCCTGAACCAGCGTAAAGCAGCTTATAGATGACCAGGGCGACGGCTGTAACGATGGTGCTGGCGACCAGCGGTGTGACCGTGTTGCCGGCTGCGTAGAACGCCCGGGCATAGATGGCCTGAGCCGACCAGAAGCACAGTGAGAACGAGAAGATGGCGAAGAAGGTAGCCATGTGGCTCGCCTCTGCCTGCCCGAAACGGCCGCCGCGGAAGACCAGGTCGACCGAGGGGCCTGCCATGGCCACCATGAGCGAGGTAAGCAGAATGGAGAAGGCTGCGATGCGCGAGACCGAAGTGTTGACGGCATTGGAGAAGCCGCGCGTCTCGCCGGCGGCCTGCGACTTGCCGTAGAGGGTGGCCAGAAAGGGCAGAGAGGCTGCGCCGGCTGCCTGTCCAAGCGAGACGGGAGCAGCGAACAGGCTTTTGGCGTAGGTAAGCAGGGAGACGTCGCCGCTGTTGTGCGAGGCGAAGTAGTTGATGATCCAGTTGTCAGCGCTGACCAGCGATACGCCCAGCATCAGAGGAATGGACATGCGCACCCATTCGTGCAACCCGGGGTTTGCCCATTCGAGGATGGGTTTGTAGCGCATTCCAGCGCGATGAGCCCCGATGGCGTTCATCAGGAATGGGCCGCAGAAGGCTCCTGCGACTGTTCCGATCGCGAGAGACGAGACGCCAAGATAGTGGAAGAGCAGCACTCCGCCAAGGATGGTGCCTAGGTTGTAGATAAGCGGAGTGACGGCCTGGATGTTGAATTGTTTGCGGACCAGCAAGACGGAGCCGAAGACGCCGCCTGCGAAGAAGAAGATGGGCGCGATGAGCAGGATGCGTGAGAGTTTGACGCAGAGCGCGGCCTTGGCAGGATCGGACTGGAAGCCGCTGAGGAATGTGCTGACAAACCAGGGCGCGGCAAATTCGCCAGCGATGATCGCGAC
>CAZZUX010000190.1:0-3749 GCA_964657395.1 uncultured Ktedonobacteraceae bacterium
TAGCTGAAGAAACAAGGTTGAGCCCGGGTTTTAAAGGCAAGGCCCGGGCCGTACGTTGCCTGATTAGAAGTCATAGCGCAGTGAAAACTGCATACGACGTGGCTGGGTGAGAAGTGCGCTGGAAACACCCAGGGTGCCAGAGGTAAGACCCGTGTTGAATTGAGCCGCGGCGTCGCCCGTATCGAAGCGGTTGGTATTGGTCACGTTGTATACCTCCCACGCGAACTTCAGCTTGCCATATTCACCCAGTCCCCATGACTTGGTGAGGCCGGAATCGAGATCAAGGTATCCATCGCCGATGAACTCATTTCTCTGACCTGCTTCTCCCGGGTACGGGAGACGGACAGGCGAGCCGGTGCTGACACCCTGGTTGATCGCGGCCGGGTTGTCGAAGAATTGCGGCTCTCCAGTCGCGTCAAAATGCTTTCGAACCTTTACCTTTCCAGTGACAACACCAAAGCCTTCGATCTGCCAATCCGTCGTCCAGCCAGGTTCATTGACAGAAAATGGCAGACCGCTGGTCAAGCGGAAAATACTGGAGAGCTGCCATCCGCCAATGAATGCATCCACGAACCGATTGGAGCCACTGGCGAAAGCAGCGCCCCGGCCGACCGGCAGCTGGTACACGCCGTCGATAGTGATCAGGTGAGTGGTATTGAAGTCGGACAAACCTCTGTTCAGGTAGGGCTTCCAGGTGTTGATGATTTCGCTCTGGGCATTCGCGACGCCGTTAGAAAATTCCGAAGTGCGCTCTGTATCAGAGCCGAAGTCAATGGAACGCGAGTAGGTATAGCTGACGTCACCCTGGAAGCCGTGGCTGGAAGGATGCCGCAACGTGACCTGGGCCGCGTTGTAGTAGCTCATCCCGACAGTCGAGAGGGCATAGAGTGACGAAAACTGATTCTGCCAGAACTTGGATTGGTAGCCCCCTGGGCAACCGTAGTAGCAGTAGAAGTCGATGTCGGACAGAGATGTGGTAGCGCCGTACTGAGCACGGTAGGGTGCCCATTCATTACTGTAAACACCTTGGGTCGCACTGGGACCGATGGTCGAGGTCCCGGCCATGAAGGGAAAGACATGCTCGAAATAGGGAATGGTAGGTACAGTTGCCTTTGCATTCCCGCCATTTTCATCGACCAGGCGCGAGAGCTGTGAGGCTGCACTGTAGTAGTCTCCTCCGCCGGACGGATCCACATAATCCACTGGCTCGGCGAGATCGAGGCTCTGCAGCAGGTGACGTCCCAGTCTGCCGACATAGGCTGTCTCCAGTGTGAAACCACTGGGCAGTTCACGCTGCACTGAAAGGTCTATCGACTCGGAGTAGGGCGTCTTCAGCTTGCTGTCGAGTCCCCAGGTGATAGCGAAGCTACCCGTTTCCGGGAAGACAGCCGGCTGATACGGATAGGCCACGGGGGAGGCGAAAGGTCCGCTGCTGATGGAGCCCGGTACATTCCGCTGACCAGTAAAGCGCGGCGACGTAGCTATTTGCTGCTGTCCGGCGGCGTTCGAGATCTGACCGCTCAATCCATACGATCCATTCTGATCAAAGGTGTTGATGAGACCTTCACCGTAATGGTCATAGTAGATACCGAAGCCGCCACGGATCGAGGTCTTGGTATTCGGGGAATAGGCTACTGCGAAGCGCGGTGCAATATTGTTCTTGGACTTTGGCCAGAAGCCCGGCTTGCCATAATAAGGCCCGGCTGGGGCGAAACTGAGGGCAGGTTCATAGACTTCGCCCTGCAAGGCACTTATCTCGCGCTGCGTGTACCAGGTATGCGTGTCGATGGTTGGCGTCACTTCCTGGCCCTTGGTCTCGTAGGGGGTTTGCAGGATCGTGTGACGAATGCCGAATGTGAGAGTGAGGTTCGGGAAAGGACGCCACGAGTCCTGGATGAAGTACTCAAATTCGTTGGCTTTGAAATGGCGATCGACAAAAGCACCGTCTCCCAGCAGCGTCCCTGTTGTGGCACTGGTTAGTTTGTAGTTGTAGTCATCCGTAACCTGTGGAATCGTGCCGACGAGGTTAGCGTAGGCGATCTCATAGGAATTGCTGAAGCCGCTGTCAACAGGATCAAGCCCGAGAGTGGAGGGATCCGGCGGCGAACCACCCAGCCAGTAGGGATTGGAAGTAGCGCTGTTGAAGGAATTGTTTGTGGAGGTGCGATTCTCGTGCACCAGGCGCCAGTTCCCGCCGACTTCGATATTGTGCTTGCCCCTGGTCCAGTTCAGGTTATCGACGATGTTGTTCACGGGCACGCTCACAATTGTGCTGCGTGTTTCCGCGCTCGTTGTTGATAGAAAGCGGAAGTCAACGTAATCACCACTCCCCACACCGATGTTGCTGTTACCCTGGCGAATGTATCCATAGCGAACGTCGTTGACCAGGTTCGGCGAAATGCTCCAGGTGTCGCCAAAGGTCATGCCCTTGGTGTTGTCGACCAGGCTGTAGGAGGGCCCCTGACCTGGGAAGTGCTCAGTACCGCCAGTGGTGTCTTTCTGCAGATTGCCGCGGCCAAAGATCCGATGTTTCGGAGACGGATTGTAGTCAAGTCGAACGATGGTCGTGTTCAGGGTCTTCGGGTTTGGCGATGAAAATGAATACGAACCTTCGTTGAGGCCGTCTCCCTGCGTGCTGCCGTTCGCTGTCGGCATGGAGTTGAAGTAGGCGAGCGCATAGGGATTGACGCCCGGACCCGGCATATACGCCGGCGTGTTGCAGACAGAGCAGCCGTTCGCTGCATCCAGAGTTGCTATCTGTGCAGTGCTGATCGTCTGCAGTTCCGTGCCGGTGACATTGCCATTGGCATCCAGGATGTCACCGGTGTACTGGATCAGCCCCTGCTTGTAAGTAGCAGTCGGATCGACCTGCGTCACCTGCGTGTTTTCGGCGAGCCGGCTGCCTTCGTAGTTGGCAAAGAAGAAGAGCTTGTCCTTGAAGATGGGTCCACCAAGGTCACCGCCAAAAATATTGCGGATAAGCTTCGGAGGTGTGTTGGCCAGGCCGCTGTTGAGTTCTCCCTGCTTGTTAAAGAAGTCATTCGAGACAGTAATAGTGGGACGGTTGTATTCATAGGCAGCGCCGTGGAACTTGTTGGTACCCGACTTGGTGACCAGGCTGACCTGGGCACCGGAGGAACGGCCGGCATCGGCATTGGCCCCTCCCGTGGTTACGCGAAATTCCTCGATAGAATCCTGGGTCTCGCGCAAAACACCGGTGAAGGCGAATCCATTCACCTGGTCATTGTCATCCACACCGTCGAGAGTGATGTTGCCCTGGTCGGAGCGACCACCGTTCACAGCGCCGCTACGACTGTCCTGCAGATTAGGATTGCCGGAAGGCACGGGAAGGAAGAAGACACCCGGTTGCAGGGAAAGCAGATCCGGAACATTACGGGTCTCACTTGGCAGCGACTGGATAGTGAGGTTGTTCATGGAATTGCCGAGCGACGCGTCAGTGGTGTTCAGCGTCTCTGCGGCGGCGGTGACGTTAATGACCTGGTTGTTGGACTGGAGGCTCAAGGCGAAGTCGACTGTGGCGGGCTGATTGACGAGCAGTTCCGCAGTCTTCGATTGGGTGCCGAAGCCGGCAGCAGTGGCCGTGATGGTGTACTTCGTCGGCGGGATCTGGGTCAGCTGGTATTCGCCACCGCCGCCGCTGGTCGCGGTAAACGTCTGGCCGGTAGAGGGAGCCACGAGCGTGACGGTGGCGCCCGGCACAACGGCGCCGCTTGGATCCTTGACAACGC
>CAZZUX010000191.1:0-3718 GCA_964657395.1 uncultured Ktedonobacteraceae bacterium
CGTTGCTGCTGGAAGGCGTGCCGCTTGAGGATCCTGCGAGCTTTGTGCAGCGGCTGAATCGGATCCTTAACCTGTCTGTTTGATCGTTGGCGAGGAAGAGGCTGCAGCATGGAAAATCTGCGAGACTTCCATGCTGCAGTTGGGAAAGGCGAGACCGCATCGACGGGACATACACTGGTTGAGTGATGAAGACCCTGGCTTCCATCGCCGTTGAAGTGAGTGGAACGCTTTCCGAACCTGCTTATGGCGAAGTGCTGATCAGCCGTGTGTCCGCCTTCAGCAATGCTGGTCCGGATGCGCTGGTGTTTATCGAGCATGTTGAGTCACTTGAGGCGGCGGTTCATGCGAGAGCAGGCGCAATTCTTGCGCCGCTGACAGTTGGTGTGCAGGATCACGGTATTCCCATTCTCAGGGTGGGAAATCCGAGGCTTGCGTTTGCACGCGCAGCCACTTTCCTGAAGGGCGCTCAGGTGGCGGGGATAATTCATAACACTGCTGTCATTGAGCGGTCCGCCATGTTCGGCGTCGATGTCTCTGTGGGGCCTCATGCAGTGATCGGCGACGCGAAGGTCGGCGATGGTACAGCAATAGGAGCAGGCTGTTTTATTGCCAGCGGCGTGGTGATCGGGAGCCACTGTGTTCTTCATCCGCATGTCACGGTTTATGCCGGTACAACGTTGGGTGACCATGTGATCGTTCATGCGGGCGCTGTTTTAGGGGCGGACGGATTCGGGTATGTTCGTGATCCGGAGAGCGGCGAGTATCTCCAGTTTCCACAGCAGGGAACGCTGATGATTGAAGACAGAGTCGAGATTGGCGCAAATACAACGATCGACCGTGGAGCACTTGAAGAGACGCGGATTGGCAAAGGGACCAAGCTCGACAACCTGGTGCATGTTGGTCACAACTGCCGCATCGGCAGCAATGTCGTGATTGCGTCGCAGACGGGCATCTCGGGCAGTTGCGTGATTGGAGATGGTGCGATTCTCGGCGGCCAGGTTGGCATGGGCGATCACGTGACAATTGGCGAGGACGTGATTCTTGGTGGCGGCGCTGGCATCCTTCCGCACAAGAATCTGCGCGGGCCGCACCAGATTTTCTGGGGCACTCCGGCCAAGCCGCTGAAGAAATATTTGAAGGAGCTGGCTACGCTGTCAAAGCTGAGCCGGCCTGCATCAGACAAAGGGAAGGGCGAATAGCATGGCGGTCATCGTGATCGGTGGACATTCGCGAAACGTCGGCAAGACGTCAGCTGTTGCGTCGCTGATTGCGCAATTGCGCCATCGCCACTGGACGGCCATGAAGATCACGCAGTTCGGGCATGGATTTTGCACGGCGAATGGCGCTCCGTGCGATTGCCAGACGGATGAACATACGGTCGCATTCAGTTTTGAGCGGCCGGATACTGCAGGCTATGACCCGTCTACGGATACGGCACGCTTTCTGGCTGCGGGAGCTGTGCGATCCCTGTGGGTCCGGACGCGCATTGGCAACCTGGCGCCGGCAATGCCACGCATCCGGAAGGAAATTGCTGCTTCAGAAAACGTGATCATCGAGTCGAACAGCATCATGGGTTTCCTCAAGCCGGATTTGTACCTGAGCGTTCTGGATCAGGGCACGGCAGACTTCAAGGAATCAGCACGATTGTTTCTGGACCGGGCGGATGCCATCCTGCTGCGTGAAGAAGGCGAGCGTCTGGCTCCACGGTGGCGTAGGGTTTCGCAAAGGCTTGTAGAGGCTGTTCCTCACTTCAAAATTCAATCGCCTGAGTACATGACGACCGAGATTGTTGAATTCGTTGAGAAGAGGATCGATGGGTCGGCAGCTACTTCTTTGCAGCCGGAGCTGCCGGAAACGGTTCTGCCTTCATCGACCCGTCGCGCTGTTTGAGCAGGATCTGCACTTTGCCCTCGGCAGTTTCCAGCTCCTGCTTACAGCTTGCGGATAGTTGAACACCCTGCTCGAAGAGCTTGATCGAATCTTCCAGCGGCAGGTTGCCGCTCTCGAGTGCGCTCACGATCTCGTCCAGCTTTTTCAATGACTCTTCAAAAGTTGCCAACGCCGCTCCTCTCGAATGGTTTGTCGTGGATGGCTTGTGCCTCAACCTGGGAACAAGGGCTGATGACGCTGAGTATTTCAATAGCTAGGGGGTACCTGCCGAAGGGCGCGCTTACCTGTACACCCTGGATCATGGGGCGAGCCTCGCAGAGCATTTCCTGTGCGATGGCAATGCCTTCGGCGCGAGCGAGATCGGGTGTGTCGGCTTTCTGCATCCGCAGCATGATGTCATCGGGTACAGAGACGCGTAAATCATTTTTCATGAACTCTGCGTTGCGCAGGCTGGTGAGCGGCCAGATCCCAGCGATGACAGGGATGTGGAAGCTTTCTATGCGTTTGAGGAAAGCTTCGAGCAATCGCAGATCAAAGACGGGTTGCGTGATCGCGTATTCAGCACCTGCTTCCACTTTGTAGGCGAAGCGCCGGATCTCGTTTTCGATGTCAGGAACGCCGGGATTCGCGGCGACCCCGATGGTGAAGCCGGTGGAGGCGCCGATGGGATTGCTGCCGATGTCCAATCCGTGATTGAGGCGGTTCACGATGTTGACCAGGCCGATGGCATCGACATCAAAGACCGCAGTGGCGTCGGGATAGTTGCCCAGCTTCGGCGGATCGCCGGTGAGGCAGAGGATATTCTTCTGACCGATGGACGAGGCGCCGAGCAGGTCGCTTTGAATGCTGAGGACGTTGCGGTCGCGGCAGGTGTAATGCAGCAGGGTCTCGATGCCGGTCTGCTGCGCAATCTGGATGCAGAGACTCTGCGCGCTCATTCTTGCGGAGGCCCGCGGGGAATCTGGCACGTTGATCACGTGTACTCCGGCGTCGAGCATCATCCGCGCGCCGTCAATCTCCTTGCGACAATCGATGCCTTTGGGCGAGACGATCTCGACCATGGTCACGAAGCTGCCGTCGGCTATGAGCCTACCGAGCCTGGATCGTTCACTAAGAAGCAGTGGCTTCACCTCGGACACAATTTCGGCACGAGGGGTGGCATCGACCACGACGCGTTGAGCGTCGATGGCGCGAAGTGCGGACTTCATGGCGCGGATGTGGTTGGGTGTGGTTCCGCAGCAGCCGCCCACATATTGCACCCCGGCTTTCACGAAGCGTCGGGCAAAGCTGGCCATGTATTCCGGCGAGGTGAGATAGATGTTGCGGCCATCGACCTCGCGCGGCATGCCGGCGTTGGGCATTACGACGAGGGGCAGGTGAGTTGCTGCACGCATGGCTTCGATGGCGGTAAGGATGGTTGCCGGTCCCAGACTGCAGTTGCAGCCGATGACGTCCGCGCCGGCGCGAGTGAGGCGCATGGCAGCGTTCTCGGGCGACGATCCATCGAGACAGGCAGCATCTTCGTCGACGGTGACCATGGCGAAGATGGGCGTATCCGGCGCGACGAGACGAGCAGCGGCGATGGCCTGTTCTGCTTCGTCCATGGCTACCATGGTCTCGATGATGATGAGGTCGATGCCGCCTGCGACCAGGCCTTCGATCTGGATGCGGAAGGCATCGCGAGCTTCTTCGAGCGAGGTTTTGCTGAGCGGCTCAAGCCGGATGCCGAGAGGTCCCACGGAGCCGGCAACGAGTGCGGTGCCTGCCTGCTTGTCGGCGAGCTGGGTGACAGCCTGACGTGCGATGCGAGCGCCGGCTTCGTTGATTG
>CAZZUX010000192.1:0-3663 GCA_964657395.1 uncultured Ktedonobacteraceae bacterium
GGGCGGCGCGGCATGGCTTTGAGCGCGGCCATCAATTGCTCGATCGACCACTTGCGGGTGATCGGCATGATGGATTCGCGAACGACATTGTTGGAAGCGTTCAGTGACAGTGCCAGTTTGGGACGGACCTCTTCCTTGCCGAAACGCTCGATGCCGGGAAGGATGCCCGAGGTGGAGACGGTCATGCGGGACTCGGGAATGTGCACTTCACGGACCAGGAGGCGGACAGCATCCATGAACGCGTCATAGTTCAGAAACGGCTCGCCCATGCCCATAAAGACGAGGTTGATGCGGTCGCGGCCGACCTTGATTCCCTGCCGCTTGAGGACAGCGACGACCTGCCCGGAGATCTCGCCCGCGGTGAGGTTGCGCTCGATGCCGAGTTTGGCTGTGAGACAGAACTGGCAGTTGACGGCGCAGCCGATCTGGCTGGAGACACAGATGGTGGCGCGGCGATAGATCTGCGGCGGGCGGCTGGAAGCGACTTCATCCTCGTCGTCAACGTCGGGAACACCGCCGTCGCCATCCGGCATCCAGACGCTTTCGGCAGTCTGGCCACCGCTCACGCCGACGAGGTAGCGCTCGGTTCCATCAGCCGAGGTGAAAACCTGCTCGATGTGAGGAAGGCCGATGTGGAACCCTGCTGCTTCGAGGTCCTGCTGGAGGGATTTGGGCCAGGTGGTGACTTCTGCCAGGTCGGTGACCCAGTCCTTGTATAGCGCCTGGGCGAGCTGTCGGGCTCTGTATGGTTTCTGACCATGTTCGGTGAGCAGCTGCGTAAGTTGTTCATTACTGAGACCGAACAGGCTTTTTGACGGATCGCCACCAGAGGCAAGAGCCGTTTTGGGGGTTTTGGCGTCTAATACAGATAACAGGTTGAGTTCGCCGGCCATTCGCTCAAGTGCCCCAAAGGCAAGGATACACCGTAGTTTTCGCGAAAAGTGCCGCACCAGCCGAACCCCAGAGGAAGCCGATACACTGACATGGTGAATGAACGCAGCATACGTAAGACGACCCTCCCGAATGGTTTGATCATCCTGACCGAGCGCATGGAGCATATTCGCTCGGTGGCGATGGGAGTGTGGATCCGCGCCGGCAGCCGGCATGAGATGCCGGAAGTAAATGGAATCTCGCATTTTGTAGAACACATGGTGTTCAAGGGCACCAAGTCCCGCTCAGCGCAGAAGATTGCGCGCGAGGTGGACGCGATTGGCGGCAATCTCGACGCGTTCACCGGCAAAGAGACGGTCTGCTTCAACGTGAAGGTGCTGGACGAGCATGTGCCGACGGCGCTGGATGTACTCAGCGACCTGGTGCTGAATCCTATCTTCGCGAATGAAGATATTTTGCGCGAACGCGGCGTGATTCTCGAAGAAATCAAAATGGACGAGGACAATCCCGACTACCTGGTGCATGAGATTTTCACGCAGAATTTCTGGAAGGACCATCCACTGGGCAAGCCGATTCTTGGCACCCAGGCGACTGTCCGGACGTTTGAGCAGGACACGCTGTTTGGCTACTACGGTCAGCGATTCGTTGGCGGCAACATGGTGTTCTCCGCGGCTGGAAACCTTGAGCATGACGAGTTCGTAAAGATGGTGGCCGATCGCTTTTCCGGCCTGCCGAGTGGATCGGACAGCGAGATTCAGCCGGCGCCGAAGACGAGTGCACGGATCAATCTGCGCAACAAGAAGGCGCTGGAGCAAGTGCAGCTATGCCTTGGTGTGCCGTCGCCGCCACTGGCCAATGAGCGCCGCTACACGACACTGCTGTTGAACACGGTGCTAGGCGGCGGGATGAGTTCGCGGCTGTTTCAAACGATCCGTGAAGAGCGCGGACTGGCGTATTCGATCTTCAGCGACCTGAGTCCCTACCGCGATACTGGTTCACTGTGTGTGTATGCCGGCACATCGTCATCGAAGGCCGTGAACGTGGTGGAGTTGGTGATGAAGGAGTTCAGCCGGTTGAAGTCGGACGCACTGCCGGATGATGAATTGCGGCGTGCGAAGGACCAGCTGAAGGGCAACATCATCCTGGGTCTCGAAAGCTCGATGTCGCGCATGTCCAACCTGGCGCGACAGGAAATGTATTTCGGCCACTTCTTCAGTGTGGACGAGATCATGCAGAAGGTAGAAGACGTAACCTCCGGCGAAGTGAAGGAGATGGCCAACGAGCTGTTTGATGGTGAAAAGGTTGCTGTCACGCTGCTGGGCCGGTTGGATGGTTTGAAGCTGAACCGCTCTCACCTGGTCTGCTAAGGCATCGTTTATCCGGTTGTGCCATGACCTGGGAGTGGGTCCCCAGGCGTGGCGGCAAGTCTCTTATCTTTGATACTCTCGACACGGGAGCGACACTGCAGTGATGAAATTTACCTCGCGTACCTGGAACGCACTTACCCGCTCTTACCGGACACAGCGTCAGAGTGGTTTTACGCTGATGGAATTGCTGATCGTGATGTCGGTGATCCTGATCCTGATGCTGGTCGCAATTCCAAACCTGCTGAACATGCGCAGCCAGGCTGATGAAACGTCCGCTATCCAGTCTTTGCGCGCCATTTACCAGGCGCAGATTCAATACCAGACCAACTATCCGGCGAATGGTTTTGCCTGCTCACTGAGTGCGCTGGGAGGTGCCGCATCTTCAGGGCCGCCAAGTGCGACGAGCGCGCAGATGCTGCAGGGTGACCTGGCGACCGGCGTCAAGTCCGGCTACACGTTCAACCTGACCAACTGCACGAAGGTCAACGTGAACAACCAGGACATGTACACGTCGTACGAAGCTACGGCGGTGCCGCAGGCTGTTGGCAAGACGGGCCACCGCGGATTCTGCATGGATATTTCCGGGCAGATCACTTCTGATCCGGCGGGAGGCACAAACTGCACTGTCGCTTTGCAGTAGTGTTTCCGTATCGAGACAAAGGCCGGCGGCACCGCTGGCCTTTCCTATTGGTGCCGGTGTTGCTGTTTGGACTGCAGTGCCTGGCGCAGGTGCCGGATGCTGCTGCGATCGCAGGCCGGGTGGACCACCACTACAAT
Organism: uncultured Ktedonobacteraceae bacterium; assembly: GCA_964657395.1. Lineage (GTDB taxonomy): Bacteria > Acidobacteriota > Terriglobia > Terriglobales > Acidobacteriaceae. The sequence goes on from CAZZUX010000192.1 coordinate 3,036, forward strand.
TCGCTGCGGTCGCTGCGCGTGCAGTTCAGCGAGACGTATGCGGGCATGGGGATGCATCGCGCGGAGAGCGGCACCATGCTGCTGAAGAAGCCGGGGCGTATGCGGTGGAGCTACTCCGAACCTGCGGGCAAGTTGTTTGTGCTCGATGGAAAGTACGCATGGTTCTATGCGCCGGGTGATGCGCAGGTGCAGCGGCTGCCCGCGACCCAGCTGGATGATCTGCGGTCGCCGCTGCGTTTCCTGCTGGGACATACGCAGCTGGCGAAGGAACTGGATGGCTTGAGTATCGTTCCGAGTGATGGCGGCTTTACGCTGGCGGGCGCACCGCGCGGAATGGAGAAGCGTGTCGCTTCTATCGCGTTGAGCGTGACAGCGGAAGGGGTGATCCGGTCCATGACGATTGAGGAAGTAGAGGGTTCGCGGACCAGCTTTGTGTTCTCGAACGAAGAGCCGAATGTGCCTGTGACGACTGGGGATTTCACGTTTGTTCCGCCTGCCGGCGTGCCGGTCGTGGAAGGCCTGCCGCCGGTCTAGATGCTGTTCTTAGAACGCTCCCCCATACAATCAGACTGTTATGCGCTTCCTCTGTGAATCTTTGCTTGTCTTGGTCTGCGGAGCTGCTTCCTGT
>CAZZUX010000193.1:0-3556 GCA_964657395.1 uncultured Ktedonobacteraceae bacterium
TGCCTCGCACCAGGAAGGCTATGCCGAGCAGGCCACCAAGCAGCAACACCGGGTTATCGAGGCCGCCTTCGGCTATTCCGGCAATGATCGGCGTCATGGCGAAGAGCAGGACCGCCAGACCGGGAGAGATGGCGGTCGCCTCGGATGACAGTATGACGGGCGCGGCAATGAGGGTGATGCCGAGCAGGATGTTCAATCGGAGAAAGGCTGCTGTGACGACAGTTTGGAATCGCATGACGAAGGGCAGCAAAGCGATGGCGCCGATGAGGCAGCGCAGAGAGAAGACTTCCAGGCGGGGCAGATCGGCGAGCGGGCGGGCGGCAATCCACTCGGAACCCCAGAGCAGACTGAGAATGCCGATCAGCAGAAGACGGCCCCGGTTCCTATTTGTAACTCTATCAGGCACGTTTACCAATCGAGATGCAAGCGTGTTCTTGCGCAGGTTCCGATGCAATGAAAAAGGCTGCGCGTGAGGCGCAGCCTTTCTGTTGAGGGATGAAGCCCCTTATGCAGGGCGAGGTCCGCGATTACCACCAGCGCCACCACCCGGGCCGGAGCCTGGCCCACGACCGCGACCGCGCCGTCTGCGGCGATTCTTGTTGGCTGCGGCACCTGCTGCTGAGCCGGGGGTTGCTGGTCCGCCGACGGCAACTGGTTCACCATCCGCACGGTTGAAGTTTGGCTCGTCGTCTCCTTCGTCATCTCCATCTTCCTCGTCGAAGTCGTCGCCGCCTTCGATGGTGATGGTGCTGGCGTTGGAGTGCGGCTGCGCTTCATTGCCGGGAGCCGGAGTACGCTCGGGACGAGGAGCACGTGCCGGTGGTGCATCGTCGCCACGGCCACCCGTGTCGGGTGCAGCAAGGCCGAGCTTTTCACGCTGTTCCTTGAGGAGCGACTTGCGCGAGAGCTTGATGCGATTGCCTTCGATCGCAAGTACCTTGACGAGGATTTGATCGCCTTCGTTGAGTTCGTCGCGCACTTCCTTGACGCGGTGCTCGGCGATCTCGCTGATGTGCAGCAGACCGTCGGTGCCCGGGAAGAGTTCGACGAAGGCGCCGAATTCAGCGACACGCACAACCTTGCCGAGATAGGTCTTGCCCAGCTCAGGGGTGGCAGTGAGATCGCTGATCATAGCGATGGCCTTCTTCAAGCCCTCGCCGTCGCTCGAAGCAACGTTGACGCGGCCGGTGTCGTCGACATCGATCTTGACGCCCGTGACTTCGATGATGCCGCGGATGGTCTTTCCGCCCGGTCCGATGAGGTCGCGGATTTTGTCGGTAGGAATCTGCAGGGTGTGGATCTGCGGAGCGTACTTGCTCTGCTCTTCCGATGCACCGGCCTTGGCCGCGTCCATCTTGTCGAGCAGGAAGAGGCGGCCATGACGGGCCTGTTCAAGGGCTTCGCGCATGATGTTGCCGGTGATGCCGCTGATCTTGATGTCCATCTGCAGCGCGGTGATGCCCTTGCGGGTGCCGGCTACCTTGAAGTCCATGTCACCGTAGTGGTCCTCGGCGCCCGCGATATCGGTCAGGATGGCGTACTCTTCGCCTTCCTTGACGAGGCCCATGGCCACGCCGGCGACGCTGCCCTTCAGCTTGATGCCGGCATCCATGAGCGCGAGGGACGCGCCGCAGACACTGGCCATGGAAGAGGAGCCGTTCGACTCGGTGATGTCAGAGACGATGCGGAAGGTGTAGGGCGATTCATCGAGATCGGGCAGAACGCCGGCGATGGCACGCTCGGCGAGGGCACCGTGACCGATTTCGCGACGGCCTACGCCGGTCATGCGGCCGACTTCGCCGACGGAGAAGGGCGGGAAGTTGTAGTGGAGCATGAGGCGCTTTTTCTGCTCGCCTTCGTAGCTCTCGAGACGCTGCTGATCGTCGGTAGTGCCAAGTGTAACTGTGACGAGTGCTTGTGTCTCACCGCGGGTAAAGAGTGCAGAACCGTGGGTGCGGGGGAGAACGCTGGTCTCGATGGTGATCTGACGGATTTCGTCGAAGGCGCGGCGATCGGGACGGATGCGGTCCCTGGTGACCTGGGTGCGGAAGATCTCTTCGCGCAGCAGCTCGTAATACTTCGCCAGCTTTTTCTTCGCGTTTGGATCGTCAGCGGGGAGGTCGGCTGCGAGTTCGTCCTTGATCTGCTTGACGAGTGAATAGCTCTCAGTCTTCTCGTGCTTCTTGGTGTCGAGTGCGTCGGAGAGACGATCGCCAACCTTGGACTTGAGTTCGGCGAAGTAGGTTTCGTCGTGCTCGAGCGGCTTCGCCTCGCGCTTCTTCTTGCCGGCCTTTGAGACAAGTTCTTCGATGGCGGCGACGATCTTCTTGATCTCGACATGGCCGAAGTCGATTGCGTCGGCTACGGTGTCTTCGGAGACTTCCTTCGCGCCGCTCTCGACCATCACGATGCCGTCTTTAGTGCCGACGACGATGATGTTGATGTCGCTGGTTTTGCGCTCTTCGTAGGTCGGATTGATGATGAATTGATTGTTGAGACGGCCGATGCGGACTGCGCCTACTGGACCGTTGAAGGGAATGTCAGAAAGGGCAAGGGCGCAGCTAGCGCCATTGATGCCGACAACGTCGGGATCATTCTCTTTATCCGCGGAGAAGACGAGGGCGATGACCTGGGTCTCGTTGCGGAAGGTCTCAGGGAACAAAGGGCGGATGGGGCGATCGATCTGGCGGCAGGTGAGGACTTCCTTTTCAGAAGGCCGGCCTTCACGCTTGATAAAGCCACCGGGGATGCGGCCGCCGGCGTAGGTGTTTTCGCGGTAGTCAACGGTGAGGGGGAAGAAGTCGATCCCCTCTTTTGGGTCGGGTGCGGCGACGGCGGTGGCGAGCACGCGGAGGTCGCCCATGGAGACGAATGCGGCACCGGAAGCCTGCTTCGCGATGCGGCCTGTTTCGAAAGTCAGCTGCTTGCCACCGGCAAGTTCGACTGTTACTTCCTGTTTCATAAATTCCTCATTTCGATGAATGGCGCAGATGGGCGGAGGCGCCCGGCGCGGGTGAGGAAAGATGGATGGCGTGGCTGAAGGGTACGGGCTGATGGATACCAGACCGGGGATGCTGAGAGCGCGTGGCAGAAGTGAGCAGCGCTCTCAATATGTATCCGAATTTCTCGTCGTGTGCGTCAACTTTACGAGGCAGAAGCTGCGGGAAATCTTCGGACTTCCTACAGGATCCGCAACCCTCCGGATCAGCTGTTTCAATCTTTCCGCGTGTTACGAACAAACGCGTAAATGGAAAGGTGGTGCCTACTTGCGAATGCCAAGTTTACCGATGACGTCCCGATAACGATCGGAGTAGTTCGTCTTCAGATAATCCAGCAGGCGGCGGCGCTTGCTCACGAGCATAAGGAGGCCGCGCCGGGAGGCATGATCCTTCTTGTGCGACTTGAAATGCTCGGTCAGCTCTCCGATGCGCTCGCTCAAAATAGCGATCTGCACCTCGGGGCTGCCCGTGTCGTTGTCGTGAGTGCGAAAACGGGTTATTACATCGATCTTCTTTGCAGGTGCCAGCACGGCAGTCCGTACTCCTCTATATGCTAT
>CAZZUX010000194.1:0-3540 GCA_964657395.1 uncultured Ktedonobacteraceae bacterium
TCTTTTTCTTCGTCTAATGCCAAGCGAGTTTCATCTCCCGCGGAAATTTTCATAACGCCAGCTTTCTGCCAGCTACCCGGTTCAGGGGGCCGATCGGTTGCGCGCGTGTCTCGGTAGGGACCATGTAAAGGTCAGTACGGCGAAATCGTCTGTTGGGCCCTGAATGGGCATGTCCCGGATCCTTAATGGAAGGGAGGGTAGACGCACTCCACCTAAGTTTCTAGAATATCACGAAAAAACGGCACAAATTCCCGAAAACGGCCTGCATTCCTTACTGCCAGCACTCTGAATCTGGGAGCTACACATTCTTAGATGTTCTGAGACAGAAAATGTTTCAGCATCAGGGCGATTGCCTAAGGGTGGGCTGACGTACCTGGCTGCGGGCCACAAAGAGGCAGCCCACAAACATCGGCCTTCAGGCCTGCCGCAGCATTCGATCCAACGAGAGCTTCTCCGCCGTGAGCGTCAGCACCTTCTGCTGGTCGTTACGACGCTCTGCCTCGGCGATCTGGGAACGGAGCGCGCGCTGTTTCTGCTGCAGGTGATGATGGCGCAGTGTCGCGATGGCAGCATCCAGGTCGTGAGCCTCCAGCGCCTCCACTTCCTTCATCAATATCTCGGCAACCATGGCCCGGCCGGCCCCTGGTTCGAGGGCTTCCAGCGGATCATGGCCGGAGCGTAGACGAAGCGGTTCGGTGAGATGCGCCACGCTCATGCCGGCAAAGCACTCGGGCTGCTCCGCCAGTGCCTCCACAGCACGCTGGAAGACTTCCTCATCCAGTGGCGACGCCAGGGCGCGGAGTAGTATCCGCTCGGCCTCACTGCAGGTTGCCCGTACCGGGGCGACCTGGTCGCGCCGCTTGGCAGCAGCGAGCTTCAGTTCTTCTCGCATGACTGCGGAGTCGATGCCCAGCTTCTGGGCAGCATCCGCAGCAAACTCGTCGCGGGCGATGCGGCTGGGCATCCGGCGGATATGAGGCAGCAGGTAATTCACAGCGGCGACTTTGCCTTCGGCACTGCGCGGAGGAAACATTACCCGGGCCCGGTCGATCAGAAAATCCGAATGCCGCCGCGCCTCCTTCAAAGCTTCTGCATAGGCGCGGATACCTCGTTCGCGAATGAAGCGGTCGGGATCCAGGCCGCCTTCCAGTGTCACAACGCGTACTTCGAATCCCTCCTCTGTCAGCATCGAGATCGACTTTTCCGCGGCATTGGCGCCCGCCGTATCCGGGTCAAAGTTGATCACAATCCGGGTAGCGTAACGCCGCAGAAGCCGTACCTGGTGCTCTGTGAACGCAGTGCCGCTGGTTGCCAGCACGTTGGTGATCCCGGCGGTAAAGACTGAAATGCAATCCATCTGGCCTTCGACCAGCAGGGCGAAGTTCTGCGCCCGGATCGCTGTCCTAGCCTTATCCAGGTTGAACAAGACTTCGCCTTTGGAGTAGAGAGAGGTGGCCGGCGAGTTCAGGTACTTTGGCGCAGCTTTTTCGCTGCCGCTTGCGGACGCCCCTGAGTTGAGGTCACGGCCGGTAAAGGCGATCACCCGGCCGCTTTCATTCGCAATCGGAAACATGATGCGTTTACGGAAGCGGTCGTATAGCGGCCCGGGCCTGCCGTCTTCCTGCTCCTTGAAGCTGAACAGGCCGGACGCACGCAATGCCTCGGCATCTCCGGTCCGCTCCAGGATCGAACGCAATGCCTGGAAGCCTTCAGGCGCATACCCGATTCGAAACTTCTGAATGGTTTCGGCATTGAGGCCGCGGCCGGTCAGGTACTCCCGCGCCGCCGCGCCTTCCGCTGACTTCAGCTGCTCCTCAAACCAGGCGGCCGCTTTCTCATGCAGGTCCAGCAATTTTGACCGTTGGCGGCTTTCCGCAGCTTCCTCGGGGGAGTTAAATTCTCGCTTCGGAAGGGCAATGCCGCACTTGGCGGCAACGATCTTGATGGCTTCCGGAAAGCTGACATTTTCCAGCTTCTGCACGAACGCAAAGACGTCGCCGGACACGCCGCAGCCAAAGCAGTGATAAAACTGCCGCGCCTGGTGCACCGAGAAGGATGGCGTTTTCTCCCCATGAAATGGACAGAGGCCTGAGTAGTTTTGCGCTCCTGCCTTTTTCAGGCGCACGTACTCGCCGATGACGCGGACGATGTCTGCCTGCTGCTTTACGGTTTGCGCAAAATCCTGGGACATGGCGGGCGGGAGCTGCTTGCTATCAGCATACCGCCTCAGCAAACGGTTCGCCGTGTCATCGTTGCCTGCTTCTCTTGGTGTCAGAAGGACAAGAAATCAGTAGTCTGGAACCATCCTGGCCGAGGAGGAACTATGCATCGCAGATACAACAACCTGGTACGTTTCGGAAGCGGCTCGCTGGCTCTTGGCCTCATGCTCTTCATCTTTGTGCCGCATCTGAACCGCGCCGGCCATTTCTTCTCAGGATTGCTGGTAGGCCTGGGCGCAGCCCTGCTTGTGGGGGGAACCTTGAAGTCCAGGCAGCCGCATGCCGGGCTATAGCCGGCCGCACGCAGCCTGCTGGCCCGGTTGACTCGTTCCGCAGCCGTGGTGCAGATTCAAAGTATGCTTAAGCGGAAGTTCCGGAGCTTTCTTACCGTTCTCCGCGCCGGCGGAGTTGCCGGAGTGTTCCGGTATCTCTTCCGCAACATGACTGAAAAGACCGGCACCATGGATGGCTGCACCTTCGGCTCGAAAGGGATAGAAGTGGAGGGTCTGCGCAACGACATCATCAATGGAGTCTTCGAGACCTTCGAGCGCAGTGCTGTTCAACAGTATGTTTCGCCGCAGCTACCAGTCGTGGAGCTGGGAGGCTGCATGGGGATCGTCAGCTGCATCACGAATCGGCGTCTCGAAAATCCCAAGGCTCACGTGGTCGTTGAGGCTAATCCACGAGTGATTCCGCTGCTGCGTCGCAATCGTGACCGCAATCACTGCCGGTTCGAAATCCTCAACCGCGCCATTGCCTATGGCACAGACACGATCGCCTATGCTCCATCTGCCGACTTTGCTGGAAACTCGCTTCACGAACACAGCGGCGACGCTCGCGTCTACGTACGCACGACGGGACTATCCGACATCCTGAATACGCAGGGCTTTGACCGCTACACCTTGATCTGTGACATCGAAGGTCATGAGAGCGAGCTGGTGGAGCGGGAAGCAGAGGTCATCCGCAGGGCCGATACCATCATTCTCGAAACGCATGCGCGTCTTATTGGGGACGAGAAAAATCAGGCGATGCTCGACCGGCTGGAAGCGATCGGCTTCGTGGTCGTTGCCAGCGAGTCGTATGTGGTTGTCCTGAAAAAACCCGCCGTCGCTGCCTGATTTATTTCCCGTTCAACTCAGCTACAAGCGCATCTGGACTCAGGCCTTCCTCCCGTAGCTTCCTCATGCTCAAGGCGTCGTGCCGCTTTGCCAGCCGCTGGCCATGTTTGTCGCGTACCAGCTCACAATGGAACCAGGCAGGATCGGCGAATCCGCGCCCGGTTCAACAGGATCTGCCGCGCCGTCGACTTCAGCAGGTCGGC
>CAZZUX010000195.1:0-3484 GCA_964657395.1 uncultured Ktedonobacteraceae bacterium
GGAAGAGCATTCGCCTTGAACAGGGCAGTCACGGTATTGTTCGCGAGGTCGACCGCACCCTGCGCAACCGGAAGAACCAGCAACACGAACGCGAAGATCATCCCGAACAGGCCTGGATAAATCGGGATCAGCGGCATCAGGATGAGACCGATCAGGATGATCGCCGTCACTTCGATTCCGCCGATGTAGAAGTCTTCCGCATTTCGCAGGATCGCCAGGCGAATGCGATCAATCAACGGCGGCCGATAGTGGACGCGCTCGGCAAGCTCAGGAAATCCCTTGTCAATCAGGTAATAGCCAACGTGGGCGCGGCGTACTGCCACGCGCGGATCAGGATGCCTGTGACCCACGCTTGCCTCGGTCGCCAACAGGATCGCAGCCTGCGCAATCTCCAGCTCGGTATGCTCGGACGAAAGCGACAGGTCTGAGACACGCGTGCGATAGGCCTCGCGGCTTTCGAAATCCATGCTGGCATAGGTGCCGGCAGGATCTTGACGCAGCACTGCATCGAAGACAACCAGTTCTTCTACGGTGCTCAGCCAGTTCGCATAGATAGTGTCGCGCAGACTATTGAAGCGCTGTCGCAGAAGCGCCGCACCTTCGCCATCATGCGATGCAGGATTCGCAATCACCGTCTGAGCCTGCGTCAGAATCTCTTCCAGCAACAGGAATTTGATAGCACTCGGAAATGTCCAAAGCTCCTTCAGCGTGAACGCATCGACCTTCTGCGCCTCGTCGAGAAAGGTCTGCACCATCTGCGTATCCCAGTAGGAGTTGGTCGCCGCCAGGTACGCATCGGCAGCCGTCAGCACCCGCGGCTCATCGTCGGCACGTGGCCGGATCGTGCGCGGCAATCGCACCAGGCGCTTGCGCAGCGATTGCATCTCCTTAATCACAGAACGTAACAGTCGCGGATTTTCACGCAGCTCTAGAAGGGGATCCAGCGGCTCCCCGGGCTTGTACGTAGGCATAGGCCGGCTGTCGAGTTCCGCAAAAACCTGTTCCAGCGTGGTCTTTGTCGCATGGATGCGCTTTACAAAAATGTCTGTTCCATCAGGCGAGTGCGCGACATCCCACGTTCGTGCCGCCGCCTTGGCTTGGGACCGCAGATACTCCTGCGTAAATGTTGGCTTGGCGGGTTCCGCTGTCGATGCTGCAGGGACTGGCGACGCAGCGGACGGCTGAATTTCGTCCGGCGCAGCATCCACTGCAGCTTTGCCGTTGCTGGCCTCGCGCACCAGCTCAGCCGCAGGATCCTGCGGACCGGAGATTGATGTTCCGTCGATCGGGGGAGCGATACTCTGCTGCGAATCTTTTATCTTCTCGCTCATTGTTTATCCATTAACGATAACTGGCCGCCTGCATCTCGAACATCTCGGCGTACTGGCCACCATGTGCCATTAGCTGCTGGTGCGTGCCTTCTTCTACAAGCCTGCCGCCGGCAAGCACCACGATCCGGTCGGCCATACGCACTGTAGAAAACCGGTGCGAAATCAATAATGCCATTTTGCCAAGCGTCAGTTCGGCAAAGCGCTCGAATACTTCAAGCTCGCTGCGCGCATCCAGTGCTGCTGTTGGTTCATCCAGGATCAGCAGCTGCGCATCTCGGAGGTATGCACGCGCCAGGGCAATGCGCTGCCATTCACCACCAGACAGATCGACGCCGGTCTCGAACCGCCGCCCCAGCATCTGGTCATACCCGCCACCAAGCTTGGCCACCACGCTGGCAGCGAGACTCTTTTCGGCAGCTTGCACAATGTCCGCTTCTGTATGCTCCGCCTCCACATGGCCGACGGCTATGTTCTCCCGGACAGTCATCTCGTACCGCATGAAGTCCTGGAAGATGACGCCCATCTCTTTATGAAGATCGTTCAGGTCGTACTCGCGAAGGTCGACACCATCCAGCAGGATCTGACCTTCTGTCGGATCATACAGTCGCGTAATTAACTTCACGACTGTCGTTTTGCCTTGGCCGTTCTCGCCGATCAACGCAATGCGTTCGCCCGGCCGCAGCGTGAAGTTGAAGTTGCTGAGTACCCGCCGCGTGGTACCTGGGTACGCGAAGCTCACGTTCCGGAATTCGAATCCCTGCCGAATCATCTTCGGTACCAGCAGGCCATTCGGCTTCGACACCACTGTTGGCTTCATGTCGAAGAACGCAATCAAATCGGTCAGGAAGAGAGCCTGGTCGGCCATGCCCGAGGCCGTCGAAAATGCCTGCTGAAAGTTGGAACTGGATTGTTGAATCGCGACTGTGATCAGCGAGAAGACGCCGATCGTTGGATAGCGCCCGGCAACCGCTTCGTAAATCGCATAAACATATGCGCCGTAATAACCTGCTGTGCTGATGAGCGAAAGCAGGCCGCCCCACACCAGCTTCTTGTTCGAGAGCGCAACATCCTCGTCGTAGATCTGCTTCGACAGCGCCTTGAAGCGGCCCGTCAGATAATCGCTGAGATTGAAAAGCTTAAGCTCCTTGGCTGCCTCTTTGCTGCCGCCAACCTGCCGCAGATAATCCATCTGCCGCTTCGCAGGAGTCTGCCGAAAATTCTTTGCGTAGCCGAGAAAAGCAAAATGCGTCTCGCCAAAAAAGGACGGCAGCACTCCGCCAATGAGCAGCAGGATCAGCCAGGGCGAGCGATAGATCAGCACGCCGCTCCAGATGAGTGTCAGGATCAATTGCTGAAACAGCCGGCCCATCTGCTGGATCAGGGCAAGCCGATCCGTCGCCTGCACGCGTGCGCGTTCGAGGCGGTCATAGAAGACCGGATCTTCATACGTTGTGAGGTCGAGCGTGGCCGCCTGCTGCATCACCTGCACGCTGACGTGATAGGTATAGCGATTGGCGAGCAACTGATCGCCGTAATCGATACCGCGGCTCAGCACGCTATTCAGAAATGCCAGCACGATCTCTGCAACAACAAACCACCAGAAGTGAGGAAACAGCGGCAGGTGGCGCAGACCCTGCGCCACACCAGTAATGATGCGTGCAGCGACGATGCCGATGGCAAGCTGAAGCAGGGGAACGACCACTCGCAGGATCAATCCCCACGTAACAACGGCTGGACCCGAGTCCCACAGAATTTTTAGAACTGGCGGAACGTTTTTGAGCGCACTGACGCGTTCACGCCATGGATTGGGCTTGATCTCTGCGGCCGGAACTGCGGGGGTGTCCGGGGTGCTGCCGGGAACCTCAGGTGTGCTCTTGATCTCTGTCGGGGTCATGTGGCGAACTGATGTGAAATGGTTGAATTGGCAGAGCCAGTGCAAGAGGCTTAACGCGTTTTTTGTCGAATCGGATGCGGAATCGGACCTAGATGTTGGATTGAGGCAGTTTACCTGCTCTACACAGCTTTCGCCCTGCGCCTATTGCGCTCGGCAAAGCGGTGTGCTAATTCTGTAGGTGTTCAAGTTTGCTCCTGATCGAGCGGAACTGAATTTCATGCAGAGTGGCTGAGGGACGGGCCCTGTGACGCCACGACAA
>CAZZUX010000196.1:0-1772 GCA_964657395.1 uncultured Ktedonobacteraceae bacterium
CCGATCTACCCCATCACCGTATACCGCCGCATCAACTGGAAAAACTCCTGCGCATCCTTCTCACCCGCACGATGCTGCTCCTTGTAAGCCAGCCGATCCAGCAATCGACGTTGCTCCTCCGCATCGAGCTTCACGAACGAAGACCCCGGCGTGCTCGCCCCATCCAGCCACCTCAACCCATTCCGAAACTTCCCCTGCAACGTCGGATCGGAGAACACCATGAAGTCGATAAACTCGGCCACACCCGCATCCGTCGCACCCGGCCGCTCTCGCGCCTCAGTCGCCTGCGGATCCGCCGGCAGGATCGACTCCGCCAGCACCTCCACCAACTCATACTCATGTGGATTGAAAAACTGCGGCTTGTAATTCGCGGGTGCCACCGCAGCCGCGGGCATCACGTGTTCATGCGGATGAGGCGACTCGGCAAACACATACCCCCACCGGCAGAACCCACCAAACGCACTCGCCGCCGACGCAAGAGTCAACGCCTGCAGCAACTCTCGACGACTCGGTCCCTGCCCCGCCATCCCGCCTCCAGACTTCCGCTACATCAAGCCTTCGCCAGTCGTCCCTGAAAACGTGGAAACCCCGACTCCGCCGAAGTCACTTCCGCCGCATACCGAAAGTCGCCCGCCACCACACCCCGCCACGAAGCCAGGCAATACGCCGCCACCTGCATCGGTACCACATCGAACAACGGCGCCAGCCGCTCATCCACATCCGGCCACGCAATCAGATCCAACCCGGCCTCACCATCATCCACACCCGGACCGACCCATCGCACCGTCGCACCCATCGCCGAAAGGTCTCTCAACAGCGCGCGATCCAACTCCCGCGTCGCCTTCGGAGCACCAAACACAACACCGCGGAACTTCTCATCGACTGCTTCCACAGGACCATGGCGAAACTGCCCGCACGACATACCTACCGCGCCCGCCTTCGCCGTTTCATGCAGCAGCAGCGCACCCTCGTGCACTGTCGCCAGCGCCGATCCACGTCCCAGCAGATACATCATTCCCGGTCCATTGAACACATCCCGCCAGCCAGCACTCGCCTCAACACACTCGCGAATAAACTTCTCTAGAACCGGCAGCGCGCCGCGCACCGTCTCACTCAGCCGCAAGTCACCCGGAGAACAAACCTCTTCCACCAGCAGCAACAACTTCAGCAGAGTTCCGCCATACGTCTGCACTGCCACCAGCTGGTCTGCCAGCGATCCCACATGCAAAGTCTCATCAGCCACCTTCTCCAGCGGCGACCCGCGCACATTCGTGATCGCCACGATCTTCATGCCCGCAGCCCGCATCCGCTCCGCCAGGGCAAGCACCTCCACTGACCCGCCCGAACGCGAAATCAGCACACCCACATCATCCCTGCGTAATCCCGCGCCACCGTAATGCAGCAGCTCCGCACTCTCCAGCACCTGCGCATCGTACCCGCTCCGCATCAACTCCAGCCCCGCCGGATACGCCGCAAACAGCGAAGCCCCCATGCCACTCACCACAATCCTGCCCTTCGCCTCACGCAGCATCTGCGCACACCGCCGCACCTGCTCTGCATCCTCGCGATGCGTCTGCAACACCGTCGTATACGATTCCGGCTGCCCAAGAATATTCCCCATCATCGGCAGCTGGTTCAAGACCGTCTCCGACTCAGCCATTCCTCAATCGGCCGCGGCCCCGTCGGCTTGTAAGGCAGCGGCACCTTGCATCCCAGACCCGCCGACGCATACCCCGCATACACTGCCTCCAGCACCACGCGCCCATCCTCAC
>CAZZUX010000196.1:1872-3467 GCA_964657395.1 uncultured Ktedonobacteraceae bacterium
TAACTCCAGCCCGTCGTCGTCGGCGCCTTCTCTACCGCATACCCGTAGCCATACTCGCTGTACGTCGGCAGCGCATTGCCCATATGCAGATTCGCAATCGTCAGCCCGCCCTCGCCATACACCTCGATGCGGTCATCCATGCCGCCGCGCCGCGCCCAGCTGTTCTCAATCACGCTGAAGGCCCCGCCCTCAAACTCCACCACCGTCACTGCTTCATCATCCGCCTTGGTCTTCGCCGCATGCACATACGTACCCAGGTGCGAATACACACTCACCATCTTCGGCCTGCCGAGAAACCAGTAAGCAAACGCAATCCCGTGGCACCCAAGATCCAGCAGCGCACCGCCACCCGACTGCTTCACATCCCAGAACCACTCCGAATGCGGACCAAAATGTTTTTCACTCTGCTTGATCAGGTGAACTTTGCCGAACGCCCCGGCATCCGCCATTTCTTTCGCCTTCACATACTTCGGCGTAAAAAACAGCTCCTCCGCATACAGCAGCAGCACGCCATGTTCGCGGCACGCCGCAATCATCCGGTCCGCCTCTTCCAGCGTCACGCACAAAGGCTTTTCGCAGATCACGTGCTTGCCTGCCTTTGCCAGCGCCAGCGTCATCTCGCAATGCAGTGCATTCGGAGAAGTAATCGTCACCGCATCGATTTCAGGATCAGCCGCCAGCTGGCGATAATCCGTATACACGCGACCAATCTTGTACTTGTCCGCCAGTCTTTGCGCATTCCCCGCGGTAGGTGACGCCACTGCCACCACTTCCATCTCATCAATCATTGAGATTGCCGCAGCGTGGCAATCCGCCTGGAACTGCGAACCAATAATCCCGACCCGTACCGGATCCTTCACCGTCATAGCCAACCCTCGCTGCTACTCTGCCGTACCGCGCATGGCCTTCTTTATCCCGGCCGGCATCCAAACCTTCGTTACCATGAATGCATAGGACGGCCCCGGCCCCGTGAGGTGAAATCTACCAGATAGCGCAAGCGGTTGCACGAATTCGCATGCAGCGTGTCATCCTTCATTGACACCCCTTTAAAGCTGTGGAATTCTTCAACCACCTTCGCTGTTCACGTGCTACACAACTGTCCTCGAAGGAGTCTCGGTGAACAGAACCACACAGCTTGTTTTTGGATCGGCGCTCATGCTCGTCCTTTCCCTCTCAACTGCCTCCGCTCAGGATTCGAACAGCGGACACGCCGCAGCCGGTGAACATCTCTTCAAACAGAATTGCGCCGCCTGCCACTCCCTGAAGCCCGAAGAGAAAGTGGTAGGCCCAAGCCTGCACGCAGAACTAAAAGGCGCTCATCCAAAAAAGACGCCGGATGAAGTGAAAGCCATCATCGTCAACGGCAAGAACGCCATGCCGCCCGTAGGCGCAGCATTCAACCCGCAGGACTTGAACGACCTGCTCGCATATCTCAGAACCCAGTAGCGGTTTCAGAACCCGAGAGGGCTGAAGCCGGACTCACTGGCAGGAGCTAGTACATGCAGAAGCCGTCGCCCTCGTCCGCTCTGTCCCGTCGAAGCTTTCTTTACGGAGCCAGCGCAGCCGCCGGCCTTTCTGCATTCAACCAGCTCACG
>CAZZUX010000197.1:0-3430 GCA_964657395.1 uncultured Ktedonobacteraceae bacterium
TTTTTCCGTTCTTAATGGCCAGTCACTGGCCTCCTGAATAGAACCGCGGCAATCGCGATTTCCAGCCTGGTAGCGGCTGGCTCCTGTGGAGCCATGCTCTGCATTCGTCCGGGCTGGCCGCCATGATCGCTTCTGCAATCACGCGTTTAGCTGTCCTCCATGTAGCACGCGGCGTGCCGAAGCCGCTGAGTTTTAGATTGAACGAGATAGAAGCCACGAGTGCTGACTGCCTTCTGGATTTGGAAGACAGCAGGCTTCGGCATCTTCTGGTTTCCGTAGAAATGGATTGTCATCTCCGTACGTCACGCCTTCAGTGCTGGCAGGTGGGACAGTAATGCGTACCCCTTCCGGCCACGATCAGGCGGCGGATCGGCGTGCCACATACCAGGCATGGTTGGCCGGTCCGCATATACACGCGATGCTCAAGCTGGAAAAAACCGCGGACCCCGGCGGCATCCACGTAGTCGGACACGGAAGAACCGCCGAGCGAGATAGCCGAGCGCAGCACAGCCTGCAGGCTGGAGTGAAGCCGGGCAAGTTCAGCGCGGGTGAGCCGGGCCGCCCGGCGGCGGGGTCGGAGGCCGGCTCGGAAAAGACTCTCGTCTGCATAGATGTTGCCGACGCCGTGCAGCAGCTTCTGATTGAGCAGGGCGGCCTTGATGGTCGTCTTCCGGCCCCGAAAGAGGGCCTGAAAGTCAGACAGACTGATGTCCAGAGGTTCAATGCCGGTGCCTGCAAAGCTGCTCCGCTGCGTCGGCTCGACAGCGGGAACTGATCCATGCGAAGGCAGGTGCAGCCCCATGCGCCCAAAGCGGCGTGCATCCACAAAACGAAGTTCGCGCCTCGAACTGAGAGTCAGGATGCCGTGGGTATGGGGAGGCTGTGGAACATCCGCTTCTGATACCAGGAGCCGACCCGTCATTCCAAGATGTACCAGCCATTGAACCGATGGTGCGTTGTCACCCTCACGGTTTGGCCGCTGTAGATCGAAAACGATGGTCTTCCCGACTCGATGCACCCGTAGAATCCGCGACCCGGTGAGAACCTCCGCCATCTCTGCTGGTGGCGTCTTAAAGGGCTCCGGCTTGTCGCTGAACCAGGCGCCCTCGATAAGCTCGCCGCGGATACGTTCATCCACTCCATGGGCAACAGTCTCAACTTCAGGAAGCTCAGGCATCGTTGTTGTCAGGATGCCTGAGACTGTATGGGTTTGTCAGCGGGTCTGCGGATGGTCAGGCAGCCTGATCGTTCTTGCGAATGGCTTCGCGCACGTGCTGCTCTGCCTGTGATTTGAAGTGCGTAAGGTTGTGAACTTCTGCGGCGTGCTGCTCAATTTCAGGCAGCATCTCGTCTTCACTGTTGCCCGTTAACTGCCACTCGCAGTCATAGCCCACATCTTTGCAATGAAAATGCTTGGTGCCCTCGGCCATAGCTAATCTCCTCTCACCTACGATGCCGATGGATGAGCCCGGAGGTGTCACAGGTTGATTGCGTGAAGGTCGAATCGCGGGCGCTTCGCAATCTGAAACAAAAAGGGCGCCCACAACCTGGGCGCCCTCTCTGCGAAACAAACGACGCAGTGGCTAGATGCGGTCCTTGCCGGCAGGGCCGTCATTCTCAACGCGAAGTTCTTCGTGTTCCACGTTTGCATTGAGATTGCGGGTCTCTTCGACCGTGCGCTTGCCAACCGAGACCTGCTCACGGACAACCGTATCCTTGGCAACCGAAGCGCGCTCCTCGGTAAGAGGAATGCGTATTTCTTTGTCGCCCCCGATCACGCCGGAGACAGGAGTGCTGCCGTCACCCGCGACCCGTTCAAGCACCAGCTCTTCGCGGGAGACCGGTACATTGATGGTTTGCTGCTCAGTCACCACTTCCTTGCGAATGCGCACTTCGCCGCGCTGGATGCGGTCCTTGTGCACGCGCAGCACCTCACCCAGCAACTGGATGCGCTGCGTACCGGCGACCGCTGTTGAATCTGCTGACTCGTTGGCACTGGCGTAGTCGTAGCCCGCGGCGTTCGCACCCAGGTCGCCACCATTGCGGGTGAGTATCTCTTCCGCTTCAGCTGCACGGCTCTCGGCATAGACAGTAACAACCGCACCTTCTTCGCCGCGGCCCAGCCGGTGTCCAAAGTAGCGGGAGTGCTCCTCAGGAATCGAAAGACCGGAGAACGAACCGTGAAGATCAGCGGCATCGTAGCCGTCATAGCCAATCGGTGAGCCGGTTTCCAGACCGCTGCCCAGGCCGGTGCTGGAGGTCGGATCCGTGATCTCCCGCGCTGACACATTGCCCCGATCGCGCTCGTCTGCGTAGGGTTCTACGTCTCCGCCTTCAAAGAAGTTCTTGATCTTGGCCCAGGCGCCTTCAGTCTTTTCACCGACCTTGGCCGCTGCAGCACGAGTAGTAGAGCCAGCAGTACCGGTGCCTCCTGCGGCGGAGTTGTACGAGGGATCGCTGGTGGTGCCGGCAGTTGTTCCAAAAGCGGAATCTTCTGCAGCACGACCGGCATAGCCAATCTGGCTGGAGGTGAAGCCGGCCTGCTTGAGATCGCTGACTGCAGTCTCTGCAGCAGCATGCGTGGAAAAATATGCGGCGACGGTAGTGCGGGTATCGAGGCTTGCCATTCGTGAATATCCTTTCAGGGGAACGGGGAACGTGTTTTAGAAGGTTTTAGGATCGTGACGCCGGCGGTCTGCATCGCTGCCGGGAAGCTTCGTCGACTGGGCCGGCGCATAAGTCGCGCTGCCTCTGTGTAAGAGGACGATGGCGAGCAGGGGTTTGCTCTCTGGAAAAGAAAGTGTTGAGGAAAACACCAGGATTGAGGCGGGGGAATGCGAACAGTTGTTGTGGGGATAGTGCAATTCAAACGCCGGGATTGGGGGAGTGCCCGGCGTTTTCGAAGGAGTTATGCAACCATGATCGCTTCAAATACAAAGAGGAACGTCGCAGGCAGCCCCGGCTGCACCATCCGAAGAACTTCTACGGAGCGGAATGCCCGGATGTTCGTGCGGTGATGATTGCAGAACCGCTGGGTATGCGCGATTGCCTGGGACATGACATAGGCGGTGGTGTCGAAATCAGGCTGAGCGCGCAGCTTCTCATCGACGGAAATGATGTCGCTGCAAAGAAGCATGGTCTCTTCTTCCATGGTCGTTTCACTGACGACGCCCGCGACCGAACTGGCGAGTGCTTCCTGGACAGCTCCGTGTTCCTGGACCTGGGCCTGGCGAATCCGGTGTCTTGCTGTTGGTCTTACGGTCTGTTTCATCCATGCTGAGTTGACCTGCAGTGTTACGTCCAGGCAGGCTGTGCTGACCTCTCTTGATTTCCGCATGCCGCTCCTCCAACTACTAACCAACTTGTAGAGCAGAACCGGGGATGAGGCCATCCCATAGTTGTGTGAGGCATCTGGCACATAACTGGGGAC
>CAZZUX010000198.1:0-3340 GCA_964657395.1 uncultured Ktedonobacteraceae bacterium
CACCAGGCGAGATGCTCTAGGCCGGGCATGATGATGGTGCTGGTGTTTGAGAACGCGAGTGCTGCGGCGTTGGGATCGCTGAGCGAGAAGTTGTCGAGACCGCCTGCGGGGAGGGGTGTGCGGCGCAGCATGGCGGCGGCCTGGTAGAGCAGGATGGCGAGTGCAGGGATGCCGAAGGTCCAGCGCCAGGCGAGTTCGATCGCGATGAGCTTCGGCCGGCGGACAAGCTGCGCGAGGATGTAGACCATCGACTGGGTGCCGCGCAGAGTTTTGCCCGGACGGGCTCGTGGCTCGTTGAGGGGCACGGCTACTTGACCAGGATATTAAGCAATTTGCCGGGCACGACGATGAGCTTGATCATCGTTTTTCCCGCGATCGCAGCTTTGACTTTCGGATCGCTCAGGACGAGATTCTCGACCTGCTCACGCGTGTGTTCTATGGGCACCTTCACCACTGCCTTCAGTTTGCCATTGACCTGCACGGGCAGTTCAAGCTCGGCCTCCTTCGCGAGGTCCGCGTCGTATTTCGGCCAGGGATGACGCAGCACGGCGTCTTCGTGGCCGAGCTGCTGCCAGAGCTCGGCTGCGAGATAGGGCGCGAAGGGAGCGATAAGCAGGACGACGTTGTCGAGGATCGATGCTGTCACAGCAGGAGGTACGTATTGCTTTGCCATTGCTTCGTCGTCGGCATTGATCTCGTTCACCAGCTCCATGATGGCAGCGATGCTGGTATTGAAGTGCCAGCGGCCGGAGAAGTCCTGGGTGATCTTCCCGATAGTCTGGTGGAGCTTGCGCAGCAATTCGGTTGCCGGGGCCTTGAGGCTGGCCTTGTCGATCGCGGCTTTCCTTCCCTGCTTTGCGATC
Source organism: uncultured Ktedonobacteraceae bacterium (assembly GCA_964657395.1). Taxonomy (GTDB): domain Bacteria; phylum Acidobacteriota; class Terriglobia; order Terriglobales; family Acidobacteriaceae. Next base: position 864 of record CAZZUX010000198.1, read on the forward strand.
TCAGCATGGCGAGTGACGAGGCGGTAGACTTTGCCGAGGAACCGGCTGACACCGGCCACGCCATCTTCCTGCCAGTCGAGATCGCGGTCCGGCGGCGCTGCGAACAGTGAGTAGGCGCGCGCTGCATCGGCGCCGTAGTGGGCGATCATGTCGTCTGGCGAGACCACGTTGCCCTTCGACTTCGACATCTTCTGACGGTCCTTAATGACCATGCCCTGGGTGAAGAGGCGGGCTGCCGGCTCTTCGTTCGAGATGAGCTTGAGGTCGCACATGACCTTGGTCCAGAAGCGCGAGTAGATGAGGTGCAGGATGGCGTGTTCGACGCCCCCGATGTACTGATCGATGGGAAACCAGTACGCAACAGTGCTGGTGTCGAATGGAGCAGTACTGTTGTGCGCGTCGGTATAGCGGTAGAAGTACCAGGATGAATCGACGAACGTGTCCATGGTGTCGAGTTCGCGGCGCGCAGGACCACCGCATTTCGGACAGGTAGTGTTGACGAACTCGGGGATGCGGCCGAGGGGCGAGCCGTTCTGCTGGGTGATCTCGATATTTTCGGGTAGCAGGACGGGCAGCTGATCGTCCGGTACAGGGACGATGCCGTCCTTGTCGCAGTAGACCATGGGGATCGGCGTGCCCCAGTAGCGCTGCCGGCTGACTCCCCAGTCTTTCAGGCGGTAGGTGATCTTTGCTTCGCCGAAGCCATGCTCCTGCGCGAACGCGATCATCTTGTGGCGTGCTTCTTCGCAGCCGAGCATGTTGTAGTCGCCTGAATTGATGAGCAGCGAGTCCTCGCCTGTATACGGCAACGATGGCGGCTCCTCGACGCCCTCCGGTGGAGGCTCCCCGGTGCGCCGAGGCAGCACGACGATGCGGATTTCGAGGCCGTACTTCTGCGCGAACTCGTAATCGCGTTCGTCATGTGCAGGCACAGACATCACCGCGCCAGTGCCGTAGTCGGTAAGCACGTAGTTGGCGACCCAGAGCGGCAGCCGTTCTCCGTTGAACGGATTCACGGCGTAGTGGCCGAGGAAAAAGCCGTGCTTCTCAATCGCCCCAAAGGCATCGGACTCGCGGGCTTTCTTCTGCTCCTCGATGAGCTCGTTCACGCGCTTCCGCAGATCGGCATTTTCTGCGGCGAAGCGCTGCACGAGCGGGTGCGCGGGTGCAAGCTGCAGACTGGTGGCGCCGTAGATGGTGTCGATGCGCGTGGTGAAGACGTCGATGATGTCATCGCTTTTTGCGCCGGGCTTCCACTCTTTGTCCGGCGGCAGGATGACTTTGCCTTTGCGCTCGTCGCGTGTCTCGGCGGCGTCGCAGGCGTTGCAGTCGACGACGAAGGTGACGGTGGCGCCTTCGCTGCGGCCGATCCAGTTGCGCTGCATGGTGCGCACTTTTTCCGGCCAGCCTTCGAGCTTGTCGAGGCCCTCAACGAGGGCGTCCGCATATTTCGTGATGCGGAGGAACCACTGTTCAAGATCGCGCTGTTCAACCGGCGTATCTTCGTGACGCCAGCAGCAGCCATTGATGACCTGCTCATTTGCAAGCACAGTCTGGCACTCGGGGCACCAGTTGACCTTGCTCTTTTTACGATAGGCGAGGCCCTGCTCGTACATGCGGAGAAAGAACCACTGGTTCCAGCGGTAGTAGTCCGGCAGGCAGGTGGTGACTTCCTTGGTCCAGTCGAAACCCATGCCGAGGCGCTGGAACTGGCGCTTCATGGCGGCGATGTTCGAGATCGTCCATTCGCGGGGCGGCTTGTTGTTTTTGATGGCTGCGTTTTCGGCGGGCAGACCGAAGGCATCCCAGCCCATGGGGTGAAGCACGTTGTAGCCCTGCATCCACATGTAGCGCGCGAGGGCATCGCCGATGGCGTAGTTACGCACGTGGCCCATGTGCAGCTGACCGGAGGGATAGGGCAGCATTTCGAGGACGTAATACTTGGGCTTCGCATTGGGCTTGCCGTCGATGACAGCAGGCTCGGCAGCGTAAAGATCAGGCTGCTGCGCCCAACGCTCGGCCCAGCGGGGCTCGATTTCAGACGGGGTATAGCGGGGCTCGCGGGCGGGAACGTCGGGTTCGCCTTCGCGGATGGCTCCCTGAAGTGGAGTTGGATTGGACATGCTCTGTTTATTGTAATTTGGCGCTCAACTTCGCTGCTTTTGATGCGTGGTCCCTCGGTAGGTTCTCTTGGTCACGTACCTTTCCCAATGCTTTCTTGCGCTCACCAAGCTACCCATCTAAAATCCGGGGACTGATACCGGGCGTTACGCGGGAAGTCCATGCTTACAAATGATGATCAAGTGAGACCTTGGTCATAAGGATTCATCTCCCACCAGCCTGAAACAGCAGCACACGGCGATCGCACCCGCTCATTCTAGCTGCGGCTATGCAAGATTCTTACCCACGGAGATCGACGCACAGCAATGGAACGATCCGTCAATTCCACTTCCTATATTCCAACTCTCGACGGCTGG
>CAZZUX010000199.1:0-3331 GCA_964657395.1 uncultured Ktedonobacteraceae bacterium
GGAGATACGTTCGACCTGGGCGCAAATGTGGTGGTGAATGCGACGGGGATTTTTACGGACGAGATTCGTCGCATGGCGGATGCGAAGGCGAACGCGATGGTGGCGCCGAGCCAGGGGATCCACCTGGTGCTGGACCAATCTTTTTTAAGAGGACAGGCGGCGATCATGGTGCCGCATACCAGTGATGGACGCGTGTTATTTGCGATTCCATGGCATGGGCATACGGTGCTGGGGACTACGGATACGCCGATCGATGCGGCTTCGTATGAGCCGCTGCCGTATGAGACAGAGATCGAGTTTGTGCTGGAGACGGCAGGGCAGTACCTGAGCCGCAAGCCGAGTCGCGCGGATGTGCTGAGTGTGTACGTGGGGATACGGCCACTGGTGAAGGCGGCGGGTTCGGATGCGGGGAAGACGTCGGCGCTGTCGCGCGATCATACGATCCATATTGATAACTCGGGGCTACTGACGATTGTGGGCGGCAAGTGGACGACCTATCGGCACATGGCCGAGGATGCGGTGAACCACGCGGTGACGCTGGGCAAGCTGGCGGATGTGAAGTGCGGGACGGAAGAGCTGCGCATCCATGGCTACACGGAGCGGACGGACCTGGGCGAGATGCTGGTGTATGGATCGGATGCGGAGAAGATTCGGGCGCTGGCGGCGAGTGAGCCGGGGTTGGGAAAGCAGCTGCATCCGGAGCTGCCGTACCTTGCGGCCGAGGTGGTGTGGGCTGCGCGTGAAGAGATGGCGCGGACGGTGGAGGATGTTCTGGCACGGCGGACCCGTGCGTTGTTTCTAAATGCGCATGCGGCGATTGCAATGGCGCCGGAGGTGGCGAAGCTGCTGGCGAAGGAGCTGGGCCGCGATGAAGCATGGACAGAACGACAGCTGGTGGATTTCAATACGCTGGCTGCGCAGTACACATTGGAGAAGACGATCCATGGTGCACAGCCGGTAGCGGAGACGCATACGGCTGCCTGATTTTTAGGCGTTTGAGCAAGGTACGAGGAAGGACTGTTTCTTAATGCGTTCTCCGATGCTGGGTGAATTCATGGGCACGCTGATCATGATGCTGCTGGGCGATGGAGTGGTCGCCGGCGTGTTGTTGAAGAAGAGCAAGGCCGAGAATGCGGGATGGCTGGCGATCACGACGGCGTGGGCATTTGCCGTGCTGTGCGGGATCTTTACGGCGAACCTGTTCGGCAGCAGGGATGCTCATTTGAATCCGGCGATTACGCTGGCGATGGCAATCCAGAGTCATGATTTCTCGAACCTTGCTCCGTATGCGCTGGCGCAGTTTGCCGGCGGGTTTTGCGGGGCGGTGCTGGTGTGGCTGTTCTACCTGCCGCACTGGGCGGTAACGGAAGATGCGGACATAAAGCGTGGGGTGTTCTGCACGGCGCCGGCGATCCGCAATTATCCGGCGAATGTGTTATCGGAGGCGGTGGCTACGTTTGTGCTGGTTCTGGTGGTGGGTGCGACTGGATCGAAGCTGGTCTTGACGACGGGTGCGGCCGCGGGGCTGTCGCCATTCCTGGTGGGTTGCCTGGTGTGGGGCGTGGGATTGTCGCTGGGCGGGACGACGGGGTATGCGATCAACCCGGCGCGTGATTTCGGTCCGAGGATTGCGCATGCGCTGCTGCCGATTCCCGGGAAGACACACTCGGACTGGGCGTATGCGTGGGTGCCGGTGGTGGGGCCGCTGATTGGGGCGGGGTTTGCGGGTTGGGTGTTGAAGGTGCTGGTAGCCTGAATATTGCTGTCCCGGAATGAGACTGCTATCCCTAGGTCCTGAATAGGATTCACAAAGCGCAAGGCTGGCCCAGCAAGTGGGAAGCAGCTCCTTCCACGCACTATGATCGAGACACGCTGATGATGACACCGGGACAAAGACGAACCATGAAGCACCCGCCCCTGGCAAGCCGTATCGCATTGATCGTGTTTGTAACAATCTCGACTGCTATCTGTGCCAACGGCCAAGAGCTCCCGGCTGAGGCTGGCACCTTCAAAGGCAGGATGCTCATTGCTGCTTGTGATACGGATATGCTTCCGGCTGCCTATCTTGGCGGCGGTCTGGGACCGGAGGTGGGTCCAGATCAGCTTGCGGTCATACGCCTGGACCGACCGCTATCCCGGCTTCGGCCGACTACTATTCCCGTGACGAATTCAGTCACCGGTCCGCCGGCCTCGCTCGTGACGACTCCGGATGGTCGGTATGCGATTGTGATTGAAACGCGCGGACCTCGTCCACACGGCGCCGTCAAGCTCGCTGATCTACTGCCTGGCCGTGCCATCACCGTAGTGGATCTCGCTGATCCCGATCAGCCAAAAGTAGTCCAGAGAGTACAGGGTTTTGAACACCCGTTATCGATCTCGATCAATAAGAACGGAAGCCTGGTCGCCATCGCGCATCCTTCCGATGCGCCGCCTGGCACGCCGCCTCTTGCTCTATACAGATTCGCCGACGGGCGCCTTTCGCAACCTCTGACACCATCGATTCCGGGCTTCGTTCCGGGACAGAGCCTGATCAGCGCGCGGTTTCATCCATTGCAGGACGCGCTTGCCCTGGTATACGACACACCCAGCAAGCTCACGTTTGTCCAGGTCGGTGATCATGGTGCTCAACTAACCCTTACCTCGTGGGGTAATGATGTCGCGGTTGATCCATCGTCCTTCACCGCGGTCTTCACGCCCGATGGACGGTTTGTACTTGTGAATGCCATGCTTCCTTTCATCCGGGGAACCGTGACCAGCATCCGTGTGGGTGCCAACGAGGGTCCCGGGCAAAAAGCGGACGGCAGACCTCACCACTTTCCTGTTTCCAGCGTTCAGGCCGGTATTTTCCCGGAAGGCCTGGCGATCAGCCCTGATGCCCACTGGGCAGTCACGTCAAACCTGGAAAACAGCACGTGGCCCGTGAACGATCCACGTCAAGGCTTCTACTCCTCACTCACACTGCTAAGGTTCGCGCCGGAAACGGGACAACTTACTCGAGTGGGAGACTTTCCGTTTGATGGAATGCTTCCGGAGGCACCGGTCTTCGATGACTCCAGTCGCTTTGTGGCGGTCACAAACTATAGTCAATTTAGAAACCCCACGGCTGGTGGGTCCATCGACTTCTGGCGGATCGCCGACGATGCTTTCGATCCTCAGAGAGCAGAACTCGTGAAGATGATGGAGTCGGTCCCGGTACCGCGCGGCCCTCAATCCATGGCTATTATCCGCGCCCAGTAGGTCCTTTGTTGAAGCCCATTTGCCGTCCGGGCGGCGTTTGAATGGCTGTTGAAGGCCGTCCTTCGAAGGAATGCTGCGCGCTTGAGGGATTTTA
>CAZZUX010000200.1:0-3103 GCA_964657395.1 uncultured Ktedonobacteraceae bacterium
TCAGTACATAATCGTCGCCGCGCTTCTCCGCCCGCGTCTGCAGCGCAAACGCATCCGATCCCGAGCTCGCCTCGCTCAGCGCATACGAACAGACCATGTCCTTCGCCAGCCGAGGCAGAAAGCGCCGCTTCTGCTCAACACTGCCCCACTTCACCAGCGCATTCACGCACAGCGTATTCTGCACATCGATCAGCACCCCAACCGACGGATCGACCGCCGAAATCTCCTCCACCGCAAGAATTGCCTGGAAGAACGTCCCGCCCGCCCCGCCATACTCCTCCGGCACCTCGATCCCCATCAGCCCCAGCTCAAACAACTGCGGCACCAGCCCATCCGCAAAATGCTGCTGGTCGTCCATCTCCCGCACCAGCGGCTGGATCGTCTCCCGCGAAAACTGGCGAACTGTGTCGCGAAACAACGTCTCATCTTCAGAAAGGTGCGTAACCGGCAGCGCGGCAGAAGGAGCAAGCAAAGCTTCAGACATGGGAACAACCTCGATAAGCCAACCTGCGAGTGTAGCCTGCCGGTCGGACGCCGGTAAATGCAAGCCAACAACGTCATTCACGCAACGTTTGCCGAGCAAATCCATCCATCAGCTACACTATAGGTAGGGGCTAGAAGCAGGAACCGGCGCACCAGGCGTCTTCCCGAACTAAGTTGTTTGTTTTCTTATTTTTGCCTCTAACCCCAATGCTTTGAGATATTTAACGGCGTCCACCTGGGTAAGTCCTCTAGATAGAGGTACTTAGAGGTTTCCCAAACAGGGGGAGGGGGTACCCCCATCCCTGCACGCCGGACAAAAGGACAACCTGAACACCTTGACGACACCGATCCGCAACATCGCCATCATCGCCCACGTCGACCACGGCAAGACCACCCTCGTCGACGCCATGCTCCGCCAGGCCGGTACCTTCCGCTCCAACGAAGCCGTCGCCGAGCGCGTCATGGACTCGAACGAGCTCGAAAAAGAACGCGGCATCACCATCCTTGCCAAGAACACCGCCATCCAGCTGCCCGGCGCCAAGATCAATATCGTCGACACCCCGGGCCACGCCGACTTCGGCGGCGAAGTCGAGCGCGCCCTCAAAATGGTCGATGGCGTCATGCTCCTCGTCGACGCCTCCGAAGGTCCGCTGCCCCAGACCCGCTACGTGCTTTCGAAAGCCCTCGAAGCCAAGCTGCAGCCGATCCTCGTCATCAATAAAATCGACCGTCCCGACGCCCGCGTCCAGGAAGTCCTGAACGAGGTCTATGACCTCTTCATCGATCTCGACGCCCAGGAAGACCAGCTCGACTTCCCCGTCGTCTACACCAACGGCAAGGCCGGTCTCGCCACCCTGGACATGGCTGTTCCCGGCGAAAACCTCCAGCCGCTCTTCGACACCATCCTCAAGACCATCACCCCGGCAGCCGGCGATCCCAACGGCACCCTGCAGATCCTGGTCACCAACCTCGATTACTCCGACTATCTTGGCCGCCTCGCCATCGCCCGTGTCTTCAACGGCACCCTGCGCACCGGCGACACCGTCAACATCGCCAAGCTCGACCACAGCATGCAGCCGGTCAAGATCACCAAGCTCTTCTCCTTCGCCGGACTGAAGAGAATCGACATCGAAGAGACCCAGACGGGTGACATCGTCGCCATCGCCGGTATCAACAACATCACCATCGGCGAAACCATCTGCAGCCTAGAAAATCCAGAGCCCCTGCCGCAGATCACCATCGACGAGCCGACAATTGCCATCCAGTTCTCGGTCAACAACTCGCCTATGGCCGGGCGCGAAGGCCAGTTCGTCACCTCCCGCAACCTGCGCGAGCGTCTCGACCGCGAACTGCTCACCAACGTCTCCATCCGCGTCGAAGACATCGGCTCGCCCGACAGCTTCAAGGTTCTCGGCCGCGGCGAACTGCAACTCGCCATCCTCATCGAAATGATGCGGCGCGAAGGCTACGAACTCCAGGTTGGCCGACCCGAGATCGTCACCAAGACGGTCGACGGCAAAGTCATGGAGCCGGTCGAACAACTCACCATCGACGTACCCGAAGAATTCGTCGGCAAGGTCATTGAACGCCTCGGACCCCGTAAGGGCGAGATGCTCAAGATGCACAACCACGGCTACGGCCGCGTTCGCATGGAGTTCCGCGTACCCTCCCGCGGCATCATCGGCCTGCGTTCGGAAATGCTGACCGAAACGCGCGGCACCATCGTCATGAACGCGCTCTTCGACGGCTACATCGCCTACCAGGGCGACATTCCGCAGCGTGCCTCCGGCGCCCTCATCGCTGACCGCACCGGCGTCACCACTGCCTACGCACTCGACGGCCTGCAGGACCGTGGCATCCTCTTCCTCAACCCGGGAGCGGACGTCTACGAAGGCATGATCGTCGGCGAGCACTCCCGCGACAACGATCTCGACGTCAATGCCGTCCGCGAAAAGAAGCTCACCAACATGCGTGCTTCTTCCGCCGACGACGCCATCCGTCTCGTACCGGTCAAGCCCTTCAACCTGGAACAGGCGATCGAGTTCATCGCCGAAGACGAATTGGTCGAAGTCACGCCCAAGTCGCTGCGTCTGCGCAAGAAAGTTCTTCAGGCCAACCGCCGGCCCAAGCGCAACGCCTTCTCCAACGCGCAGGCATAAACAGCTTTTCACGCCACTGGCAGGCAGGGGTCAACCCAGACCGCTGTCTGCTACTGTTGAGAAAAGCCGAAGGGCGGCGATCCGTCACTTCTTTTCAACTTCAGACGATGCCGCTACAGCCCAACCTGTTTTCGTCCAGCACCGAAGGTCCCACCTCCGCAACCCGGAGCGAGGGTCCCCTCGGTGACCCTGCCGGCAACATTCGTAAGCGGCGAACAGCAGGACAGCGCTTCGGTCGCCTCCTGCTGGCTGCAGAATTCCTGCTGGCCGTTATGGTCCGGATCTTCATCGGCGTTATTGTGCTGGTGCTGCCCTGGTCGCCGCTGTGGGACAACAACCACCTGCTGCAGGAATATCCGCGCCTCGCTGCCTTCTTTTCCTACGGCGCCACCCGTGGCGTCATCTCCGGCCTCGGCCTGTTGAACCTCTGGGTAGCAGTGGACGAAACACTGCACCGTAGT
>CAZZUX010000201.1:0-3039 GCA_964657395.1 uncultured Ktedonobacteraceae bacterium
CGGCTTTCTTATCTGGCGGTAATTTGGGTTTACTGAGCAGGCGGTGTAGTCTGCGAAACTGTACTGCCGCCCTGTGCCATGTTCGAGAGCAACTGGATCTCGACGCGGCGATTCTTTGCACGACCCGCTGCCGTGTTGTTCGGCGCCACTTCCTGGTCCTTGCCAATGCCGATCAGGTAAAACTTGTGTGCCGGTATGTTGTACTTCGACGCGATGTACTGGACGACCGCCTGGGCGCGACGCTGGCTCAGGTCGTAGTTATAAGCTGCGGTTCCAACTGAGTCGGTTCCGCCAGTCACTTCCAGGATGTAGCCGCGCGCACTGCTCAGCTGCGCAGCGAACTGATCGAGCTGAGCCTTATCTTCTTTCGTCAGCGAATCCTTGTTGAACCCGAACGTCACCTGTGAATCAGCAACCTGTTTGTAGTTGTCCAGATTGGCGACCACGCTCGCCAGCGAGTCGGAGCGGTTGACCGCATCCTGTGCTGCGCCACTTGCAGTACCGGCAGCAGTGGTCGCATCCTGCGCGCTCTTGCTTGCTGCATCGGCAGATTGCTGTGCCTTCGAAATGCCCTGCGTCGCCTTGTCATTTGCATTTTGCAGGTTGCGATTATTCGCCGCGGTTTGGTCGTCAAGCTCGTTCGTCTTCTGTACCAGGGGCGCAGTCTGGCTGCGCACATACTTTTTGGACGAGCATCCACTACCAAGCATCAGCACCATCGTTGCTGCCGTAACAGCGAGGAGTGTCTTGTTGCGCTGGGTCACGATCGAGATCTGGTTCATAAGTCCTACAGTTTCCTTTCACAAAAGGAGCAGTCTGGAGCGGAATTGACGTCCCGCCACTACGCTAGTGGTCTTTAACGTCAGATGCAAGGCGAACGCGAAAGATATCCCCGCTTTCACGGCGGTTTATGACGCTGTTCTCTGAATTTTACAGTGTCCAATGCGCCGGGACTATGTACGTTTTACCGCATCCAGCAACTGGCGGTGCGGGGATGGGACAGCGCTACACTATAGGAAAGGGACCCGCACCTTCGGAGATGGATTTAGAGCAGAAAGTTCGTACTTTGCCCACGCGGCCAGGCGTCTATCTCTGGAAGAACGCCGAGGGCGAAATAATCTATGTCGGCAAGGCCAAGAACCTTCGCTCGCGCACCCGCTCGTACCTGCTTTCTGCCTCTCAGGCCAACGCGAAAACCGGCTCGCTCATGCGCGAAGCGGCCGACATCGACTACATCCTGGTCGATAACGAACATGAAGCACTGGCTCTTGAAAATAACCTGATCAAGCAGCGTAAACCGCGCTTCAACATCCTGCTGCGCGACGACAAAACTTACCCGTATGTGAAGCTGACAGTACAGGATCGCCACCCGAAAATCTTCGTCACGCGCAAGCTGCGAAAGGATGGCGGAGCGTATTATGGGCCCTATTTCCCAGGCAATCTGGCATATCGGATTGCCGAGCTGGTGCATCGAAGTTTTCTGCTGCCGAACTGCCGCCTCGATCTGCGCCGCTACTATGCGCGGCCCTGTCTGCAGTACTACATCAAGCGCTGCCTGGGCCCCTGCGTGGAAGGTCTAACCTCCCAGGAAGCCGTGCGCGATGCCGTTCGCGATGCGCAGTTATTTCTGGAAGGCCGCCACACCGAGCTCGCCCGCAATATCGAGATCCGCATGGCAGAGGCAGCCATGTCCGAGCAGTTCGAACTGGCGGCGCGTCTTCGCGATCAACTCATCACGATCAACCAACTTGGCGAGAAGCAGCGCATCGCGTCTGCTGAAGATGACGACGCGGATGTCTTCGGCTATCACTACGAAAACGGCATGCTTGCCGTGGATCTTTTTCATGTGCGAGGCGGCAAGATTGTGGATCGGCGCAATCTGTTCTGGGAAGATCTGCCCGACCTACTGGCCGATGATATGACCGACGATGCCGACACGGTGAAAGCGAGTACAGGTGACAATCCATTCGATCCGGCGGCGTTCTTTTCTGCTTTGCTGAAGCAGCTTTATATCGATGCAAATTACGTGCCGCGATCGATCCTGGTGCCCGTAGATTTTCCGGACCGCGAGTCACTGTGTACGCTGCTGGCGGACAAGAGCAAACATAGAGTGGAGCTTGCGGCGCCGCAGCGGGGCGAGAAGCGCTCGCTGGTGGACCTGGTTGCGCAGAATGCGAAGCAGAGTTATGACCAGCGTTTCCGCGTGCTGCAGCCATCGATGAAAGCGATCCAGGAGTCGCTGCAGGATGCGCTGCTGCTGCCTGAACTGCCGCGCCGCATTGAGTGCTTTGACATCTCGCACATCCAGGGTGCTGAGACCGTCGCGTCGCTGGTGGTGTGGGAAGACGGCGCGATGAAGAAGTCAGACTATCGCAAATTCCAGATCAAGACGGTCACCGGTGTGGATGACTTCGCGTCGATGCGCGAAGTCATTACGCGACGCTACAAGCGGCTTGTCGAAGAAAATCGTCCGCTACCCTCGCTGATTTTGATCGACGGTGGTCTTGGCCAATTGCATGCCGCGGCAGAAGCCATGGAAGCACTTGGCATCACAACGCAGCCGATTGCTTCCATCGCCAAGCGTGAAGAGATCATCTACCTGTACGGGCAGGAGGACGAGCCTGTGGTGCTGGATCGTCGTTCGCCGGTATTGCACCTGGTCCAGAAGGTGCGCGATGAGTCGCATCGGTTTGCGATTACCTATCATCGCAAGCGCCGTGAAATCCGCGATCGTCAATCGGAACTGCTGGAGATTGAGGGTGTGGGTACATTGACGCGGACCAGGCTGGTGCAGCATTTCGGTTCCCAGCGGGCCATCTCTCAGGCTTCTCTGGAGGCTCTTACGGCCGTCGTGCCGAAGAAGCTGGCGCAGAGGATCTACGCGCATTTCTCTGCTGATCCGGAGGCTGCGGTGGCAGTGATCGAAGAGGTGGAAGAGGGTGCGATGGAAGAGGTGTCTTCGATTGAGTCCAGCGACTTCGTACCGATTACTGCACTTACCGACGGCGGTGATCGATCTTAGTGACTTCTACTCAGGTG
>CAZZUX010000202.1:0-3037 GCA_964657395.1 uncultured Ktedonobacteraceae bacterium
CCGGCCAGTTCACAAAAGCCCGGTGCTGTGCCCAAGACTGCTCCTGTCCGGAAGCCTGCCCCGGCAGCAGCCTCGGCCAGATCCCGCCCGGTCGCCAAGACGGCTACTAAACTGGCGGCAAAAGCGGCCCTTGTGAAGGCTCCCGGGAAAGTGGCTTCCCCCCGAAAAGCGGCGGCGCCCGCGATTGGCTCCCGGTCTGTCAAACCATCCATAACCGTCAAGCCCGCCCACAAGGCGAACGGGAATGGGCGGTCTCACGGCACGGCGCCTGGAAAGCTCAAGACCAGCGCCCGGCCCATCGCACGTGCAATACCCAGCAAGTTACTTAAGGGCGTCATCCCTCAGACTGCCAAGCCCAGAAAGGGAGCCGCCAAGCAGTAAAACCCAATAAAGGAAGGCAGCCCCGTAATCGTCACATCCCACGATTCGGTGATAGGCACTCTTTACCTGCAAGGTTACGATTGGCACTGAAATACGAATCAACCCGCAATTGGGATGGGTGAAGAACATGTCGACGGCAGCCATTATGGATCAGCACGATTACTCAGTGAATGTGCCTGAGCAGGAGCAAACCACCACTGAATACGCGCTTGAAGAACAGAAGGCCGGCAGTGTGCCTTCAATCTGGCGCTCCATCCTGCAACTGAAAGTCCTGCTGCCCTACCTGGGCAAGATTCTGCCCATGCTGGATGGCAATGTCTCTACAGCCCTGACTCCAGTGACTCCACGGCAGGACCTCACCGAGGTGACGCGTTCCTTTGCCGATGTAAACAAGGGGTTCCTCGACCTCCAGGCTGGCCAGCGCGAGATTCGCAGCCATGTGCAGGAACAGGCCGGCCAGTTGAAGCGCATCGATGACCAGCTGCTTCGCCTTCGTGAATCGACCGAACGCAACACCATGGAACACCAGGAGCTGGTTGAGGATCTTCGCTCCGCTTCCAAGCTCGTCCGGAACCTGTCGGCGGTCATGATGTTCCTGATGGTGGCGGTGGTCGGCATGGTCGCTTTCATGCTCATGCACTGGCATCACTAGGCTGCACCGGAACCTCAAGATCCACAACTGCAGGCTTTTTGAAGGCACGGACTTTCGTGCCTTTTTCGATTTCATCTTCATTCCAGCCTCCTCCTCAGCCTCGACGCCTGCCGGGCACCATGGCTGTGCTTCCAGCCAACACTTTCGCCCGGCCTGGTGAACTTCCTAGTTGCCAGCCGTTCGTATGCAGGTCTACCATCTCCCACAGTCCAGTGCAGTGCAGTTTCGGCACGTACAAGGACGTCTTGCCAGTGCACAGTCGTATGGAAATCTAAAATCCAAACAGGACCTGGCAGAAGTCGCCGCCAGGATCAGTGGAGTTGGTTCTTATGGCGTGGTACGCCTACTGTGTCAGTGAAAAACAGGCGTTTCCAGAGCTGGCCCGTCACCGCAAACCGGTACCAATGGAATCGGTTACAGGCATCTTCGGAAATCAAGTCTTCCTTTACCCAGCCAGTGATCTTGCAGTTATCGTCAGTGAGCACGACCCGTCCGTAAATCTCAACCAGAAATCAGCCGTCGACCACGCTCATGTGATCGCAGACTGCTTCAAACTTTCCACCGTTCTTCCTTTCCGCTTCGGCACCGTCTACCAGGACGACGAGACTCTTCGCCGTTCCATCCGCACTAATCAGCGCAGCTTCCAGAGCAGTCTCGACCGCCTTCGTGGTAAGGCCGAGATGCACCTCAAGGTCACGCTCGATGACTGTTGTCGCGATCTTCTTCCAGCCCTCGGACCTGTGGCCCAGCGGGTCGGTAAGGAGTATCTCTCCAACCTGCGCGAGGTAGCCAGCCGCCAGCGCGAACGCCAGACCAAGGCACGCTCGGTCTCCACGCAGATGCACCGCATGTTCAGTCCCCTGGACGAGGAAATCACCTGCCGCCGTATGGATTCCGGCAAGATGCTTCTCGATATCGCCCACCTGATCGACCATAAGTACGTGGAGCGCTATCAGAACAAGTATTCGACGGCCAGCCTGCTGATGAAGGACTGTCAAATGCAGCTATCCGGCCCCTGGCCCCCTTACCACTTCGTGCATCGGCTCGTACGGCCAGCCGCGCACGCTGTGCCTGCTGCGGCCATGCATGCCATTCCCGCTTGAAGCTTTTCGAACCGAAAGGCCCGGAGACGATTCTCTCCGGGCCTTTCCTTTTGCTCTGAAAACTTAATCCTTCGCCCGTAGCGCATCCGGCGGTACCGGGATCACTTTCTTCTGGCGCGAAAGCACGAAGCTCGGATTGCGACGATCATTCGAGGCGTGATCAATTTTCTTCCAGAAAGCAATGAAGTAGTCGCCAGCCGAGATCAATGACACCATCGCCATGAAGTAGATCGCCGCCGTCGCGATCCAATCCACCGGCACGATAAACCATCCGAACAGCCACTGATGCCAGCGATGATCTAGAATCGCCGCCACCACGGTAAAAATCTGGATCACTGTCTTCAGCTTGCCCAGGTCGCTTGCCTGGATAGTGAAGCCTTCGGAACTGGCGATCGACCGCAATCCGGTCACCAGGAACTCGCGTCCGATCACCAGGATCGTGATCCAGGCTTTTACGATGTGAGGGTTGAACTCGACCAGCGTGATGAACCCGGCTGAAATCATCAACTTGTCCGCCAGCGGATCCAGCAGCATCCCCATGGTAGTCACCTGGCCGCGTCGCCGTGCCAGGAAGCCGTCGACGCCATCCGTGATCGAGATCGCAATAAAGAAGAGCGACGCGATGATTTCCTGCTCGCCCCAGCTTGCCTGCAGCGGGAACCTGGGCGACAGGATCCAGATCAGCAGCGGCACCGCGACTATACGGCTCATCGTGATGGAATTGGGAAGGTTCACTGGGGCTCGGTGATCGCTGGGGACGGGGCAGCTTGCATCGTGCGCCCTACCAGCATTATGCACCCATCCCTCTGACGATGCTTCTGCCACTTTTCAGCAATGAGCACGCCCTTCCGGGATTGGAACGCGACACAAACAAAAGTGGGCAGGAGCCTGGCTCCTGCCC
>CAZZUX010000203.1:0-3036 GCA_964657395.1 uncultured Ktedonobacteraceae bacterium
GCCTTAGTCAGAGACTCCACAGCGTCTTGAAACGAAAAGAACTCCAGGCGCAGCCTTCGTCGTGCCAGGAACCTCCTGGTCGATGACTGTTCTTACCCCCGCCTGCCTCCGCTATAACATTCTGCTCCCCACCTGAACATCACGCATCCGACCATGTACCATGCCAGCCATGAACTTCCCGTCCACCATCCCGTTCTCGCCAGCCGACCTCGGTGGTTTGGTAGTCGCTACCTGCTTCGCCGCAGGAATCAATCTCTATGCCACCATCCTCACGCTCGGCATTCTCGCCCGCTTCCAGTGGGTCGCGCTTCCTCAAGGCCTCGACGTGCTCGGGAGCTGGCCTGTTCTCATCGTAAGTGGCGCCATGTTCGCGGCAGAGTTCATCGCGGACAAAATTCCCGGCTTCGACCTGATATGGAACGCCGCCCACACATTCATCCGCGTCCCGATCGCCGCCCTTCTCGCCTACCGCGCCACTGAACATCTCTCACCCGGCATGCAGCTTGCGGCCACTACCGCCGGCGGCCTCATCGCCATGGCCACGCACAGTTCCAAAACAGCCTTGCGCGCCGTCGTCACGCCGAGCCCCGAGCCCGTTTCGAACATCGCACTCTCCACCACGGAAGACGCTGCCGCCATCGGCATGACGTACGCCGCCTCACACCATCCCATCGCGGCAGCCAGCGTCTCCGGAGCAATCATCCTCATCGCCCTTCTCTGTGCGACATGGATCGTCCGTCGCCTCAAAGGTGCGTGGACCGGTATCACCAGCAGGCGCAACGCAAATCCGGCAATCCTGCCACCCTCCTCTCAGCCAACCAGCCCAAGCTAAGCGTCACACTCCTCTTCTTCCGCCCTGCTCCCATCATTGGGCGTATAGGCCTGACCCCGGCTTCCACCTTCCTCTTCGTAAACCGCAGCGCGCTCCAGTCCGCATCCACCGAGCACACTTTCGAGTCCACCCATCCACGCGCCAGCCCACTCGCTCGTACATCATTCTGGTTAAAGTCCGTATGCAGCCGGCTGCCCTGCTTGGGATGAATAATCCATCCGGCAGTCTTCACGGCCGCCGAATCAGGCGCACCAGCCCTCGAACCAGGCTCCAGCGTCAGCCGATCCAATGCTTCCTCCAGTTCTGCCGCCGTCCTCGCCACGCATAGCCACAGGACCGCCCCATCAGCCTTCGTTCCCGCCAGCCTGTTCGACACCGCAACCGTATCCGGCATCTCCCCCAGTAGTTCCAGCAGGAACTCCGTGTCACCCCACGTCACCACTCTCATCCCGGCACGGATGCCAAGCCGCTTCGCAAGGTCCGAATCCTTCGACGTCCCTGCCCTTTGCGCCGGCCGCGCCGACCTAACCGGCGGCGATGTCACCGCCTCTTCAATCGCAGCTCCCGCCTCACTCCAGTCCGCATACTTCGCATCGGGCAGTTCCCGCCGTCTTCTCCGCCAACCCTCCTAGATAGACCAGCGGCAGATACCGCGCCGTCTTCGATGCCCGCAGATGCAATCCCACCTCGCGCCCGTGGGAAGGCAGCCGATCCAGGTCCAGCACCACTGCATCCGGTGCCAGGTCGCCCAGAAACCCGATCCATCGCCGCACGGATTCACTGACAACCGTCACCCGGTAGCCGAGCACCTTCAACTCCTTCGCCCGCATTGCTGCTCGATCCGCACCCCAGCAGATGAGGCATACATGCGTCTTGGCTTTCTTACGTTCCATTGGCAAGCACAGTACCAAACCATCAGCCTGGATCTGGGGAATTTCTAATCGTCTCTTCCAGCAAGCTGGACATCGTCGAGACGCCTTTCCGACTCACCGATCAGCGTCACCGTTGCCACGCCATTCTCCCCATCTTCCGGGAGGTCAGCCAGCAACTCGCGCATTGTCCTTCCCAGCAGTGGATGCCGCAGCTCCGGCGCGATCTCCACCAGCGGCGTCAGCACAAATCGCCTCTCCGCCAGGCGCGGATGCGGCAGCTTCAGCTGCTCCGTCTCCATCGCTAGCTCACCCAGCAACAAAAAGTCCAGGTCCAGCGATCGTGGGCCATTCCGAACCCCGCTCGACCGGTCCCGTCCGAATCGTCGCTCCAGCTGCAGGAGTTCCTCCAGTACCGCCTCTGCACCCAGACCAGTCTCAACCGCGGCCACCGCATTCACAAACCCCGGCTGCTCACTGAACCCCACCGGCTCCGTCGCATACAACGACGACCAGGCCACCACTTCACCCAGGCCCGCCAGCTCCCGCAAGGCCGACCGCACTGTCTCCGCAGGCGAGTCACCGTCAAACCCGAGATTCGATCCCAACCCGATATACGCCAGCGCCAAAGCAAGCACCATCCAGACCAATCAGCATACGTCGAGAGCAGGTTATCCTCGACAAATGGCCAGCCAGACCAGCGAAAGGGAAGCCAGCCCGGGGTACGAACCGACCATGCCCGTTCACCCGGATAGAACGGCGTTCTTCGGTGGCACCTTCGATCCGCCCCACCTCGGCCACCTCGCCATCGCCCGCGCCGCCGCCGACCGTCTTCGCCTCGATCGCATCCTCGTCGCCCCAGTCGGACGCCAGCCTCTCAAGGCCGGCTTTCCGCCCTCCAGCTTCGCCGACCGCCTCGCCATGGTCCACCTCGCCTTTGCCGCCGATCCGCGCTGCCAGCCCAGCACCCTCGACGCACCCCATCCGGACGGCACCCATAACTACACCTATGACACCCTCGCCGCCCTCAAAGCTGAGCTGTCCGCTGCCACCCTCGTGCCGGCCCTCTTCTGCCTCCTCGGTGCCGACTCGTTCCATACTCTCAATCACTGGCACCGCGCCGCCGACCTCGTGCTCCTCTGCGACTTCATCGTTGCCGCCCGTCCCGGCTACACCCTCGAATCGGTAGCAGAACGTCTTCCTCCCACCATTCGCACAAGCGAACGTCATCAAACCCCCGACCTTCTCTACCTGCAGCTCGAAAGCACCACCGATCCCCGCCGGACCTCCACTCTCTACGTCCTGCCCGACCTCGCCGAAAATGTCTCCGCCACG
>CAZZUX010000204.1:0-2951 GCA_964657395.1 uncultured Ktedonobacteraceae bacterium
TTCGGAACCGCCGTGCTGGTTGCGCTGGGCTGCGATATGGCGCGGCAGTGTCATCTGAACACCTGTCCAACAGGCATCGCCACGCAGCGGCCTGAGTTGCGAGCGAAGTTCCGCGGCAAGCCCGAACATGTCGTCCGCTTCTTTGAGGAGCTTGCGCGGGATCTGCAGCAGCTGCTCGGACGCATGGGGTTCGCCAGCATCGAAGAAGCAATCGGTCGCACCGATTTGCTCGAGCAAGTGCGCCACGATGGCATGCTTGACCTGAAAGGTATGCTCGCAGCGCCCGTAGATGGTGAGCGTAGATGGGCAGGTGGGCGTAATCCACGGCCGGTTGATCGCATCGCCATCGATGACGCTTGGTTGCAGCCGGCTCTCAGTTCGGTAGCTGCCGGAACTCCCTTCGAGCTAAGTACCGAGGTGGTGAATGAGGATCTGACTCTTGGCGCGAGGCTGGCCGGGGAGCTGACAGCACAGAACATGCGGGTGCCCGAGGCAAGTGCGATCACGATCCGCATGCGCGGTGTCGCCGGGCAATCTTTCGGCGCCTTCGCTGTTCCGGGAATGCACCTGGTGCTCGAAGGACTAGCCAACGACTTTGTCGGCAAGGGTTTGTGCGGAGGCGAACTTGTCCTTCGTGGACTGGGCCGCGCTGCGCTGGACAGCGAGCAGCATGTCATTCTTGGCAACGTTGCACTGTATGGTGCAACCGGCGGGTCACTCTTTGCTGCCGGACGCGCAGGGGAGCGCTTCGCAGTGCGTAATTCAGGAGCTCTGTCGGTTGTGGAAGGGATCGGCGATCACGGGTGCGAATACATGACCGGCGGCCTGGTAGCAGTCCTCGGCGCAACTGGTATCAACTTCGGCGCGGGCATGACTGGCGGACTTGCATGGGTCTTCGACGAGGATGGAGAGTTCCTGGCACGGCAGCGTTTTCATGCCAGCTTCCTCACCCCGGAGTCCTACAACACGCTGAATGAAGGAAGCCAACGCTCGCTGCGTTCGCTGATTGAGTTGCATGAGCAAAAGACGGGCTCCACACGTGCCCACTGGATGTTGTCGGACTGGGCAAATGTGGCTCCGCGCTTTGTAAAGCTGACGCCGAAGCCGCAGGCTTAGGCTGCGGGAACCTGCCGCTGCTCCTCTCTCAGTAGAAGGAGCAGCGGCAAGCCCAGCGACACTCCAACGCACAAGGTGGCAAGGATAGGCGCCTACCAGTGCCTGAGTCCTTTCTTTCTTTCCTGCGGCAGCCATTCGGATGACCACCAAAGCAGCTACGAAGACGTCGGCTGCGAAAAATGAACTGACGGGGTTAGAGAAGAGCAGTTTCACGAAGAGTCGCGGGTCTAACCCATTGTGGAAGAGCCAGGGAAGTGCTTGAGACAGCGGCAGAATCGCGCCCAGAAGGCAGTAGATCGCACAGATCGTTTTCGGTTTGATGGTTCATTCTCCAGTGTGCACCCAGAATAGAAGCCGGCATCCCTAAAGATCGAGGCTGTCCTGGTTGCCACGTTTGATGTTGCCCGGAGTCGACCGTTATGATGCCTTGTGCCTGCGCCAGCAGGAAAAGGAGCAACAAACGATGCGAGTTGGAGTACTCACGGGCGGCGGAGACTGCCCCGGACTGAATGCCGTGATCCGCGCTGTCGTGCGCAAGGGTGTCTTTCACTACAAGGATGAGTTTGTCGGATTTATCGAAGGGTGGCGTGGGGTCGTCGAGAACAAGACAATGCCGCTCACGATCGATTCTGTCTCCGGCATTCTGCAGCTTGGTGGCACGATTCTACGGACTTCACGAACCAACCCGCGCAAGATGGACGGTGGCATCGACAAGTGTCTCGCTTCAATTTCTGCGAACAAGCTGGATGCACTGATCACGATCGGTGGCGACGACACCCAGGGTGTTGCGAATGCTCTGATCGAGAAGGGTGTCAAGGTAGTTGGCGTTCCTAAAACGATTGACAACGATCTCTCCGGCACCGATGCATGCTTCGGCTTTGACACGGCTGTCTCGATTGCGACGGAGGCCGTCGATCGCCTGCATTCCACAGCCGAGGCGCACAACCGAGTCATCGTGTGTGAAGTCATGGGACGGGATGCCGGCTGGATCGCAATCACCTCCGGCATCGCAGGTGGAGCGGACGTTGTACTGGTACCCGAAAAGCCAATCGATCTCGATCATGTGTGTGCGCTGATCAAGAATCGGCATGACCGCGGCAAGCTGTTCTCTATCGTGGTCGTCGCGGAAGGCGCCAAGCTGCCTGGCAGCGACAAGAATGCCACGCTTGGACAAAAGGTGGATGCGTTCGGTCATGCGCGCCTCAGCGGTATCGGCCAGACGCTCGCCGACCTGATCGAAGAGAAAACCGGGTACGAAACCCGGTCAGTCAACCTGGGCCATACCCAGCGCGGCGGCACGCCGACAGCCTACGACCGCATGCTGGCAACGCGGTATGGTTCAGCGGCGATCGACCTGGTGCATGACGGTAAGTTCGGCCAACTCGTTGTTCTGCGTGGCACGGAGATCACAAGCATCGCGTTGAAGGATGCCATCGCGAAGACGAGGACGATCGGTGATGACCTGGTTGAGCTCGCGGCTGGTCTGCAGCCGGAAGTCTAGCTCGATCAACAAAGGTCGGCATCCGTGTCGGCCTTTGTTGATCGTTAAGATCATCCGGCGATCTTAGGTCAACAATTCTTACATTTGGCGAGGATGGCAGCCTGTAGCCGCTCTCTTAAGCCGGCAGGCAACTCATACAACTCGTGGGTGCGGTAAATCTCAATGGTCTTCTGCGTTGTGTGTAGGGTAATGACGCAATGCTCGCAACCGCGCAGGTGCTCTTCAAGATCAGCTCGAAGGTTGAGTGAGACGCTTTGATCGATGTAGTCATCGAGTTCAGCTAAAAATTCCGAGCAGGTCACTTGGCACCATCCCCATCACTCTTGCGGAAGTA
>CAZZUX010000205.1:0-2905 GCA_964657395.1 uncultured Ktedonobacteraceae bacterium
AAAGGAATACGGCGCCTACCTCTTGATGGACGAGTCCCACGCCTCCGGCATGCTCGGCAAATCCGGCCGCGGCACGGACGAGCACTGGGGCATCGACACCAACGACGTTGACATCTGGACCGGCTCGCTCGCCAAGGCCATCCCCTCGAACGGCGGCTTCGTGGCCGTCTCGCAGGAACTCGCCATCTATCTGCAGCACGCCGCCGCACCCTTCATCTTCTCCGCCGCCCTCTGCCCGGCAGCAGTAGCGGCAGTAAGCGAGTCGCTCGCCATCCTCAAGCAGGAGCCGGAACGCGTCGCCCGTCTTCATCACAACGCGGACTTCCTCCGCACCGGCCTGCAGTCTCTCGGCTACGACACCGGCTTCTCCCAGACCGGGGTCATCCCCGTGATCATGGGCAACGAAATCGATGCCGGCCTGCTCGCCCGCCGCCTCCGCGACTTCGACATCATCGCGACCCCCGTCATGTTTCCCGCCGTCGCCCAGGGCATCGCCCGCCTGCGCCTCTGCGTCACCGCCGCCCACTCCCGGGCCGATTTGGAATATGCCCTGGATACCTTCGAGAAGATCGCGAAGTCCGCTGCCGAGTAGCAACGCCTTCCATGGGCTTCGTCCCGGGTCGCACCAGGCAGTTGACCCAAAAGATCATGCGACAGGGCTGCCCTGCTGACAGCCCGTCTGCTTAAGCCATGGATGACCCAACCAGCGCAGACTCCGAAACTACCTGCGGTGCTTTTTCCCACAGGTAAACCTCGTTGCCGTCCGGATCTTCCAGGTTCGCGAAGTTCCCAGACTCGCTTCGAACCACGGCGCCCTTGACCTGCACGCCGTGCTTGGCAAGCCTTGCGACAGCCTTCTCGACAGGCATGTCGATATCAAAGCCAAGGATGATGGCCCCCTTTGTTCCTGGCGCCGGATACTTGCTGGACGCCGGATGAATCCCGATGGTTAGCCCTTCCCCTCCACTGACTGTCGCCCAGTCGTTGCCAAAACGGTTGGTAAGGCGAAGTCCCATTACCTCGGTATAAAAGCGGATCGACCGGTCCATGTCCGCCACGATGATGGTTGCATTGCCGCCTGAAATCATAGTTGAGACCCTCCACAGTCAGAGTGCCTGAACTGGTAAATTGTTGTGAAGAGCCAGTTGGCAGGTCCACTCCATGAGAAAAAATATAGTCTGGCCCGATATCAATCTGCAGCACTCTCGCGAAGCAGAAACGTTGCGACGCCAGATCGAGCGCCAGATCGCTCAGGCGATTCGCGACGGCAGATTGGCTTGCGGTGCTCGCCTGCCGTCCTCACGCCTCTTGGCAAAGCTGCTTGCTGTCTCGCGGGGAACAGTGGTCGAGGCATATGAAGCCCTGATGGAATCGGGCATGATTACCGCATCGGCGGGAAGCGGAGTGCGCGTCTCCCGCACCGCAACCAGCATTCCCAACTTCAGCAACCTCAGAAGGACTGTAGCCGCGGCGCACTATCCTGCGCGCGTCTGTCTATTCCAGGACTACGACGGTACACCCCTGTACCTCAATCTGCCCAACTAGGACTGACTCCCCGAGCCATCCATCCGGAAACCATTGCTCCCTCGACACCCACCGTCCTGATTATTCTTCATTGTCACACCACCACCTTTCTACCCCGGCACCGGTTGCTTCCTTCTTGTGCCTTCTGGAGAGAATGACCTGGAATGGCGGCAGAGTTCATCTAGGCGAGTCGTTGCTTGCGAATCTGGTCCTCACACGCGGGAGATGGACGTACACACACCACCAAAGTCCGACGCCTGCAATAAAGGGCACTAATAGCAAAACATAACCCTCGTCATTCACTTGGCGCTCTGGATGGTACATATCGTTGATGATGCTCCCGGCAAATAGCAGAAGCAGCACACCGAAGGCGATCGCGACGTAAGCCCCCCAGCGCCGCGTTTTACGTAAAGCTTTTGCAGCCTGAACGCAGAGCCAGCAGAGCAAGATGAGACCACATTCCGTGAATACCGATCTCATAGACCATCGAGCGTTACGTGGTCCTGCGACTTCTAAGACAATGAAGAAGACGGCATAGAATCCCCAGAGACATCCGAGTCCTAATAACAAACCCGCACTCATCCTGATCCCTGCCATATCCTCGATATCTTCAGCCTTATGAAGATTTTGTCCGTTGAGAACCATAGCTACATTGTCACTCCTTCGATTTGCTTACGCATCTCGCAAGTTTCGATTCCAGTAACTTCATGGGCTAGCTGCTGACGGAAGGCGCGCTCACACCGCCCTCCCGGCATGACCCTCCATCCAACCCCGCTTCCCATACTCCCCAGGATTCGCCCCGACTACCCGCTTAAACGCCTTGCTGAACGCAGCATCCGATTCATACCCAACCGACTGGGCGACGTCCACCAGCTTCCTATCCTTCTGTAACAGCAACTGCATCGCCTTCTGCATCCGCCACTCGGTAACATATTCGAGCGGTGTCTGCCCAACCAGCTCTTTAAACCGGGCAGCGAAGGCAGAGCGGGACATCCCAGCCGCTTCCGCCAGCGATTCAACTGTCCACGGCGAACTCACCTTGTCGTGAATAGCACGCAGGGCATGACCCATTTGCGGATCAAACACCGCCCGAAGCCATCCCTCGTCGCGTCCCGGTCCCGCCGCAATATGCGCCCGCAGCACCTGGATGAACAGCACCTCCGCCAGCCGCGTCGCCACCACTTCTGATCCCGGCGCCTGCTCTGCCATCTCCGACGCCAGCGCGTGCACAGTGGTGTGAAGAGCCAGCGTGCGTGCCTGGTCTGCCTTCATCAGGATGAAGTTCGGCATTAACTGCGACACCGGCTTGAGGCTGGCGCGATCGAAGCTCAGCGACCCGCAGACGATCGTCGTCGGTGCGCCGCCCCCTCCACACATGGCG
>CAZZUX010000206.1:0-2897 GCA_964657395.1 uncultured Ktedonobacteraceae bacterium
ATCTGGCTGAATCTCGGACGCAGCGCGCAGATTCTGGGATTCACATGGATCGCCTTAGGATTGCTGCTCTACTGGACTCGAGGAAGAAATCGATCATCCAGCTTCGATGAAGTAAGCTGAGCCTTGTCGATGAACGATAACGGCGAGATAGGTTCAGTTACTTCTTAAGTGTAGATAGTAAACTTTTCTACAACCCGGCTAATGATTCCGCGAGGGCTTGGAGCATCCGGTTTGAGGTTCAGGCTGAGCGAAAGATAGAATCCAAGCAGTTGACCGAAGAAGATGTCGAGAACCGGCCGATACAAATCAGGCACTTCGTATTCAAGTGCAAGATAGCGCTCGCTGCAATTCTCAAAAATTGGATTGCTCGCTGGCCCCACAACCACGCGTTGAGCCACAACGCCTTTGCTTCCAAGCTCACGCAGAAGGTCAGCTTCATATCGCTGCCGTTTCTCGTCGCTCGATACGTAGCAGACAAGGAGTGTTTCAGCGTCCAGTGCAGACATAGGTCCATGACGCAGGCCTAGGACAGACTCCGACATCGTCGGGACACGGCCGGCACTCATTTCCAGTATTTTCAGAGCTGACTCGCGTGCAACTGCTTTTAGAGCACCTGATCCCAGCAGACAGACTCGCTTAAATAGAGAGTTCGCCAATTGACGAGCCTCTTCGGCTGCAATAGGCAGGAACGCCGCGCCTGCCGAGTGAATCATTCGGAAGATAGCGTCGTAACCAGATTCATCCCACAAATGCGCGAGAAGCTGTCCGGCGAGCACCATGTTCGTGAAGGAGCTGGTCATTGCCAGTCCGCGATCATTCACTGAATCGTCGAGCACTATGCAGTAAGCAAGCGCATTCTCTTTCGCAATATGCGCCATGCGGCCATGCGCATTACACGTGATGACTATGTGCGCGATGGCTGGATGCGTGGAGAGTACCTGGTCAAGAACGGCAACACCTTCCGGCGAGTCACCAGAGCGAGAAGAAGAGATGATCACATACCTCCGATCGGCCAGGATGTAATCGGAGAGGTTCGTGAGCAGGTCGGTGCTTGGCACTGCGAACGTCTCTGTCTGCCATTGAGTGCGCAACAGGAGAGCCAAAGCCTGCCCGATGTAATCCGATGTTCCGGCACCGGTGAGGATGACGGTTGGTCGCTGGGGGACAGAACCACGGAGGCCGGTTCGTTCTAAAAAGGAGCGAAGGTCAGCTGAGTGTCTGCGGAAGATCGAGTGCGTACTCTTCCATGTTTCTGGCTGCTGAGCAATCTCTCCTGCTGTGGCAACGATGCCCAGGGCTTGTTTCTCATCCGGAGACATGTGGAGCAATTCATGGAAAGCAGTTGTTCGTGCAGGGATCATGGAATCGACGTGGTTCATGTCTTCACTTTGATACGCCTGTCTTAAAAGAAAGTAAAGATAACAAACCGTAAGTATTCAGAACTGAAGCAGCGGTGGAAGGGCCTCCTACGGATGATTGCTGTCCGCGCTTCTTTAACTGTTCAGTGGTGCCGGGAGGGGGGGTCGAACCCCCACGAGGTTGCCCTCGGCGGATTTTGAGTCCGCTGCGTCTGCCAGTTCCGCCATCCCGGCCTTTTGCTTAGCGCGCGGTGGAACCTGGTGGCTCACTTCCCTGCGCGGAGATATCGCTCTCCGTCGTTTAGTCTCGCATGGCTCGCGCCATCGCGGCAACCAGTCTCCTCTGTCAGGGTCGAAGCTCCAGAGAGCAATCATTGCTCGCGATGTGCTGCCTCGAGGAACGGTTCGCATTCGATCAAAGGCTTCGGGCGAAGCGTGGGCACTTTTCGCACTCCCGGGCAGAAACCCGTATTCTGGGCGGCATGGAACTGGATTCTCCTGTTGGTGGTTTGTTTTCGGAAATTCGAGCGCTGACTTCTAAGCAGCGCAATGCCGTGGTGACAAGCTTTCTCGGCTGGACCCTGGATGCGTTTGATTTTTTTATCCTGGTGCTGGTACTGCCGAGTATTGCAGCTGACTTTCATGCTTCGTTGAAGAGTGTCGCGTTTGGATTGACGCTGACCCTAGCGATGCGACCGGTGGGCGCGCTGATCTTCGGCTACATGGCGGACCGCTATGGCCGCAAGCCTACGTTGATGACCGTGATTGTTCTCTACTCCGGCTTTGAGCTGGCATGTGCGTTTGCGCCGAGCCTGCTGGTGTTCCTCGTACTGCGGGCGGGTTTTGGGATTGCCATGGGCGGCGAATGGGGAGTGGGTTCATCGTTGGCGATGGAGACGATCCCGGCACGGACGCGGGGCGTGATTTCGGGTTTGCTGCAGGAGGGTTATGCCGCCGGATACCTGCTGGCGGCGGTGTTGGATTGGATTGCCTTTCCGCATATTGGCTGGAAGGGAATGTTTATCGTGGGCGCGTCCCCGGCACTGCTGGTGTTCTATATCGCACGGCATGTGGAAGAGTCGCCGGCGTGGCAGTCGAGGCGGCCGACGGCGAAGGACATTTTTGGATCGATTGCGGCGAACTGGAAGTTGTTCCTGTACATCGTGCTGCTGATGTCGTGCTTTACGGCGTTCAGTCACGGGACGCAGGATTTGTATCCGACGTTTCTGAAGTCGCGGGGGTTTGGTTCAGCTGCGGCGAGCAAACTGATCATTATTGCGAATGTAGGGGCGATCCTGGGTGGCATCGGGTTTGGTGCGCTGTCGGAACGGATCGGGCGGAGGAAGGCGATCGTGATAGCGGCAGCGTTGTCACTGCCGGCAATTCCCTTGTGGGCGTATTCGCATACGTTTGTGCTGCTGGCGATGGGCGCGTTCCTGATGCAGGTGATGGTGCAGGGCGCGTGGGGCGTGGTGCCGGTGCATTTGAACGAGATGTCGCCGCCGGAGGTGCGCGGCACCTTTCCGGGGCTGACATATC
>CAZZUX010000207.1:0-2873 GCA_964657395.1 uncultured Ktedonobacteraceae bacterium
CGAACCCCGATATGCTGAGTCAGAGTCAGCTGTCCTACCATTGAACGAGGGGGCAACACGAAAGCATGACGCGATCGCGCCGATGCGACCTCTCTATAGTAAGGGCACTACACGCGATGGTCAACGCAGCCGGACCCAGGATGCTGGAGAGTGACTCCCTGCGCAGACCATCCATCCAGGCATCAACCGATCAAGAGTTCAATGGACGCTTCTCCAGCATCGAAGCGCGATCGTCGAATGACCTGAATGGTCCTCGGAAGATTCAGCGGGCTTCGCAGCAGCTGCCTGACTCATGTAACCAGGTTCAGTTTCCGCAGAACGCGAAACAGTAATGCTGGCATTACCTCGCAGTTACTAATTGGCTGCCAATCTCTCATGATGCTCTGTGTATAAGGGCATAAGTAAATGCGCATCGAGGCAGTCATCAAGATGAACGATGTCTTCGTGCGCGAATCATGGATCGGCCCCTTGTGGAAGCAGGCAGCCAACGGGATCCAGCGAGAGTGAGTCGAGCAGACATTTTGGTTCCCCAGGATCCGTTTACGTCACATTCACTGGTTCCTAAGCATGGTTCTGTTGAACGCCGGGCCGAGAGCGGCGATGCCGCGAGCGGCACGACGCTGCCGCAATTATTGATCGAGGCGGCGATCCAGTCTCCGGAGTCCGACGCCGTTGTAGGCACCTTTGGCATCCTCTGCTACGGAGAACTTCTCATCCGCGCGCAGAACATCGCGGTTGCCTTGCGTCGCCACCGCGTCGGACCCGGCGCCCTGGTAGGCGTGACCATGGAGCAATCGCCGGTCACCATCACCTCCATCATTGGAATACTGCTGGCCGGTGCTGCCTATGTCCCACTCACCAGTGATCTGCTGCACGACAAGGCCGCGCTCACGCGCATCCATGCCGGCGGCATGAAGGTTGTCCTTTGCGATAGTTCCTACGGAAGCACATCCTGTTCTACATGGCGCGAGCTCGGCACCGTGCTGGATGCCTCCCGCATGGAGCAGGACATCATGCCCGCGTCGGAAGAAACATTTCTGCCGGCAGTCTCGCCGGATTCCACTGCTGCTGTGCTCTTCCGTCATGCCAAGGGAGAGGACACGGTAGGCGTCATGATCTCGCACCGCGCGATCGCTCGCCTGGCGTTCGCCAAGGATATTGTTGCTGCAAGTGCTGGTGAAACCTTTCTCCTGCATCCATCAGCAAACGGACGAGCAGCTTTGCTGGAACTGTGGTGCTGCCTGCTGCAGGGTGCCACCATGGCCCTTGCGGTGGACGGGCCTTTATCAATCGATAGCCTCTCTCTCTCAATCCGTCAGCATGGTGTCACCACCCTCTGTCTCCCGGTATCTGTAGTTCATGATTTTCTCGATCATGACCCGAGAGTCTTTGCGCCATTGCACACCTTGATCATCGAAAATGATGGCAGAAGCGTCCTCCTCCCTCAGAGACTGGTACAACTGCTGGCCGCCTGTCCTGAACTTCATGTCGTGAGTACCTATGGGACACTCGAGACTAGCGGGTATGCCACCAGCTTTGCCGCACCTGCGGACTATGAGCCACAGGCAGCCGTTCCGTTGGGAATTCCGATTGAAGGCATGAAGGCCTACATCCTGGATCGGGGAAATCCGGTGCGACCTGGCAATCCTGAGACGCTGCCACAGTGGATGAAGTCAGATTTACCAGGCGTTGAAACGCCTGTGTCTCTGGAAGACAAGTTGCACCAGGTGAAACCAGGGGAACTGGGTGAACTTGCCTTCGGAGGTGATGGTGTTTCGCTGGGTTATCTCTCGGACCCAGCTGCCACTGCGTCCCAGTTCATCCAGCCGCTCGAAGTCGGCAGTGATCAGCAAAGCCTGATCTTCCTGACCGGCGAACAGGCACGCGTGCGCAGTGACGGTCTACTTGAACTGCACGGCAGGGCAGACAGGCATGCCAGGAAACTTCCCGCCATTGTAGAAAGCCCGGTTCGCCCGGCCACTGCCTTCACACCTGCCGATGTGGAGGTCATGTTAGTAGGCCAGCAACGTGTCCGCGACGCTGTGGTGACCGAGCAGATCGATATGCACGGAACTCGTCGGAACGTTGCTTATGTGCAGATGGAACCTCCGACTGCCAAGACTCCGAGTGAGCGCGAAGCACAGGCGATCCTCGAAGATTCGATGCGAAGTGTACTGCCTCCCGAAGCAATGCCGACTGTCTTCTATTATGTCGAGAGCATTCCGCGAGATTCGCACGGGCAGCTGGACAAGGTGCAGCTCCAGCAGAGATGGAAGCGGGCAAGCGAGCGCTCCCTTTACGAAGATCCATCGCAGCAGGACATCCTGGAACAGGTGAGAAGTATCTGGGCCCGTCTGCTGCAGCGCACTCCAGGCTACGACGAAGACTTTTTTGAAGCTGGCGGCAGCCAGGTGCAAATGATTCGTTTGCACGTCGAGCTGAATCGCCGCTTTCCCGGAGCGATCACCATGGCGAACCTGTCGGTGCTTACAACCATTCGCAAGATCTACGAACACCTGGTGAGTATCGGTGCTCAAAGCTCCCGTGAAAAGCTTGTTCAGCGGGGTGCCTGACAACGTTCAGTATCACGGCTGCAAAGTTGCGGTGGTCAGAAAGCTGAAATCGCCGGACGCCCCTACCTTCAAATTTCGAATGCGGCGGTTGTGCACGACCACATTGTCGAGATACCAGAGCGGCACAGTCGGAACATCCTCGGCTAGTATCTTCTGCACCTGGACGTAGTCCTCACGTCGATCAGCCTGGTTCGACTTTGTAGAAGCGTCGTTTATGAATCGATCCACTTCGGCATTGGAATAGCGCCCGCGGTTCGCTCCGTGAGGAGGAAACCTCTCCGTGCTGTAGGCATACTGGAA
>CAZZUX010000208.1:0-2686 GCA_964657395.1 uncultured Ktedonobacteraceae bacterium
ACCAGATGGTGCGCGGAGACAACCCCGGATGCTATCGCTGAACGAGCGCGATCCCAGCCAGATGAACATTCGCCAGACTCTACTTCGTGGCATATGCCCTTGCCGAACAAGCGCAACCTGGATCGCCGGTTGGCACTCTGACCTGCGTTGAGTCTCGATCGGCGTTCCAGGCTACTTCGACGCTGCCGCGGCGTGCTGTTTGGCATCGGCCACCAGGGCATCGAAATGAGGATCGCCTCGTAGCAAACCCAAGTCGGACGTCGTCGTTAGATCCACATCGTCTGTATACGGTAGATCGTGGTCGACAGCATCCTTCAGCAGGGTCAATGCCTCATCTTTTTTACCTTCTTGCGCCAAGCATTCGCCAAGCGAGTACCCGGTCTCAGCTGTATCCGGATCGTCATGGCCGAGGACGCGGAGTCTTGTCGCGTAAGCCTCGCGCAGGATTCGTTCCGCCTCAGCATAGCGACCTTCGGCGGTTAGCACTTCACCGACCGACACCATCGCTACCTGGGTGTCGGAATGGTCATTGCCGAGAGTACGACGCTCCAGTGCCAAGGTTTCTCTGGCCACTTGTTCAGCTTCGGGAAGCTTACCCTCCAGCCGCAACACGTCAGCCAGATTTCCTGCAGTCACAAGTGTGGAGCGATGCTCGGGTCCCAGCTTGTTCCGCTTGGCCTGGAGCGTCTGCCGGAACAACGCCTCAGCGTCGGAATAGTGCTTTTCGTTCTCCAGCGTCAGCGCGAGATTGCCCTGGCTCATCAGCGTAGTCGGATGTTCTGGACCGAGCAATCTTCGCTCGCCATCGACGGCGCCGCGAAAAGCCTGTTCCGCCTCGGTATATTTCTTTTCCTGCAGCAAAGTAGCTCCCAGGTTGCCCTCGGCTTTGAGCGTCGTGATGTGGTCGGCACCGAGGCTGTCGCGGTCCATTTCATATGTCGCACGAAATGCCTTTTCTGCTTCAGCAAATTTCCCTTGGTATGCGAGATCGATTGCCAGGTTGCCCGCAAGAGACTTTGTCAGGTCATCACCAGGACCGAACTTTTGTCGCGCGATCTCTAGTGCCGGCCGGTTCTGCTGCTCAGCATCTGCGTAGCGTCCCAAGTCTGCAAGGCTAGTGCCCAGGGTCATGGTGGAAGCAATGGTGCTTCGCGCCTCCGGACCTTCAAGGCGGCGATTTGCCTCCACTACTTCGCGCGCCAGCTTTTCCGCCTCCGCATAGTGGCTCTCATCTTCGAGAATGTTGGCGAGCTCATTCATAGATCTCAGGGTCGCACGGTTGTTCTTGCCAAGTACCTGCGTGCTGATGCCGAGCGCCTGGCGCGTAAGAGACTCGGACTGCGAAAAGAGTCCGAGTTCCCTGTACACCGTACCCATCACCTGCATCAGTTGCGCCTGTAGGAGCGGATCCTGTTGAAGTCCGCTTCTGATTTGTGTCGAAGCTTTGTCCAGAACTTCACGTACACGGATGTCGTTCCCGCGCGCCTGGCTCGGATCAGACACTTTAAACATATCCGTCATGAAGTCCGAGATGCGGTCGGCCCGGTCACGTTCGCGTCGAATGCGACGCAACTGAATAGCTTCCGTTACAGCGAACGCAAGGAGCATGAGGACAGCAGTCACGGCAAGCACAACGCCCACGCGGTGTCGCCGAACATATTTTCGCGCTCGGTAGGCAGTGCTCGGTGTGTGTGCATTAACCGGCTCGTCTCGCAGGTAGCGGCGTAGGTCATCGGCCAGTTCGTGAGGCGAGGCGTAGCGGCGTCCCCGGTCTTTTTCGAGCGCCTTGAGGGCGATGGCATCCGGGTCGCCGTGAAGCTGTCGAGAAAGGGTTGGCACATCCGTCGACCGATTCTTGGCGGTTGAGGTAGACTCAGGGCCGGACGTCCGAAGCCTTGTACTAGGCCTGGGCGCATCGTCTTCGCGAAGGCTGCGGAGGCCTTCGTTATAGGCGACCTTGTTCAGGTTCAACGGCAGCGTGCCAACCAGCAGTTCGTACAGAACGACACCGAGCGAGTAAACGTCGCTGCGCGTGTCAAGATCGTGCCCGGCAGAGTCAGCCTGCTCAGGACTCATGTAGCCAAGCGTGCCAATCACTGCGCCAAGCTGCGTGTAAATTGTATCGCTACCAAGCCGCTGTGAAGTCGCCTTCGCAACACCAAAATCAATGATCCGTGGAGCAGGTACGCCATCGACTTCAGTGACCAGGATATTCGATGGTTTCAGGTCGCGGTGAATGATTGCTTTTTGATGAGCGTGCTGCACGCCTTCACATACGAGCACAAACAATTCCATGCGCTGGCGCATGGTCAATCTATGACGATCGCAGTAGGTCGTGATAGGTAAGCCGGCGACATACTCCATGACGAAGTACGGCCGACCTTCAGCCGTTGATCCGGCGTCGTAGACCCGAGCAATGGCGGGATGATCCATCATTGCGAGCGCCTGGCGCTCCGATTCAAAACGGGCGACGACCTCCCTCGTGTCCATGCCGACCTTGATCAGCTTCACTGCGACGCGGCGGCGCACCGGTTCCTTCTGCTCCGCCAACCAGACCTCACCCATTCCGCCTTGCCCGATCAACTCCATCAGGTGATAAGGGCCAATGGGTTGAGCGGCAGGCTGCGGTCTCGCGTAAGCGGCAGATGTGGCCGCCTGCGTTTCCGCATCATGGCTGGATTCATGG
>CAZZUX010000209.1:0-2671 GCA_964657395.1 uncultured Ktedonobacteraceae bacterium
ATCCCCGCCGCTCAATGAGTGGAAAAAGTTGCTGATCTTCTCGCCTATACCCACACCCGGGGTGCTGCCAGCGGACGATGCAGCGGAGCTATCGACATTAAAGAATTCATCATGGGCATCGTTCGCGACTACCCTGATCTGATCTGATTCGAAGCCATTTGCGATCAGGTTCTCTTTGACCTTGGTCGCTTCTGCAGTGCTGTTGAATAATCCTACGATTGTCTTGGACATGTATTGTTCCTTTCGCAACCTGAAGGTTGCTGTTATTACTGCGCGCTGAAGAGTTCGACACGGCGGTTGTCTGCCTTGCCCTGGGCGGTTGCGTTGGTATCAACTTGCTTTGCGGCTGCAAATCCTTGACCTGTCAATCGGCTACGATCGATGCCCTGGCTTTGCAGGTAATCGACAACAGTCCTGGCTCTTTGATCAGACAGTGTGTGGTTGTGACTTGCGGGTCCGGTACTATCGGTAAAGCCTTCAATCCGCAGATGCACATTGGGATTCGCCTTCATGGCTGCTGCTGCCTGCTGCAGCGTGGCCTGGCCTTCAGGAGTCAGCGTGGCCTTGTTCGTGTCGAAGTGAACAGTCCCTAAATCCGGAATGGGAGCGACCGCTGCGGTTTGCGCAACTGGAGCGACTGGCGCCCCAGAAGCAGCAGATGATTGGTCATGGTGGCGGGTCAGTAGGTAGGCAAGCACAGCTAATAACAGTAGAAGAGGCAGGAGCCACAACCACACGGCCATCGCCTTCTTTTCTTCAAAAACTTTTACGCGTTCTGTCACGATCGATCTCCTGAATACGGTGCTGCTGGGCTATACAGAGCGCGTTGTACTGTGAAGAGCATCGCTGGGTTGCAGCTCTTCGACGTCAACTTCGGTTTTGCGAACAGTATCCGAGATGTGCTTTGTATGCTGGCCCACCTCTTTGCCAATCAGCACTTCTTCAATTACATGAGCGCTCTTGGTGACGACAGGTTCTTCTGCTGTCTCTGTCAGCTCGATCATGCGATTGCCTGAGGTCTGCAAATCGGCTTCCGTCGCAGGTCGATCAACGGCATTTCTGCCGACGACAACATGCTCTTCACGAAGGTTTACGGACTCTTCTGCAGGAATCTCAACCACCCGGCGGTAAACACGCACTCCGCCTTGGTCGACGCTGCGCTTTCCAACCTGCAGTTCTTCTTCAACGATCGGGATTGCTGCGTTCCCGGCGATGGTAGGGTCGGTATCGACCATAGGTGCAACTTCGTCTATCTTGCTTGCCTTGTGTTTGCCGAAGATACGTTCGACTGCAGACACAGAAGGACCGGTGGCCGCGACAGCGATGATCGTCCCGCCATCCCGCACGCCTGCCTCTAGGTGATAAAGGTCCCGATCAGGAACACCAAGCGACTGGAGGCTGGATGCGCCTGAATTGCGAGATCTATTTGCGCTGATGACAGAGATTGCGGATTCCGGTACTTGGGTTTCTTGAATATCCGCGAGGGCTGCTCGAGCCTGATCATAATGATGGAAAAGGCATACAAGTGTAGTGCTGTCAGTGGCTGAAGGCATGTCTACTCCGTGGCTCAAGGTTCTGAACTTTGACTAAATCATTTGCGGTGAGAAGCAAGCCGCCACACTCTGTATGAGCGTAGTGCTCGGTCTCGACTGCAGTGTTTATGTTTGCTAGGTTGGTGCTGGGCCCGTGTTGTTTCGAGGAGGGTGTGGCCTTCGGATCGATACCTGCAGCTCACGTAGTTCAACTACACCCTGCGCTATTAGTTGCGAGCTTGTAGGGGGACGTTGCAGCAAATAGAAGATGAGCTTTACAGTTTCATCACAGTTTGCATCCCCGTGCTTCTACTTCCTCCATCAGATTGCCTGCGAGCTGTTGGCTTAGTAGCCGAGACTGCCAGCCTTGATCCAAACCTTTGAAAAGGGGGATGCATCGTAAATTCGAAGTCAACATCCTCGACGTGGGGAAGTCACCGATGCCGAGAAATACATTCCGACGCATCTTACGCATTGCGTTCGATAGCTTACTGTTCATGGTTACTCTGCCCGGAGTATTCATCCATGCTGCTTCGATCCCTGTTCGCTATCCTCAAGGATCTCAACACGGGTTTTTGGCTTTACTTACTCTGGATGGGAAACGCATCGCGACCGGTGATGTCACCCAAGTCGTACATGGTGACATCGTCACTTCGCAGCTCATCTTCCGCTTTCGTGATGGATCTTTAGATGAAGATACGACGGTCTTTTCCCAGCGCAGCGTCTTCCGTCTGATAAGCGACCACCATATACAACGAGGCCCGTCCTTTCCAAAGCCAATCGACGTCATGATCGATGCGCTCCATGGAGAAGTGACGTCCCGCGATGAGAAAGGAGAAGTGCGCCGGGATCATATGGACTTACCGGCTGACCTCGCGAACGGGCTGCCGCCCAATTTACTTCTCAATATTCTTCCTACTGCTCCAGAAACAGACATCTCCTACCTCATTCCGACATCGAGACCTCGTGTGGTCCGGATCAGTGTCAAGCCAGCTGGTATGGCGCCTTTTACCATCGGCGGATCGCGACGCAAAGCGATCGACTATCAACTCCACGTCGAGTTGGGCGGTCTGACAGGATTCATCGCGCCGCTTGTCGGCAAAGAGCCCGCTGATTATCACATCTGGATCCTGGGCGGT
>CAZZUX010000210.1:0-2670 GCA_964657395.1 uncultured Ktedonobacteraceae bacterium
AGAGCTGATGAGCAGCACGGCGGAGGGCGACGCGGAGGGCGGTGCGGGATGGCTCAGCGGTGTGCATGGTCGGGACGGCCGACGGGACGGCTTACGCTCATCGTAGATGAGGCCGGCGCACCGAGGTTCTTAAGAGCGGCAGAGCGCTTTTAGCGCGTGATGGTTCGCTGGGCGGAGCTGCCGATGCTGACCTGGGTGAGGCTGAGGAAGGGGATGCTGATTGGATAAGTCATTTTAACGGTGACATTTACGGAGCTGCCGATGGTGTTGCCGGCGGTCCAGGAGGTGGTAACGGTGACACCGGAGGGCGGGGAGTAGAGGTAGGAGGCGACGAGAGCCTGGACCGTGGTGGCGCTGCAGGGCAACAGGCTGGACGTACTGTTGACACTGGCGAAACGCGCGCCTGCCTCTGCCGCATAGGTGGCGTTGCCGTAGCCGAAAAGCACGATGCCGAACTGGAAGAAGCCGATCAGCAGCAGGCAAAAGGTTGGCAGCGCGACAGCCATCTCTATCATGGTGCCGCCATCCTGTCGCCTCCAGAAGTCTGCAAACGGGTTGTGGCGGGTTGGTTGTGGCGGGATGGACGTCGTAAGGATCATGGAGTCCAGGGCACGCGGTAGGTTACGGTCTGCTGGACGGTCATGGCGGAGGAAAGGCCTGGCCATGCAAAGAGCGCCGGTACGCTGGCGCTGGTATGGACCTGGACATACTGGATGGGTGTGCCATAGCTGCTGCAAGTGGAAGAGCTGAGAACCGAACTGCCGCCTGGCGCGCAGGTCCAGAGCTGGCTGGCGGTAACGGTCATATTGGCGACGCCGGAGGCAGCACTGGTGGCAGCATTCTGCATGCCGGTCAGGTTGGCCTGGTTGCCGGGGATGAGGCCGTAGGCGGCGCCGGCGCTGGCAGCTGCGGTGACCTGCATGGCCTGCTGGATGCGCAGCGAATAGTTGACTGTTCCCAGGAGGATGAGACAGAAGAGTGGCAGGATCAGGGCAAGTTCTATCAGGGCATTGCCGTGGTCGTCATGGAGGAAGGTCATTGCACCAGTCCTCCCAGGGGACGGAAGGGATTGCCGGTAGGAATGTTGGAGAAGTTGCCGGATGGGTGCAGGCTGGTTGCGTAAACGTAGCTGTCGTCGGTATCAAAGGCGAGATAGTGGGGTGCATTCACATTGCCGCAGTTCTGCAGGGAAATACCGGTTCCGGTGGTGTACCAGATCCCGTCTCCGTAGAAACTCGACGCATGGAGCTGGAAGTCCGTGGCTGCGGTTTTTATCCAGTTGCGGTCGCTGAAAATGAGCACTGCGGGGACGCCGCCGCCGCTTGCGTCCGGTGGGGCCGAGAGGGTGAGTGTTGAATTTGAAACTTCGAACTGGCCGTAGGCTGCGCCGCCGCCGGTTGTGAAAAAGAGGGTGACGCCAGTGCCCGAGACGGTGGAGGTGTTCCAGGTGGCTCCGCCGGTGATGACGTAGAGACCGGGATTGAGGGTGACAGTACTGTTGGTGAGAGTGATTCCCTTGCAGTAGGTGCCGGGCTGGAGGGTTGCGGTGGATGAACTCAGGGTATAGCTGGTGTGGTTGCAAATTCCGGAAAACACCGGGGAGGCAAGCGATGCGAGCGGGTCGGTTTCGGCTGCGGCGTTGAAGTAGGGGGCGTTCCACACCGAACCCGAGATTGTGGATGCGCCGGCAGCGCCGGCGACGATGATGCCGAACGAACCCAGGGTGCCGAAACCATCGACACCTATGGCGGTGTTGGCATAGACCGGGCAGTAGGAGCTGGTGATCGACGCACTTGCGACCCAGACCGAGGTGGTGTTGGTACCAGTCTTGTTTGTGAAATAGGCGCAGGGTGGCACCAGGGCAACGGCGTTCGCTGACACGGTGGCGAGTCCATTGTTGAGCGAGCCCAGGAAGAGTGTTTTGGTCTGCTGGGTGATCGTGGCCTGTAGAGTGTCGTGCAGGCCAAGATAGGGCCCATAGGCAGGCGGAGTGGAGATAGTGACGGTGACGCCGTTGCTGCCATTGGTAAAGCCGGCGGCGGCGGCTTCCAGTCTTCCCATGTTCACCCAGTTGCCTGTTCCCCGCTCTACCTCCAGCTCTGCTCCAAGGGCGGCAGCATCGGCAGCACTCTGCATCTGCAGCTTCTTCAATTGCAGCATGCCGATGTCGATCGACAGGCCGCAGAAGAGGATGATGACGGGCAGGGCAGCGGCAAAAAAGACCAGCATGACTGCGTTGTTCCTTCGGAGCGATCCTGGAGTGGGCGAATGTTCGCCTCAGGTCTGGTCATCGGCGCCGAATTGCAGAACTTGAAAAGATTAGAGGGTTCCTGGAGTTGTGAGGGTGGCTGTAGCAAGAGAACGTGGCGCTGGAGTAGTTTGATCGCGGCAAAGCTCTGACTTCCATGGGGGTCCGCGGTTTTCAGGAGGGCTGTCGGCTGGCCGTGGGTCGGCCTGCTTTCGCGGTGATTTCGATCGTTATATGATCGGAGGCGACGCGGACCTCTTTCTTCCGCGGGACAGCTTCTACTCCGCCGGCGATTGGAAGGCGTGAAGGCCAAACCTAACCAGCACAACGGAAAACTCTAAGAAAACTGATGCGAGCAAAGACTGCTGTAGTTCTGGGCGCCCAGTGGGGCGACGAGGGTAAGGGCAAGATTGTCGATGTGC
>CAZZUX010000211.1:0-2660 GCA_964657395.1 uncultured Ktedonobacteraceae bacterium
AGACAGACACAGCGATTCCCAGAGCAGCGATGATGAGAGCCGCTACTCCGGCAATGATCAGCAGATTGCGAACGCCGTGGTCTGTGGGCACCTTCGTGGCAACCGGTTCGAACGTCGACTGCGGTGCGCCGCAGGCATTGCAGAAGGCGCCGCTCGTACGTGGAGCACCACATTGGTTACAGTTAACCATGATTGTTTCCTCGATCGCGTGATGAAAGGTTTGTGTCTGAATTGAAAAGGTCGTCCAAGGAACCTGTCCGTCTCAGCACGACAGTGCCCCGCATACTCACGACTCCCAGACCCAGCAGTGTGGTTCCAAGCACCAGTAGCGCGACGACCGGTTCCCAGTTGCTCAGGCCGTGATCGATCATCGCGGTACCCTGCTGGCCGGGTTGATAGAGCACAGTCACGCGATCGCCGACCTTATAAGGAGAGGGGTTGGCTCCCGCCCGATCGAGAAAGCGCACCACCGTCCCGTCTGCAGCGGTGAACTGCACCTCCGGAAACCTGCTGTTGTGGGTGTTGTTGGTCGTGTTCATCTCAAGCCACAGCACAGTGCCTTGAGCGCGGGTCCCGGATCGCAGCGCCAGCAGCCCGCGAACGGGGATGAGAGCAGTTGCAAGAACCACCAGACCTGCCACGCAGAACAGCAGTCCTGAGCGCCCCGGCCGCCTGCTCGACAACTGCATACGGGGTGCCGGCGCGGATAACAGTCCGAGTGTTTCTGCACTCTCGATCGGCAACGCGCTCCACGGCTGAGGAGGGCCTGCAATTGCCTGGACGGCTTTCAGCAGGCGCATGAGCCTCGGCCCCAGCAGCCGCGCCGCTATGGCAGCGACCAGCAGGAAAAAGATCCATGTGAAGATGGATCGCTTGTATGTGGTCGCGCTGGACCACGTAAGCCACCCGCCGCCAAGCACAAGTCCAAGCGCCAGTGACCAGATGACGAGGCTTGCAGGCTCGCGTGCTTCTTCGGAACTATCGGGCGGATGCTCAGGCAGGATGCGGATGAGCCTGCGTGTGCCGGTGCCACGGCCGGCGAGGCTGCTGCTTCCCTGCACCGAGGTGGCCTCACCCCAGCCGCCCTGTTGCAAGGCATAACGATAGACACTGTGAAACTGCGTGCCTCGGCGGCGAATACCGAGCACTTCGCCCTCCACCCTGCGGCCGCGAAGCGCCCACTGCGCGATGGTGTACAAGATCGCAGCGCCAAGCAGGATCAGCAAAAGCCCAAAGAGTGCGTAGGCCATCTGTCCCAGCAGGACTCCTGGCTCTATCGGTATGTCGTTGCCGTTGATGCGCACATTCAATCTCCTTGCTGTGGGGGACGCCTTACCGGGGAACTGCGAACTGGAATTGCTGATCGTTGAGCCGGGGATTTAACTGCGGATTGAACGTCGTGGTGACCCGGTTCAGAGCACCCGGTGGTGCGGGTGATTGCTCAACGATCTTTCGCACCAGGTAGCTGCTCTCGTCGATCCACAAAGCCAGCAGGTGGACATTGACCTGCCGGCCGGTTGTGCCATAGGTGTCGCTCGAGATCCCGTCGATCTGAAAGCATTTATGGCCCATGCCGTCATCCGCGGCAATCATCTTTTCAGGCTGGAAATGCTGCAGGGATCCCGGCAATCCAGCTTTGGAGTAGAGCAGGGGCGGGATTTTGGTGATCGAGCTGCGGGTGGGGTAATCGTTCAGGATGATCGCATTGGCATTGCCGGGATTGGGATAGTCCGTGAGCTGACCGGTGGCTTTCCACCACACATGAAAGGCATCTGGATCGCCCCACACCACGAGGCGATCGCTGGTGGGCCCGTGGTAGTCGAAGAGAAAGTGGCGAGGCGACCTTGTGAAGTAGGTGGAAAAGCTACTTTCGTCGCGGCTGCTTGCGCTGTACTCCTTGAGCACCTTGCCGGTATCGGAGTAGCTGTTGAGCGCTGCGTACACCGACCGGCTGTGATCCAGGACAGCCACGGGTGTGTCTTCAGCCTGCAGAAGGGTCGGTCGCAACGCCAGCAACAGGACGCCGGCAGCCAATATCAGGGTCAAGAGGACATGGACCGTTCGGTCGTACGTTTCTGGCGCCCGTCTTTGCTGTATCTCCACTCGCATGGCGGTTAACATCGCCTACCATCCTTCGTAGGTCAACAGAACCGGAGCTGAAGCTGAGATGAACCGGTAACTTACTTCCTATGTTGAATTTGGAAGCGAATATACACTGCGTTCAGGGCTGGGGATGGTAGACTTCGCTGGAAAATTCCTCGCTGCAGACGCTCCCATGGACCCGGCATGAACGAAACAAAACATCCTGCGAAGCTGATCTATCGATTCGGCCACTTCGAGGTCATGCCGGAAGCAGGCGAACTGTACCGGCATGGGCAGCGCGTAAAGATTCAGGAGCTGCCGTTTCGCGTGCTGGTGACCTTGCTCGAACAGGAGGGAAAGATCGTTACGCGAGATGCCCTGGCCAAACAGCTCTGGCCAGAAAACATCTTTGTCGAGTTTGACCAGGGGCTCAGCACGGCGGTCGCAAAGCTACGCCAGGCGCTGGGTGATGTAGCAGAAAATCCGCGGTTCGTTGAGACGGTGCCTCGCCGCGGCTACCGCTTCATTGCTCCGGTTACGCAGGAAGGTCTTGCAGAGGCAGATGCGGCACGACCGTT
>CAZZUX010000212.1:0-2536 GCA_964657395.1 uncultured Ktedonobacteraceae bacterium
TTGTTTATGGCAACGCGTCTTCGCAGTCGTTGCCACAGTCGAATGTCGAGGTGCAGAGCTTTGTTTCGGGGGCGCAAGGAAGCTACTCGGCCACGGTCGCAACATCGCTGGCAATTCCGTCGACGCAGGCTGCTTCGACGCCCGTGCTCGTAGATGTCAATGGTGACGGGAGGCTTGATCTGCTGATTGGCCCTTCTGTTGCGTATGGGAATGGCGACGGGACGTTCGCGCAGCCGGTCTCGCTCTCTTTTCTGGCGAGTGGATATACGCAGACCTATTCGGCGGATGTTACGGGTGATGGTAAGCCGGACATCATTGCGCTGAATACTGTGCCATTCCCGCTCGAAAACGTTCCTTATACGTTCCAGGTGACGGTCTTCGCCAACCAGGGGGGCGGGAGCTTCCATTCGCTTGGCACATTTCCTATTGGCTCAAGCCAGGTAGTCACGTTTACGAACCTTGCTTCGCTCGATTTTGTTGACCTGAATGGCGATGGCAAGCTGGACATGGTGGCGCAGATGTATTTCCTTCCCGCGGGGAATTCGGCAGGGCCGGCGATGGTGACCGGTGTGCTGAACCAAGGGGATGGAACGTATCGCGCTCCGTTGCAGGTGAACTATATGGCGCAGGGAAATGGTGGGGCGATTGAACTGCTGACGGTTCAAGCTGCGGACTTTAACAAGGATGGGAAGGTGGACCTGGCGCTCGTCTATCCGCAGAGCGAGGCGGTTGGCCCGGCTCAAAATGCCATCCTCTTTTTGCCTGGGAACGGGGATGGAACCTTTGGTACGGAGATTGATTCCGTTGTCCTGGCTGATGGAACCGCTCATGGGATTCTGCTCGCGGGCAATGGAGTGGTGACGGATGCGAATCTTGATGGCGCTTTAGATATCGCGTTCGGGAGCGGCGCTGTGGCGCAAGGAGATGGCGCTGGTCATTTCACAGCTGGCATTAGTATTGCAGGAGTCAAGGGTCCAGTAGTTCCGACCGGACCTGCCTCGTCTGTCGCAGCGATTGTGCTGCCGGGAAGTTCCTACTCTTCACTGATCTACCAGGCGAGCGTTCCGGTACAAGCGCCATTTCCATTGGTTGCTACGCATAACCTGACTTCTACGGCGAGCCTTGCGCCGCTTGCCTTGTCGGTGGGAACACATTCGCTTAGTGCCATGTATGCCGGGGATGCACATTATGCAGCGAGTGTGTCGGCGCCAGCGGTGGTGACGATTGCGCAGGCGGTGGCATCGGTGAGTGCTGCGGCTTCGGCGAATCCTTCGTATGCCGGGCAGTCGGTGACGTACTCGATTGCGGTGGCGGGGAGTGGGCCGGTGCCGACGGGGATGGTTTCGCTGACTGGCGCGGGTTCGACTGCCAGCACGGCGACGCTGGATGGTACGGGGAAAGCAACGATTGCTGTGGCTTTCGCGAATGCCGGCAGCGCGGCGGTGACGGCCTCGTATAGCGGCGACGCCAATTATGCGGCTGCTACGACTTCGATTACTCAGATGGTGTCGGCAGACTTTGCGGTGGCGCCGCCAGCTTCGGGTGCGGTGATTGCGGTGCCGTCGGGGCAGAGTGGAACATCGCTGATCAGTATTGCGGGAGCGGCGGGGTATACGGGGGTGGTGACGTTGAGTTGCACGGGTTTGCCAGCGACGGCGACGTGCAGCTTCAGTCCGGGGAGCCTGAGTTTGTCGGGGACAACGGCGCAGAGTTCGACGCTGACGGTTTCTACTTCGGGTAGTACGACGGCGATGCTTGGACTGCCGGAGGTCGGCGGGATGAGGACGCTGGCATGCGGGATCTTTGCCGGGAGTCTGCTGTTGTTGTGGCCGGGACGGCGGAACCGGGCGTTCTGGAAAGTTGGCACGATGGCGATTGCGTGTGCTGCGCTGATGCTGGTGCCGATGGGGTGTGGGGGTAGTTCTTCGTCCAAGGCTGCCAGCAACTCTACGCCTGCCGGGACGTATCCTTTCGCCGTGGTCGCGACATCGGGGACGACGGTCCTGACGACCAACTACACACTGACGGTGCAGTAGTGGTTATTTAGCCAGGGCGCGGTGGCCGATGTCATGGCGATAGTACATGCCTTCGAAGTGGATGCCGTCGAGTGCATGGTAGGCCTGAGCGAGGGCGTCTTCTAATGTTGCAGCAACGGCGGTGACGCCGAGGACCCGGCCGCCGGCGGTGACGAGTTGTCGATTGGACAGGGTGGTGCCGGAGTGGAAGACCTGTACCGACGGTGAGTCATCAGGCAGAGGCAGGCCGGTGATGACGCGGCCGGTGGGATAGGTGCCGGGATAGCCTTCGGAGCTGGCGATGATGCAGGCGGAGGCGCCGGGTTTCCAGCGCAGCTCGGTTTCGCTGAGGCGGCCTTCGACGCAGGCCTGGATGGCGGCGAGGAGGTCGGCGCCGTGGTCGTAGTCGAGACGGGCGAGGATGGCCTGGGTTTCGGGATCGCCGAAGCGGGCGTTGAACTCGAGCACCATGGGGCCGCGGGCGGTCATCATGAGGCCGCAGTAGAGGACGCCGACGAAGG
>CAZZUX010000213.1:0-2294 GCA_964657395.1 uncultured Ktedonobacteraceae bacterium
GCCCTTCATCCCCATACCCGCCTCGGTCAGCCCCAGGTGCAGCGCGTAATCACAGCGTCTGGCAAGCTCTGTGTAGACATCGATGAGGTCGCGTACGCCCGACACCTTCGCCGACAGCACGATCTGGTCGCGCCGCAAGCCGTAGCGCTCCGCTGCCGCCGCGTTGTCGAGCGCGGAGACGACCATCGCCTCCATCATCACGTCACGCGCCTCCGCGGGCTGGGCCAGCTTCGAGTTCTCGTCCATCATCTTTGTCAGCAGCGCCTGGTCGAGCGACCCCCAGTTGACGCCGATCCGTACAGGCTTCTGATGCTTCACCGCAACCTCGACCATCGTGCGGAAGTTGTCGTCATCCTTGCGCCCGATGGAGCAGTTGCCGGGGTTAATGCGGTACTTGGCAAGGGCTTCCGCGCACGCTGGATAGCGCGCCAGCAGTTGGTGGCCATTGTAATGGAAATCGCCGATGATAGGCGTGTTCCAGCCCTTCGCCCGTATGCCGTCGACGATGTAGGGCACGGCGTTGGCCGCATCGTCGTTATTCACCGTGATGCGCACCAGCTCCGAGCCCGCGCGCGCCAGGGCCGCGATCTGCTGGATGGTGGAGTCCACGTCGGCGGTGTCGGTGTTCGTCATCGACTGCACGACGACGGGGTGGCCGGAGCCGGTTAGGACTCCTCCGATATTGACGGGCACGGCGCGGCGGCGGGCAATGGCGGGCATAGAAATCTCCACCTGTAAGGGTATCATCGGGCCAATCGGCCCAACGTTACGGCTGGTTTACACTAGGCGGATGGCCCGGTAGCTCAGTTGCATAGAGCAGCGCACTCCTAACGCGAAGGTCGCAGGTTGGACTCCTGCCCGGGCCACCATAGAACT
Source organism: uncultured Ktedonobacteraceae bacterium (assembly GCA_964657395.1). Taxonomy (GTDB): domain Bacteria; phylum Acidobacteriota; class Terriglobia; order Terriglobales; family Acidobacteriaceae. Next base: position 877 of record CAZZUX010000213.1, read on the forward strand.
CGCAAGGTGTGCTCACACAACAGTTCGATGAGGTGGGTGGGTCAGATCGGGGAACCCCTCGGACCGATCCTCTGCTCAATGTCGCTGGGTCACGGTGTGAGGCGGGAAACTCCGCGGCTTCGGGCACGTCTATCACCTAGCATCAGAGCCATCTGTGTCATGGAGAGAGACATGCCTCCGCGCTTCCCGGAACTACTCGCCAGCTTCTTTCTCGTTGCCAGCTTTGCTGCGCCAGCCCAGATCATTCGGCTCAGTACGCCGAAGAAGAGCTCTGCAGACGTTGGAGTGAACACTGTGCAGGCTCCCGTGCCGACCCCGCTGCTCAACGGGAAGAAGGCCTTCATTTCCTACGAACTTGGCGACGTCACTGCCTTCCCGGATGCTTATAGCGGAGGCCCGGAGCGTGCTTACGGAGAGTTCTACTCTGCGATGAAGACGTGGAACCGGTACGATCTAGTGGCCGATCCCAACGATGCCGATGTGGTCTTCGCCGTTCGCTTCGTCGACCCACCAAACACCGTTCCGCAGATTCGCATCGGCGTCTCCGACGCGAAGACGCACATCAGCCTATGGGGCTTCGTTGAACAGGTCGACTTCAAATTTCGCAAGAAGAACCGCGACGCCGCCTTCACCGACTCGGTCAACCTCCTGGTCACGGACATTCGCAACCTTGTTGGTCAAAATGCCACACCTTGACGCTGTATCAGCAAGTGATTCGCGTCCGATCTCTGCCGTGAGACCTCTATAAGCTTCGCGAAAAAGACGTGGCCCCTTGACCGTCTGTGGGATGTCATGTGTAGGAGGAGCCTTCCACGGCGGCTTTTACGCCTCGTGTGCCCTGATCGATGATCGTGAGAAAGGCTTTGTTCGCTTTCCTGGCATTCCTGCCGCGGCGAAATATGCGATGCGCTTCGAGGAACGCCACCTCCCACGTGGCGACGAGCAGCGTGGCGGCCAAGGTGGCGACAGGGTCAGTTGGCGGCCGCCTTGCGGCCCTGGCCAAGGCAATCGTCAGCGTCTCTGTCAGCTCGTCGCGGATTGCTCGGGCACGGGCTTTGAGCGCGTCGCTTTCCATGATTGTCCGCATAAACAGCTCGCTGCCCTCTTCGAAAAAACGGACATACGGTAGCTGCTCCGCGACTGCCTTGTGGGCGAACAAGCGTAAGGCTTCGATTGGAGAGGTGGTTGCATCCCTCTTCTCCAAGGCGGCGCGCAGGTCTTCGCGACCTTGATCATCAAGATCGAAGAACATGTCCTCTTTGCGAGAAAAGTGATTGAAGACGGTCATCCGAGCGACGTCGGCCGCAGCGGCGATTTCGTCCACCGTGACCTTGTCGAAGCCGCGCTCAATGAAGAGACGAGAGGCGGCATCCGAAATTTTCTGGCGCGTCGCCAGACGCTTTCGACTCTGACGATCT
>CAZZUX010000214.1:0-2291 GCA_964657395.1 uncultured Ktedonobacteraceae bacterium
GGTACCGCCGTACAGGGAGGTCGTCGAAACGATTTCGTCCCCTGCGCTTGCGAGATTGGTGATCGCCAGCGTTTCGGCTGCCTGGCCGCTGGCGAGCGCCAGGGCAGCAGCTCCGCCTTCGAGGGCGGCAATGCGCTTTTCGAAGACGTCAGTGGTCGGATTCATGATGCGGGTATAGATGTTGCCGAACTCTTGCAGGCCGAAGAGGCGAGCGGCATGATCGGCATCCTGGAAGACGAACGAAGTCGTCTGATAAATGGGAACGGCACGCGCGCCGGTGGTCGGATCGGGAACCTGACCGCCATGGACGGCGATGGTCGCGAGATGTTGCTTAGGGTCGTCGGACATAAACGCAGATCCTCAGTAGTTGGAAATTCAGATGCGAAGGCCCGCGGCTATTATGGATCGCCACTGGCCGGATTTCTCGGAAGGCGAAATCTAGATGAAGCGGTCGTTGGTCATCACTCCGGCCATCGCTCTCGCAGCTCTGCAAGGACAACAGCCAACGGTTCGGATTGGGTGGCCGGCGCTGCGGTAAAGCATGCGAGCCAGTATTCACGAATGATGTCTACAAAGCAATATGGATATCGAACCGAAAGGCAGATGGCCTGATCTAAGAAGCAACGAAGGCCGGAAGTAGTCCTAAGGTATCTATAACGGGCTTACACTAGGAGACCATATGCGTCTCGCCTGGTGTATACCCCTCCTGTTTTGCTGCTTGATGTGGCCGGCTGAGTTGACTCTGCCGGTGCAGGCAGCCGTGCCGGCGGCCAGAGTCATATTCGATACGGACATTGGCGACGATATCGATGATGCGTATGCACTGGCATTGCTGCTGAAAAGTCCCGAGGTAAGAATTGCAGGTGTGACCACAGCCTTCGGCGATACACAACTGCGCGCGCGGCTGGTGACGCGAATGCTGAAGGTGACTGGCAATGCGGGTGTGCCGGTGTTCGCCGGACCCAAGACATCGCCGAAGACGCAGTTCAGTCAGCGTCAGTGGGCGGAATTTTCGCCGGAGAGGACGTATCCGGATGCCATTGCTTTTATGGTGGACACGATCCGCAGGAATCCGGGTCAGGTGACGCTGATTTCAGTTGCTCCGTTCACCAATGTAGGTGCGCTGATCAGGAAAGATCCGGCAACCTTCCGAAAGCTCAAGCGAGTTGTCATCATGGGTGGTTCTGTGAACCGAGGCTATAACGGAGCAGCACTGGATGCGGAATGGAATGTGCAGTGTGATATTCCGGCTGCGCAGGCACTGTTCAATTCGGGCGTTCCACTGTACGTGATGCCGCTCGATTCGACGATGGTGCCGCTCGAGTTGATGCAGCGTGACGCGATTGCGCATCACGGATCGCCGATGACGAAAGCTCTTACCGAACTGACCGAAGAGTGGGCGAACGAAACGCAGCGAGACAAGCCAACGCTGTTTGACATGGTGGCTGCTGCGTATGCAGTCCAGCCAGATCTCTGTCCCATGACGCCGATAAGGTTACAGGTGGACGACAAAGGATTCACGCGCAAAGTGGATGGAGCGCCGAATGCGCACGTGTGCCTCCAATCCGATCCGGAAGCCATCTTCAATTTCGCGATGCCGAGATTGCTGCGTTAAGGGCGTGACTTGCTGCTGCTGAGAACGAGATCTTTCATGCGCAGGCTTTCCGGTGTGTCGAGGCTGGTGAGTCCCTGCAGTACGGCATCGCGGTCACGCTCGTTGCGGTTCTGACTGACTTTCCACTTGCCCTCGATTCGGCGGATGGGTAGCTCCAGGCCGACGATGGCGCGCATCTGGGCAGCAATGTACCCTTCGGGTGCGTCGGTGAGTTTCCAGCCATTTTCAAAGCCAGATTCGTGATTCATGGTCAGGCTTTGCAGGTGAGCCAGCAATTCTTCGTCGGTCATGACGCGAAGCGTGCCGTAAGCGTGTACGACGACATAGTTCCACGTCGGAACTTCTGCACCGGTCTGTGCCGCATTCGGATACCAGCTGGCGGAAATGTAGTGATGATCCCCCGCGAAGATCGCGAGCGCGTCTACGGAGCTGTTGAGATCACGCCATTGCGGATTGCCGCGCGCGACGTGGCACTTGAGACTGCCGAAGTCCCCGTGGTGCTGCTCGAGTGTCATAGGTAAATGCGAGGCGAGAATGCTGCCATCACTGACGGTGACCAGCGTGGCAAAGGAGTGGGAGCGGATGAGATCGTGCATGACGGGCAGGCGCTTCTCTTCATTCGCCTTCGGGATGTACATGCAGGTGGCCTCTACTTGAGCTTAACGAAGGTCCTGCT
>CAZZUX010000215.1:0-2210 GCA_964657395.1 uncultured Ktedonobacteraceae bacterium
TTTGCCGAGGTCGTTCAGATGTCGGAAGAGAGAGTGTCCCTCACGACCGGATAAGTTCTGTTCGTGAAAGAAAATCCGCGAATCTGAAAGTCCCATATAGGGGTGTCCCCTACAGAAACCGTATGTAGAAATAGAGCTGGATCGTGCCTAAGCAGCTGTACTACGCATATCAACAGTAAGATGCCGCTTGAAGGCATGGAGAAGCTAAACTTTCCCCGAATCTCCGGGGTTGGCTTTGCGGGCTGCAGTGGTGGACTGGGATTTTCTCGGCCTGGCGCCGCTGGAATCTGGAGACAATGACGCTGGTAGGGGCCACCACGTTGGAAGGTATCCAGTCTAGTTCTGTCGCTAGTCGACCTCGGCGCCATGCCTGTAGAGTTTCATTCGAGCAGGAAATCGATTCTAGCTCGTGGTTACCGAATCCCCACGTCTCCAGGCCCGGCGAGAAGGATCATGACCTCCTGTCATTCTACGATTGACATTGACTAGTAAGTTAGTTCCAGCGGAAAGCTTCTCGAGTGGGAGGGGGTGACTTGCTTCCATCTTTTGCTCCTCTCATTCTTCGCTTCCTTGAACATCATCTGTTGTAAACCTGTGAGTGATGCGATAACCCTGAGAGAGCTCTTCTCTTTGTCCACATCGCTCCATATCTCCCGTCCTCAGACAAACCGGCGCGATGGTGTTCTACCCGCCCTCGTGGGTACCTAAGCTCCCAGAGGTACCCGACACAGTCTCCATCCCAGACTTCCTCTTCGACGAGCAGTATGGCCGGAAGCCATTCGACAAGTCATGGGACCCATTTACCTGCGGTCTGTCCGGCAAGACAAGGTCAGCGCGAGAGCAGAAGAAACAAATCGATCAACTCGCCAGAGCATTGAACAAAGAATTCGGCTGGAAGGTCAACGAAGGCAGCGAATATGACAAGGTCGTCAATGTCTTCGCGTTCAACACGGTATAAGCTATGCGCCAGGTCCCGATTAAAATGTCAAGCTAACTTACAGCAAAGATCGATATCATGACCTTGAACTGGGCCATCCACAAGAACAACGGCGTCTCATCCCCCGCCAACGCAGCCTACAATGCTGACGAGCTCGCCTACCAACTCACCAACTCGGGCTCGAAAGCCATCTTCACCGTCCTCCCCCTCCTCGAAACAGCCATCGCCGCAGCCGAGAAAGTCAAGATCCCCAAATCCCGCATCTACATTTGCGACATGCCAGACGCTGCCACAGGCTCCATGAAGAACCCACCAGGCCACAAAACCCTCACCGAGCTCATCGAAGCCGGCGCGAACCTCCCACCCATCGAACCCCTCAAATGGACTCCCGGCCAAGGCGCCCGCCAAACCGCCTTCCTCTGCTACTCGTCCGGCACGTCCGGTCTCGCCAAAGGCGTGATGATTTCCCACCGCAACGTCATCGCCAACACGCTCCAAATCGCGACCTACGACTCCGTCGAACGCAACAAAAAGGGCCCCGACTACCTCGAAGTCGCGCTGGGCCTCCTCCCCCAATCCCACATCTACGGCCTCATCGTCATCTGCCAGACCAGCGTCTTCCGCGGCGACCAGGTGATCGTGCTCCCGAAATTCGACATCCAGCAATACCTGACCAGCATCGCCAAGTTCCACATCAACACCCTGTACATCGTCCCGCCCATCATCATCGCCATGGTCAAGAACCGCGACGTCCTCGCGAAATTCGACCTCAGCTCCGTCCGCCACATCTTCACCGGCGCAGCCCCGCTGGGAAAAGAAACGGCCGAGGAACTCGCCGCGCAGTATCCCAGCTGGAAGGTCCGGCAGGGGTATGGCCTGACAGAAACGTGCACGGTCGTGTGCAGTTCCAGCCCCGCGGATATCTGGTTCGGCAGCTCGGGCAGTCTGTTGCCGGGGTATGAGGCGAAGTTGATGACCCCCGAGGGCAACGAGATCACGGGGTATGATCAGCCCGGGGAGCTGTGGACGAAGAGCCCGAGCGTGGTGTTGGGGTATTTGAAGAACGACAAAGCGACGAAGGAGACGTTCGTGGATGAGCCGGAGGGGAGGTTCATGCGCACGGGGGATGAGGCGGTGTTTCGGGTGGCGCCCGAAAGTGGGAACGAGCATATCTGGATTGTCGATCGGATTAAGGAGTTGATTAAGGTTAAGGTGAGTTTTTTTTTTGGCATTTGCATTGCATTTTGCAGCTATAATTGTGATGATGTGGAAG
>CAZZUX010000216.1:0-2209 GCA_964657395.1 uncultured Ktedonobacteraceae bacterium
GCGATCGGCGGGTCGATGGGGAAGACGCCGGGGTCAGGATGGGACAGTGAGGGCGGTGGGGGTTCCGGGCTGGGGATCGGATCGGCGATGGACGAGGTAGTTTGGAGTGATGCCTGCGGGCGGGGCACGAAGGTGGCGCGGATGACCGGCTTCTCGACGATGGGGTGGTTGAACGAGAGGGTGGTTTCGGCGGCGCGCTGCCAGAAGCGGGTGAAGAGCATGAGGAAGAGGCCAAGCTGGGCGAAGAGGAAGAGCGGCAGGGCGCGCGGCTTGGCGAGCGAGTGCAGGGCCGCGAGGCTGGTAAGGGAGATGGAAGCGATGCCGAGCGCGGCGAGCAGGACGAATGTGGGGTAGGCGCGGCTGAAATTGCCGCGAAGGGCGCGCCAGGCGGGGCCGAGCGTCTTCCGGACGCGGCGGTCGGGCTTGCCGTTCGGCAGCTGGTGCAGGCCGAGCTGCACGGTGTAGACCTCGACGAGGTCGAAGTAGAGCCGGAGGACGGCGGCGGCGAGGGTGAGGAGCAGGACGCCGAGCATCTCAACGAGGAAGGCGGCGCGACCGACCATATGGTTGTCGATGGCCTCGGTTGCTTTGGTTTGCAAGGCGCCTAGCGGCCCAAGTACGAGGGCGAAGGCGACGAGCGCCAGCAGGGTGATGCGGACGAATCGCCAGAAGTGCATGGCTCCGGCCTGGAGCAGGGTGGAGAGGCGGGCGGGCACGCCGGTCTGGTAGCAGAGCAGGGTGCCAGGCACGAGGAGGAAGTAGGTGGCGAGGTAGAGCAGGATGCCGGCGTTGAAGGCAGGGGTAAGGCCGGGGCCTTCGGAGAGTTTGAGGCTGAGCCCGGCGAGGGTGCCAAGGTCGAAGCCGTGGCTCAGGGGCTGGGAGGCAAAGGAGCTGTTGGTGGCGTGGCCGATGGCTCCGGCGATGCCGGTCGTGGTGAGCGCGGCGTAGAGGAGGTTGAAGGCAAAGGCCCAGAGAACCGCCGGGAAGCGCCGAAGGGTGAGGCCGAGGCCGTGAAGGAGAAGGCTGCGGGATGGTGTCATGACTTCGTCCTCTTTGCTGTCTTCTTTGCGACTGCCGATCTTTAGAATCAGTGACTTAGCAATCAGTATCTATGATTCTAAAGAACTTACGGGTAAGATACTGCTAAAACGGGAGTTGAAGGGTATTGTTGCTTGTGTGGCCGACTCCGGTTCTGGTTCTGGCGCATGTTCGACCATTCTCAACCGGGAAGGTGAAACGCAGATTCCCTTCGGAAATGACAAACAAGAAGACAAGCGCGGCAGCGTACCCCGATGTTCACTTTGGCTATGGGCTTTGTTTAAGAATAGCAGGTTGAGGGTAACTCATGCGCACTGTCGATCTCCAATGATATGAGTAGCTTATGGGCATTTGGCTCTTGACAGCAACGGGGAGATTCCGCTAGATGAGCCATGTGGCGACCTGCTCGGCGAGTTGCTGGGCGTAGAGCCAGAGGGTGGCGAGTTTGTTGCGGGGGACGAGGTCTTCTTTTTTGGTGATGCTGTTGTTGAAGAGGTCGCGGTCGAGCGCGATGAGGTGGTCGGGGTCGACCTCGGCGGAGACGATTTTGGATTTACGGGTGTAGGTGAACTTGTGCCAGCGGTCGATGCCGTCCCAGTGGTCGCGGAGGCGGGTGCCGTCCTCGAAGACGACCTCGACGGTGACGGGAAGGATGAAGTCTCCCTTGCGGCGGAGATAGACGGTGGTGAGGTAGTCGGTGTTCTTGTCCTCCTTGCCCGGCAGCCACCATTGCACAGGGTCGGAGGCGATGGCGTCTACGCGGTAGTCGAGGACTTGGGTGCCGTAGACGGCCTGGTTGAAGAAGGAGCGGAGTGAGGAGTTGACGGGCGGAGCGGTGGCGAAATCGTTGGAGAAGGGGATGGGGTTGGGCAGCCTTGGTTTGGAAGAGAGAGCAACCGCAGGTCCTTCGACTGCGCTCAGGATGACAGAGCGCTGGTTGGATGGAGAGAAAGCAACCGCAGGTCCTTCGACTGCGGCTTCGCCCAGGATGACGGGTTTTTGGGGTTGGGAGTAGGAGATGGCTTTGCCGTTCTTGACGGCCACCTCTTCAATCGTGCGGAGGAAGTCTTCGGTGGTGGGGTGGGTGAAGCGGAAGCGCATAAAGTAGGTGCGCATGGCCTCGTCCATGGTGGGCGTTCCCACAATCCCTTCAAGGGTCAACAGCAGCGTG
>CAZZUX010000217.1:0-2021 GCA_964657395.1 uncultured Ktedonobacteraceae bacterium
GAATCGATCCTTACAACAAGCTGATAGACCGGATTGCCGATGACAACATGATCGACGTGACGCGAATCTGACGTCCGGGTGATCTGTGGAATGGCCCGGAAGTGATCAAGTTTTCCAGCCTGGATTGCGTCTCAGAGCAAACGGCAATTAGACTGCTCTGCGAGCGAAAAAGCAGATTCGTGAGCGAGTTGAGAGTGCGTTCTGAGAGAACGTGTTCCCGGTCTCGGCGAGGCTGTGATTTCACTCGGCGCGCATGACGCGACCCGAGGAGATAGTTCATTGCAAGCATTCAGTCAGCGATTCAAGCAGGGCGCTTCGTTTCTTCTGGTTCTGGCAGCATCGGTTTTTCTTTCTTCGGCCAACGGGCAGCAGACCCCATCGACAGGGTTTGCGGGATTGCCGGCGGCTCCGCATGCGAAGCCCACTCATTTGAAACATGTACTGGTCATCGGCGAAACCAAGGGGTTTGAGCATGACTCAGTGCCTACGGCGATGGCAGCGGTCTACAACATGGGCAAGGAAAGCGGCCTGTGGGATACGACGATGCGCACGGACACCGAACTGATCACGAAGAAGGATCTGAAGCGGAATACGAAGAACCTGAACTACTTCGACCTGCTGATCTTTGCGAGCACTACGGGTGAGCTGGATCTCGATGATTCGCAGAAACAGGACATGCTGTCGTTCATCAAGGAAGACGGCAAGGGATTCGTCGGGATCCATGCGGCCCTCGACACCAATTACAAGTGGCCGGAATATGGCGAGATGATCGGCGGTTGGTTTGACGAGCATCCGTGGACGACATTCGAAGCGCCGATTATCAATGAGTCTCCGGACTTCCCGGCAGTGCGTCACTTTCCCAAAGAATTCGTGAAGTATGACGAGATCTACCAGCCGAAGGAGTGGTCGCGCGACAAGGTCAACGTGCTGCTGAGCCTGGATGCGAGCAAGCTGAACTACGAAAACAATCCACGTATTCATCGCACGGATAAAGACTTTGCCGTGGCGTGGAGCAAGATGTATGGCAAGGGTCGCGTCTTCTACTCAACGCTGGGGCATACCGAGGAGTCGTGGGATGATCCGGATATCCGCAAGATGTATTTCGAGGCGATTCGCTGGGCGCTGGGCATGACGGAAGGCAGTACGGCGTCGCATCCCCAGGCAACGGCTGGCAAGTAGGGCAGCGTTGTCTGACACGCGAACTGCGAAAGGCGCGAGCACACGAGGGGTATGAAGAAAATCGGAATGGGCCTGATCGGTCCTGGGTTTGTAGCAGCACACCACATCGATGCTGTTCGACGACTTGGCGATGTGGAGGTAGTGGCGATTGCGGGTTCGTCGCAGCAGTCGGCAGATCGCAAGGCGAAGGAGTACAAGGTTGATCGTGCTTATGGCGATTACCAGTCGCTGATTGCTGATCCTGATGTCCAGGTGATCCACAACACCACGCCGAACCATCTGCATTTTCCGGTGACAATGGCGGCGCTGGCTGCGGGAAAGCATGTTGTCTCCGACAAGCCAATGGCGCTGAATCCTGAGGAAGGCCGCAAGCTGCGCGATGCAGCGCTGGCAGCGAAGGTGGCGCACGTGGTGACCTTCAACTATCGCGGCAATCCGCTGGTGCAGCAGGCGCGTGGAATGATCAAGCGCGGCGAGATGGGCGATGTCAGCTTCGTGCATGGTCATTATCTGCAGGACTGGATGACGGATCCGCATGTGTACTCGTGGCGGTCCGATCCGGCGAAGGGTGGGTCAACGTCGGCGCTGGGCGATATAGGGTCGCACTGGTGCGACCTGGCTGAGCATATTTCGGGATTGAAGATTGCCTCGGTGCTGGCAGATCTGACGACGGTCATTCCGACCCGGTATTCGTCGGGAGCGTCGGCTGAAGCCTTCTCCGGCAAGGGCGCGGGAGAGAGTGTGCCGGTGAAGGTCCACGCAGAAGACCTGGCAAGTGTGCTGCTGCGCTTTGAAGGCGGCGGCAGGGGCAGCTTCAATGTCGGGCAGGTGCTGCCGGGACA
>CAZZUX010000218.1:0-2019 GCA_964657395.1 uncultured Ktedonobacteraceae bacterium
GATGCCAACCACGTTCGGGTGACCGGCGAAGACGGCTCCCAGGTCTACGAAGCAAAGAACATCATGATCGCAACCGGCACGCGCCCGGCCTTTTCACCGAAGGTGCCAATCAATGGCCGCAACATTATCAACAGCGACCAGGTGCTCGACCTGCCAAGCCTGCCGAAGACCCTTATCGTGGTCGGCGGCGGCGTCATCGGCGTGGAATACACCTGCATGTTTGCTGCACTCGGCGTGCGCGTCGTCCTGATTGAAAAACGGCCGCGTCTGCTGGAGTTTGCAGATCAGGAAATCATCGAGGCGCTCAGCTACCACCTCCGCGACAGCCGCGTAACCATGCGTCTGAATGAGGAAGTAGAGAGCGTGGAAGAAACGCCGGAGGGCGGCGTAGTCGCCAATCTCGAAAGCAAGAAGCGCGTCTCCGGTGACGCACTCCTGTATGCAGTAGGACGCAGCGGCAATGTTGGCGATTTGAACCTGCCTGCAGCCGGGATTGAAGCCGATGCGCGCGGTCGAATCGCGGTCGACAAGGACTATCGCACCAAGACTCCAAACATTTTTGCAGTCGGCGACGTAATCGGATTTCCGTCACTCGCCTCAGTGTCGATGGAGCAGGGGCGCATCGCCGTTGCCCGCGCCTTCAACGACCAGGGAACTTACTCCAATCCTTCGTTCTATCCTTACGGCATTTACACCATTCCCGAGATCAGCTTCATCGGCAAGACCGAAGAGCAGCTCACCGACGAAGACGTTCCGTATGAAGTAGGCGTGGCCTACTATCGCGAGATCGCGCGTGGACAGATTCGCGGCGACACCACCGGCCGCCTCAAAATAGTGTTCCATCGCGGTACCCGCGCTATCCTTGGCGTTCACATCATCGGTGAGGGCGCGAGCGAACTGCTTCACATCGGCCAGGCCGTGATGGCGCTGGGCGGAACGCTCGACTACTTCATCGACACCGTGTTCAACTATCCCACGCTGGCGGAGTGTTACAAGACCGCCGCCTACAACGGCATCAACCGACTGGGACGCTCTGAAGCGTAATCCGCACCCAAAATAGAGGCGGCAAACAGTTCCGAAGGGTCAGCGCAGCCCGGGAACAACAGGATTTGAGGAAGAAGTATGGCAAGCACAATCGGCGTGGTTCTAACGACCAGCATTGCAGCAGGCCTTCTGCATGGGCATGACATTGTCGGCGCACTGCGGCATTATCCGGAAGATACGGAAGAGACCGGCGGCCTGATCGACCTGCCAACGGATGCCCTGTGCTCGGCCATCTGCGACCAGGTTGTCGAACTGGCTTCGTCGGCGGGAGACATTGACGCCGTCGGCATTGCGCTGCCCGGCATTATCCGCAATGGCATCGTCGAAGACTCGCCAAACCTCGCCCAGCTGAAGGGCGCGCACATCCGCGACGCTGTGACCTCTACCCTGAAAGGCCGCGGCATCGAAAGTGCCGTCAGCGTCTTCAACGATGCCGACGCAGTCGCCGCTGGCATCGCCGCCACCCACGGCAAACTCGACCGCGTCATCCGTGTCTGGACCCTGGGCAACGGCATCGGCTTCGGCCGATACCCCTACACGGATGCTCCATGGGAAGGCGGCCACACCGTCGTCTCGCTCGATCCGAAGGAGACCTACTGCGGCTGCGGTGGCGTCGGCCACGTGGAAGGCATCATGGGCAATCGTGCCATGCGACTGCGCTTCCTCGATCTCGAACCCGAAGAAATTTTCGCGCAGGCCAAAGCCGGCGACCAGCGCTGCAGCGACTTCGTAAAACGCTGGCATCGCGCCCTCGCCGCCGCCACGGCCACCTCGATTCACATGGACGGTCCCGGCCGCTTCTACTTCACCGGCATCAACACACGCTTCCTCGACATGGGCCGCCTCAAGGAATACCTCTGGGAACAGGTGAAGATGAGCCCGCTCCAAAGCTATTCGCTCGAAGTCATAGCCCAGACGTCCGAGTTATCAGTAATCGGCGCAGGCGCCGCAGCCGCAATGGCCGCCGAGAAGTAG
>CAZZUX010000219.1:0-2007 GCA_964657395.1 uncultured Ktedonobacteraceae bacterium
GCCCAGCCCACCGGCTCACATCCGGCGCAGTCCAGTGCAACGACACATACCGCCGCGCAAAATCCGTAGCATCATGCTGCACATTGCGCGTCGTCAGCCGACCCCCACGCGCTATCGCCTCGCGGACTTTCCCGACTACTCCGCCATACATCAACACGTGCGACCCGACCGGCATCGCCTCCATCGCAAACTTGTGCTTTGCCGGCACATCCGTCTCGACTACATACGAAGCTCCGTCAAACTCCACCAGCTCTCCCGCCGCCAGGTCCCGCAGCGCCACCAGCACATTATCCCGAGGATCAATCCTCAACACCGTCCGCAGATTCACGCCAACCCCCACAACAGATAACCCCTAATCTACGCCACCATAAGGAACAGACCTTACCCACAAAAATGCCATCCACTCGAGTTCTTGTACCGGGGTGATGCAGTTGGCTCGGCGCAGTCTAACTATGGCGAGAGGTGCTCGAGGATCAGTCACCACGTACTAAGATGGGCTTTCATTGACTAAACCTGGCAGGTCTTCCACCAAAATGCGCTTCCATCTGGCTATCGCGTTGCTCACCACTGTTGCCGCCGCCTCCGCCCAGTCCACCGCACCCAAACCTGCGCCCGCACCCTGGGTCGGAACGTGGGCTGCTTCGCCCTTCGAAGGAGATCCCTGGCACATAACCCCCACCCTCGTCGGCTCCACGTTGCGGGAAGTCGTGCACACCTCCATTGCCGGCAAGTCGCTGCGCATACGCCTCACCAATGAATTCGGTACGGCGCTCTCCGCATCGAGTCAGCGACCGTCGCCGTCAGCACGAGCGGGAACAGCATCGACGCGGCTTCCTCGCATGACCTGAAGTTCAACGGATCTTCGTCCATCAACATCCCGCCCGGTGCAGAAGCGCTCACTGACCCCGTCGCCATGGCAACACCATCGTCCGCCACGCTCGCCATCAGTATCTATCTGCCACTGCAGCAGGTGAGCGACGTCTCCGCACATTCGAGCGCGCAGCAGGATAACTTCATCCAGACCGGCAATCACGTCCATGATGCCTCCTTCTCCGCCCCCGTCATCACACAATCCTGGTACTTCCTGAAGGGCGTCGACATAGAGCCCGCCAGGCCGGATGCCGCCGCCATCGTTGCCTTCGGCGACTCCATCACAGACGGAGCTCTGTCCACCGAGAATGCCAACCACCGCTGGCCCGACTATCTTGCCGCTCGCCTTCAAAGCAATCCGGCCACAGCTCACCTCGCCGTTCTCGATGAAGGCATCGGCGGCAACTGTGTGCTCATCCACTGCGTCGCACAAAATGCATTGGCGCGCTTCGATCGCGACGTCCTCTCGCAGGCCGGAGTGAAGTACGTCATCCTGCTCGAGGGCATCAACGACATCGGCAGACTTCATCAGCCCAACCTGCCCAGCTACACCCTCACCGCCGAAGACCTGGAACAGGGCTTCGCCCAACTCGTCGCCAGGGCTCATGAACACGGCATCAAGGTCTTCGGAGCCACCATCACTCCATATAAAGGCGCCGGCTACTTCACCGAAAACGGGGAACAGATTCGCCAGGCCGTCAACCACTGGATCCTGAAGTCAGGTGTCTTCGACGGCACTATCGACTTCGACAAAGTGACCGGCGATCCAGCAAACCCGCTTACCTTCGCGCCGCAGTATGACAGCGGCGATCACCTGCATCCGAAAGACGCTGGCTACGCGGCAATGGCTGACTCGATTGACCTCACCTTGTTCCGTTAGCGGCCGCTTCGGGCAGGAGCGGCGAGTACCCATCCAGCCGCGAAACGAATAAACTTGTACCAGCACGAGGAGGCACGCGCCCATGGCAACCATCGCTCAACCAAACGCCACCGCAAACCTGGACGAAGTCAAAGTCGCCAAAACTCCGGCCATGCCCACGTTCGCAACCCCCGCGGAAGAGCGTCTCCATCGCAAGCAGCGTCTCGCCTCGGCCTTCCGACTCTTCGCGAAATTCGGCTTCAGTGAAGGCGTCGCCG
>CAZZUX010000220.1:0-1816 GCA_964657395.1 uncultured Ktedonobacteraceae bacterium
TATGCGCTTCCTCTGTGAATCTTTGCTTGTCTTGGTCTGCGGAGCTGCTTCCTGTGCGGCTCAGACCCCATCCGCTCAGCCGGTGCCTATCCAGATGGAGCAGAGCAATACGACGGCGTCGTTGCGCGGCATTCATGCTGCCGGTCCTGGAGTCGCGTGGGCGAGCGGCACCAACGGGACCGTGCTTCGGACTGAGGATGCGGGGTTTGTGTGGCAGGGCTGTGCGATGCCGCCGGGTGCGGAGAAACTGGACTTTCGCGGGGTGTGGGCCTGGGATGCGATGACGGCGATCGTGATGTCGTCAGGACCGGGGGATCAGTCGCGGCTGTATAAGACGACCGATGGGTGTGTGAGCTGGAAGCTGCTTGGCACTAACAGTGACAAGGATGGGTTCTGGGACGCGATTGCGTTTTCGGATCGCGACAATGGGTATCTGCTGGGTGATCCGGTCGGTGGCGAGATCGTGCTGATGCGGACCTCAGATGGCGGAGCGCATTGGACGCGGATCGACTCGCCCGATTTGTCTGTGGCGAATGGAAAGCTTGGCTTCTTTGCGGCGAGTAATTCCAGCCTGATGCTGACGGATGACCCGGTGCTTGGGAATGTAGCCCTACCCACTCTGGCTACAGGCTCGGCGCAAGGCAAAGGCGGTAAGTGGATAGGCCCGTACATCCTGGACGGCGATTTTTTATGCGATCAGAAAACCGGGATGAGCCATCCCGAGCGGTGCATCGATCATTTCGCGTTTAAGCGAGAGCCTGTGCCACTTGCCGGTAAATCAGAGGCTTCTGGTATCTTTTCCATCCAGGCGCGGTGGGACCATGCCGGAATCTACACCATGGTCGCTGTAGGCGGAGACTACAAGTATCCCGGCAACACTGCCGGTACAGCAGCTTGGGCCGGCGGACCCGATTTTCACTGGACCGTCGCGCGTAGGCCACCGCACGGCTACCGCTCAGCCGTGGCGTGGGATGCTGACGACAAAATCTGGATTACCGCCGGCCCGAATGGCACCGACATCTCACGGGACGATGGGCGGACCTGGCAATCCCTTGAAAGCGGCAGTTGGAATGCCATCAGCCTGCCATGGCTGGTGGGTCCCAACGGGCGCATCGGGAAGCTAGTATCATTAAATACGTCAGCAGCAGCGGGACAGCAGTCAGTACCAGCAACAGGCCAGAACGCTCACTCAACCAAAACTGGCGCCAAGACCAGATAAGTCTCACAATCGTTTCGAGAGAGTCGTTTCAGGAAAAGCAATGGCAGAGTTCGTCATCAAGCTGGCCGATGAGCGGGGACGGGTGCAGGAGCAGGTGCAGGTCGCCTCGACCGCCGAGGAGTTGCGCAACCGCTTCGTCCAGGCTGGCTATTACGTTTATTCGGTCAAGACCCGCGGGCTGGCCGCCGGCAATCTCGGCAGCCGCAAGAAGGCCAAGCTCGAGACCTTCCTCATCTTCAACCAGCAATTTTTGACGCTGATCAAGGCCGGTGTGCCGATTCTGCCGTCGCTCGACATGCTGTCGAAGGGTCAGAAGAACCCAACTTTCCGCGGCCAGCTTGAGAACGTGGTGCAGCGGGTGAAGACGGGTGAATCGTTGTCGACAGCTTTCGATGCGCAGGGCGGCTTCCCGGTCATCTACACCACGACCCTGCTGGCGGGCGAGCGAAGCGGCAACCTGGAAGAAGTGCTGACGCGCTATCTTTCATTTCAGCGTATTTCGCTGACGTTCCGGAAGAAGCTGACAGCGTCGTTGTTTTACCCGGTGCTGCTGATCGTCATGGTGATCCTGCTGTTTGTGTTTCTGATCAGCTTCGT
>CAZZUX010000221.1:0-1776 GCA_964657395.1 uncultured Ktedonobacteraceae bacterium
GTGGTATCAGAGCACCATGACACCTGGCATCCTGCCACTGGCGAACTTCGATCAGATCGCTTCCCATGTCCCGGACGCTTGTGATGCCGTTGGCGAGGAACAACGGAAAAGCTTTTGGTCCAACCTGTAAAAGATGAACGTGCGTATCCCAAAGTCCCGGAATCACATACCGGCCGCGCTCATCATGGACCTCCGCTCCAGGTGGGATGTGTGCACTAGCAGATTTTTCGACAGCCATGATTGTGGAATCGCGCAGGAGAATCGTCATGTCCCGCTGCTCTTTCGCGCCTGTCCTGGGGTCAATCAACGTAACATTCGTTATTGCCTCAAGGCGGGAACTCTGAAGCTCCGGGCTCTTTTGCGGCGTAAGCGCTGATGCAACCTGACTCCACGCGTTTCCGGGCAGAGCTGATGCAACCAAGGCAAGCCACAAGGCAGACTGACGTCGCCTGTTTTGGAAAAGGCGATCTTCTAACAACCGATTGTTTGACGCAAGTTCCGGGACTGACTTTGCACTTCTTCGCATAAGCCATGGTAAGCCGGCTTCTCGTCAGTAATCCGGTCACCACAAACGAACGATGGTGTTGAAAAACTCTTGCTGCTCGAGAGCTGCTGTGTTTCCGTAAAGACAACAACGGAGAACATTGCCATGCTGGGTCAGCAGGATGCGCAGGAGCAGCTTTTCTACTCTTTCCGACTTGAGGACCATGTTCCGGGCGATCATCTTTTGCGACAGCTCGATGTGGTTTGAACCCTGAGCGCGTGAGATCGGCTCTGGCCAGCCATTACAGTGCAACAGGCCGGCCATCGATCGATCCCGAGCTGATGCTGCGTATGCTGTTGATCGGTTACGCGTATGGGATTCGTTCGGAGCGCCAGCTGTGTAGCGAGGTACACCTCAACCTCGCTTACCGATGGTTTGCCGTTTGGGTCTCGGCGGTGCCGTGCCGAACCATTCGACCTTTTCGAAGAACCGTTACGGCCGGTTCAGAGAGAGCGATATCTATCGCGTGTTGTTTGAAGAAGTCGTCGGCCAGTGCTGCCTTGCGGGCCTGGTCACCAGTGAAGGCTTTGCTGTGGATGGTAGCCTGATCGGCAGCGATGCGGCACGCACCCGGCGTGTAGAGGCGTGGACACGATCCGGCAGGCAGACACCAGCAGCCGGCCGGTTCGCGAATACCTGGAAGCACTCAATGCCGGCAACCCTGTTCATCCGGGCGAAGCCCGGTATCTCTCACCAACCGATCCTGCCGCTGCGTGGAACGTGAAGGAAGGACGCGGCAAGTTCGGCTACTTCAACAACTATCTGATCGACACCGAACACGCCGTCATCGTTGACGTCGAGGCCACTCCGGCACGGCTGTCGCAGGAAATCGTCGCGACCAAAGCCATGTTAGAGCGAGTAAACCAAAGGCATGCTCTAACGCCTGGAAAACTGGCGGCTGATAAGGCTTATGGAACAGGTCCTTTCCTTGGCTGGCTCTCGCAGCGAAGCATCGTCCCGCATATCCCGGTACTGGACCGGCAGCACCAGACCGACGGTCTGCTGCCACGCGAAGTCTTCACGTTCGATCCGGACAGGAACCACTACCTCTGTCCCGAAAACAAGATCCTCAAGAACTCGCCGACTCCCG
Organism: uncultured Ktedonobacteraceae bacterium; assembly: GCA_964657395.1. Taxonomy (GTDB): domain Bacteria; phylum Acidobacteriota; class Terriglobia; order Terriglobales; family Acidobacteriaceae. Next base: position 1,635 of record CAZZUX010000221.1, read on the forward strand.
CCGACTCACAGGTGAACCGCTATTACGCGAAAGAAACTGGTTGCAGATCGTGTCCTATCCGCCAAAAATGCACGCGAGGTAAGTCTCGTTGCTTGTCCGTGTCTGTGGATGAACCAGTCCGACAGCAGACCAGGGCTCTCCA
>CAZZUX010000222.1:0-1746 GCA_964657395.1 uncultured Ktedonobacteraceae bacterium
GACATCGTCTTCTGGTACACCTTCGGCCACACCCACCTGCCCCGCCCCGAAGACTGCCCCGTCATGCCCACCGCCTACATAGGCTTCCTGCTGAAACCCAATGGCTTCTTCGACCAGAACCCCGCCAACAACGTCCCGCCCACCGAACCCACCAACAAAGAAAAATCATGCTGCCACTAACTCTCGTAAACAAACCGGGTGCCCACCCTCGCGCAGCTAGGGTGGGTATAACAAAGCCGACCGCTCTTCTTTCACGCGAAGCGTCGACACTCCTACGGCTAGTACTCATCTCGACCGCGCAGTGGAGAGATCGCAACCACCAAAGCGCGCTCATACTCTCGCGTTCGCTGAAAAGAACTCCTTCGAAGTCCTGACCATCTCGTCGATCAATCGATGCTGCCGCACCGCATCCCGAAAATCACTGGCTTCCGACGTCCCGTTCTTCTTATCACTCGCAAACGCTGCATACAGATACGCCAGGTCCTGCGCACTCACATCCAGCTCGCACCCGGCAAGCGCCTGATATTCGGCAGGAACAGGCAGTGGCGCGAATTGCATCGCCTCTCCACGCATCCCTTCGATCGTATTATCGTCCTTGTTCTGAAATGCCAGCGGGTTGGTGATGCGAAGAACGCCGTCCGTCCCCGAGATCTCAATCTTTAGCCCCGTCCGATGCTGCTGCGCTCCCTCCACCTGCATCGAAAACAAACCGCCGCCCTCAAGCGTGCCGATCACCATCACCTCGTGCGGATTTCGATTCGGAATCTGCTCACCCGTCTCCGCAACGGTGAAGAATGGAAACTGGGTTTCCATCACGGCCGTCAGCTTTTTGGGAAATCCAACCGAGTGAAAAAGCATGTCCCCAAAGTGCGCTGCGTAGACTGACAGCACATGCGAGAAGTTCGCAGCATCGAAAGCCCATGCGTACCGTCCCGGCATCGTTGCCGGGAAGGCATCCACGCTCACCGTCATATGCACGCCGCGCAGCTTCCCGACATAGCCCTGCCTCACAAGGTCGCGCGTGTACCGTGCACTCGGACCCATGCGCCGCTGCAGCCCCACCATGTGCCGCACTCCCTTCGCCTCGGCCAGCGCCAGCAATTCCTCCGACTCGGCAGTACTGGTCGACAGCGGCCACTCACAATACACATCCTTGCCAGCCGCAATCACAGCCTTCACCAGGCGCGCATGTTCCGGAGCAGGGGCCACGATCGAGATCAGATCCACATCAGCATCAGCAATCAGCGCCCTTTCGTCGCCGAAAGCATGAGCAATGTTGAACTCAGCCGCAATCGCGTCCGCTGTCTCCTGCTTGCGGCTGGCGACCGCAACTATCTCAAAACCCTCAAGCGCCCGCAGCGCCGGTATATGCCCGTACTTCGCCCACCCGCCGCTCCGATAATCCCGACCCGAATCCTCTCACTCGCCATGACTTACCTCTTCCGAAAGCCTAATTCTGAAGACGAGTGTCAGCACAAACAACGCTTCTTTTCTTGCCGCCGCCCCAGCCACACCACCGACAGAAGACCAACGGAAGTCAACCACCATCGAAAAGCGCGAACGCGCCTCCGCCCGGACGCCAGTACCCGTGGTAACTTTGGCTTTCGCAGGTACGTGGAAGAACCCCGATGTCCAAAACCCTCGCCATCACCGCCCTCCTCGCCAGTCTTACCGCCAACGCCCAGTCCCCCGCATCCGACTGGCCCGTCTACAACGGCCACACCGACGGCGACCACTACTCCGCCC
>CAZZUX010000223.1:0-1707 GCA_964657395.1 uncultured Ktedonobacteraceae bacterium
CATGCATCGTGCCCGATCGCTCATAGCGATACACATTCCCCAGCTCCGCATAACGCACCGGCAGATCGCGATAGCTTTTCGGCGTGTTCTTGTAAATCAGAATGTGGAACGGACAATTCATCGGCTTCAGCCGATAATCCGCATCGTCCAGCTCCATCGGCGTGTACATATTCTGCGAATAGAAGCCCTCGTGCCCGCTGGTCTTCCACAGGTCCACCTTGGCCACATGCGGCGTATACACCAGGTCGTAACCGCGACGGGTACACTCATCGCGCATCCAGTCTTCCATGGCCTTGCGGATCACTGCGCCCTTCGGGTGGAAGAACACCAGCCCCGACCCGGCCAGCTCCTGGATCGAAAACAGGTCCAGCTGTTTCCCCAGCACGCGATGGTCGCGCTTCGCCGCTTCTTCCAGCCGCTCAAAGTGCTGGTCCAGCTCTTTCTTCGAGAAAAACGCCGTCCCGTAAATCCTCTGCAGCTGCGGATTCTTCTCATCCCCCAGCCAGTACGCGCCCGCCAGGCTCATCACCTTGAACGCCTTCACCCGCGCCGTCGACGGCACATGCGGACCGCGGCAAAAATCCACAAAGCTGCCATTCCGGTACAGCGAAATCGCCTCACCCGGCTTGGTAAAGCGCTCGACGAAATGCATCTTCATGAAATCGTCATTCGCCTTGAACTCCGCCAGCCCCTGCTCGCGCGGCTCCTGCTCGCGCACAAACTTCTCATCGCGCGCCACCACCTCCGCCATCTTCTGCTCAATGCGCTGCAGATCTTCCTGCGTAAAGGGAGTCGGCCGATAGAAGTCATAGAAAAATCCCGCATCCGTCGCCGGACCATGCCCCAGCTTGGTCTCCGGAAACAGCTCCAGCACTGCCGTCGCCATCACGTGCGCCGCCGAATGCCGCACCACCTTCAACGCCTCGGCATCTTTCTCCGTCAGCAATTGCAGCGACACATCCTCATGTAGCGGCGTCGACAGATCCACCAGCCGCGGCCCCTGCGCCGCATCCACGTACATCGCGGCCTCGCTCACCTGCTTCTCATCGGTCTCGACATGGGCATCAGCAGCTCCAGCGGCCTCAGCATGTTTCGGCTCAATGCGCGCCACCACGGACGCAGCCGCCAGTCGCGGCGAAATCGAATACGCCACATCATAGGGCGTCGTACCAGCCGCAACAGGGCGGACAGATCCATCAGGCAGGTGTATCTCAATCATTGATTCAGGCATAGTTTTAGACAGCCTCGCGGCCACCTTCAGAATAGCCCATCAGCAAGGACAAACCAGACGCCCCAGGCATCGCCCATACAGAGGTAATCCGGGTGCCTGATCCTCGCGCAGCTGGGGTGGGGCATGGCGAAGCCATCCGCTCTCCACGCAATCCCCGTTCAGGATGCGCGGAGGAGCAGCGATCTGGAATGGTCTTTTTCAGCAGTGAGACCCACCCGGCAGCTAACCGCAGCTTGGATCATGGAAGCTGCACCTGCGCCCAGAATCGGGCACTCAATGTAAGTCGGACTCGATTCAGGCTGGATCAAGACAGACATCACAATCAAAGCCCCTCCGCAATAAGGATTATTCCGGAACTGAGATAGGAGCCTCGCTCTGCTCGGAGTGAGCCGGTCGAGTTCGCAACGGGCGAGAGACAAAGCGAGTCACTCTTCAAGCCCGAAGGCTGGCGAATCACATCGATGACTATAACTAGC
>CAZZUX010000224.1:0-1645 GCA_964657395.1 uncultured Ktedonobacteraceae bacterium
TGGGTCCATGGTCCGCATATTCTCGAATTCACCCGTGGCCTGCGCGCGTACCACGCTTCCATCCGGAGCCAGGACCACGAGTGCCGGCACACCCTTTTTCAGCGGGATGCCATACTTCTCGGCTACGTCGGTATTCATGTCATAGCGGCCGATATTTACGTCGACCAGGATGAAGTTGTCTTTCAGCAGCTTGTCGTTCGGAGCCTGGTGAAAGTAGATATCGAGCACGTGACAGTCGGTGCACCAGTTGCCGCCAAAATCGAGGATGACGCGCTTATGTTCTGCCTTCGCCTTCGCCAGCGCCTCGCGAATCTCCGGTTTTGCATCCGGAGTCGCAGGATAGATGTCCGCCGCGAGCGCCTGCGCTGCGAGCAATCCCGCACCCATCACCATTCCGGCAAGGTATTTCACCATCGTTCGAGTCTGCATCTGCTTATCTTCCTCACTTGACTTCGATGTGCCTACAGCTTTGTCTATCCTTCGATAGACGCCCATTCGCGGCGAAACGATACAAACATTCCTGTTAAACCTATGACTCTGTGCACGCTGTTGTCGGCGGCGCATACTCTGCCCGCGGCGGCGACTTTGTTCTTCACCCGCCGCCGCGCACCTGATACATTCAAGTCGCCACTATGCGTTTTCTGTCCAATTGGTTGCCTGCCTCCTCCGCTCTTCTTGCAGCTGTGCTGTCGATTGTCACTCTTGGCGCAACTGGCTGCGGCGTTCAGGACGCGGCACCCATCGCGACGATCTCTGTGGCCCCGCTAGCGAACGAAGATCTGAACATACCCTGCGTCTACGAGCTGGTGGTCGCCCAGCCTTCCATGCCGATCAAGGGCGTGCTGGTTCTTTTTGCCCGCGCGGACACCAACGAGCTCTATCAAGACGCCTCGGTGCGTGAGCTAACCGCCTCGCTTGGCTACGGCATTGTGTATGCGCACGAGTGTCCCGCGAAGAGCTTCAACGATCTGCAGCCGGATGCATCGAGGGGGCCAGGCCGCGCCCTCCTGCAGGCCATGAAGCAGTTTGGCATGGTCACCAATCATCCTGAACTGGAACAGAGTTCGCTCATCCTGTACGGTTTTTCGGCGGCGGCCGTTCTTACAGCTACCATGGCCGACCAGGCACCCGGGCGCATCATCGGCTCGATTGAATATGCTGCCGGCGATGCCTACTTCGACCTGGACCATCTGCAGGTTTCGGCCAACGCAGCCCACATTCCCACACTCCTGCTGGCCAATGCGCACGATACCCAGGCGGGAACCTGGCGCAACTATCATTATTTTTTGCGCGGCCGTCAGGCGGGCGCTTCCTGGGCGTATGCGGTGCAGAATGCGACTGGCCACTGCTGCAATCTTTCGACGCGCAACATTATCGAGCCGTGGATCACGGCCATCGCGAATGCGCATGCTACGACTCAGAACGATCTCTCCGCCGAGGCAGGTGGCAACCAGAGTGTCCTGCCGAGCACCAGCAACCCGGGATCGCTGGTGCAGTTCGCCTGCACACCGGATGGCGTGACCGATGCGCTGGGAGAAAGCGATTGTCGTTTCTCTGCCGCGAGCCTGGAGACGTCGCTCAGCGAGGGAAATACCTCGGCGTGGCTGCCGGACAGCGCCAGCGCGGCTGCCTGGCTGCAGTGGGT
>CAZZUX010000225.1:0-1593 GCA_964657395.1 uncultured Ktedonobacteraceae bacterium
TGTACTTAATCGAGACTTATAAATCTGTGCAGGGCGAGTCGAGCTTTGCCGGCCTGCCATGCATTTTTGTGCGTCTTGCGGGTTGCAACCTGCGGTGTACCTGGTGCGATTCCGAATACACGTTCAAGGGCGGATACAAGCAGACGCTGGAGGAAGTGGAGCAGGCTATCGTCGACCTCGCGCCAGTAAAGCTGGTGGAATTCACGGGCGGCGAGCCGATGTTGCAGGCGAAGGAACTGCTGCCGCTGATGGATCGGCTGCTGGCCAAGGGCTACGAGTTAATGATCGAGACGAGTGGCGAGCGGCCGCTGTCAGATGTGCCGCGGGCGGTGCACAAGATCATGGATGTGAAGTGCCCGGGATCGGGCGAGAGCGAACGCTTTCACCTGCCGAATCTTGAGGCGCTGACCGAGCGGGATGAAGTGAAATTTGTGATCAGTAATCGTGTCGATTACGAGTTTGCGCGGGACTTTGTGCGTGAGTACGAGCTGGAGGCGAAGGTAAAGGATGTGTTGTTTTCGCCGGCGTTTACGAATCGGCCGAGCCTGGAGCGGGACAGCTCGAATATCACGCAGGATCCGCGTGAGCTGGTGGAGTGGATGCTGGCGGATGGTGTGCCGGCGCGGCTGAATCTGCAGATCCACAAGTTCATCTGGGAGCCGGCGAAGAAGGGTGTCTGATTCGCCGCATTCGCGGCATTCGACCGGCTAGTAGTTGGCGCCAAGTTTGTAGAAGGGGACTTCGAAGGCGAACATCTCTTTGCCATCTGAGGCCTGGACGCGACGTACTTCGAGCTTGGCTCCGATGAGGGGATGGTCGAGGCCGGAGACGTCGTAGAAGAGAAATCCGGATGCGGTCGAGTGCGCAGCCACGGCGATCGAGGCGTAGCCGTAGGCCTGGTTGTCGGCGAGGATTTGCTTGGTGCGGTCTTTGCCTTTCCCGCCGACGTGGATCGGACCCAGGGGGACGCGCTCCTGCGGGTTGGGTGGCGTGTTGATCATGCGCTGCAGGTCTTCGGTCTGGGCTGCAGGGATCTTGTCGCCGGCGGCGGAGATGAAATCGATGCGGGCCTGGGCGAGAGAGATGGGCGTGTCGCCCTCATTGGTGACGATGAGGCGGATGGGCATGACTCCATAGGCGGGATAGTTGAGCTTGAAGAATTCTGCGCGGCTGCCGGTGAAGGGCTCGGCGGCGATGGAGACGTGCTCGGCGGGATGGGTGTCGACGTCGGCGTAGGTGGTGGCGGGCTTTGCGGGCGGTGGGCCTTTGTCGGCTGCGTTCACGGCGAGGGTGAGGAAGAAGGCTGACGGAAGCAGGGCACTGCGGGAGAGGGAGTGGAGCTTCTTCAGTTGATGCATAGTTGCTGCGATTATGATCATGTCGAGTGGCGATCGTCCAGTCTCGATGTACCTATCATCTTCAAGGCGGGAACTTCTCAGCCATCCGCATTCTCTACAACATCGCTCTGATCTCTCTGCTGGTGGTTGGCTGGCCGGTGTGGCTGTTGCTGCTGCTGGTGAAGGGCAAGTATCGCGAGGGGCTGCGCGAGCGCATGTTTGGTGTGCGCAGAGGAGTGCGCGCGGGATCGCGTGG
>CAZZUX010000226.1:0-1558 GCA_964657395.1 uncultured Ktedonobacteraceae bacterium
GGGCACGGCCTTGCCACCCTGCACCAGAGCAAACGACCCCGGCTCCGCGCTGAAGCCGACTGCGCTCTGCGCGGCCGCGCTCCCTGAAGCCAGTACCGCGAAGACCGCTGCCAACACCGAGCGCACGCAACCCAATCTCATGCACAAAGCTTCCGCCATTGCACAGGGCCGGTCAAGTAAGTTATGGGAAGGGGTGGTGCGCCCGAGAAGATTCGAACTTCTGACCTACAGCTTCGGAGGCTGCCGCTCTATCCAGCTGAGCTACGGGCGCGTACCTCTATGCTAGCACTTCTCTCTCCCCGCTAGCACCTGTCTCCCAGGAGGGCAATGGGATTTGACATGCAATGGGCCTCCGGTCCAGCATCGAATCTGCTGACCGCAACACGCTGCCATCCTATCCTGACCCATGAAAGCGAGACCTCATGCTCCTTCGCAACATCCTTTCTTCCGCAGCCTGTATGGCCCTGTTGGCTACCGTCTGTGTTACCCCCCCGGCCTTCGCTCAGGGCGGCGACATGATGCAGATGGGCGGCTCCGGCAAGAACATGCCCAGCCCGCCGGCCACCGCAACTGTCACACTGGCCGGCCAGACGCTGACGATCAAGTACAACACCCCGCACATGCGTAATCGTGAGATCTTCGGCGGCCTGGTGCCCTTCGACCAGGTTTGGCGCACTGGCGCCAACCCCGCGACCACGCTCACCACGCCGGTCGCGCTGCACATCGGCAAGCTGCTGGTGCCGGCCGGAACGTATACCATCTACACCCTGCCCGGAAGGGAAAAGTGGATGCTCATCATCAACCGGCAGACAGGACAGTGGGGCACTGAGTACAAGCAGGAGATGGACCTGGGCCGCGTGGAGATGAAGGGAAAGACGCTGGACAGCGCACAGGAGGTCATGAGCATCTCCTTCGACGACATCAAGAAGGACTCCGCTGAATTGCATATCCGCTGGGCGAAGACGGATGAATCCGTAAAAATCACGACACCCTGAAAACAGTGAAGAACAGTAAAAGCAACAAGAGCGAGTAAGAGGCTGTATGGGGCAGTTCACTGCCTCTTATTTCTCCATACTGCCCCTTACTGTTCTTCACTGCCTTTACCACTCCTTCGCCGCCGTATCCGGCTCAACCGGCGTACCGGCGGGGGGAGCCTTCCAGCGCAGCACCGGCTTGCGGGCCGCCGTCGTCTCATCCAGCCGCTGCAGCCGCGTCGTATGCGGAGCGGACTTGACCAGCTCAGGATTCTCCGCAGCCTCCCGCGCGATCTGCTTCAGCGCATCGATCAGAAGGTCCAGCTCTTCCCTGCTCTCGCTCTCCGTCGGCTCGATCATCATCGCGCCGCTTACCACCAGCGGGAAACTCACGGTATACGCATGAAAGCCATAGTCGATGAGCCGCTTGCCCATGTCGCCCGTCTTCACGCCATTCTTCGCCTGCAGTCGGTCCGAGAAGACGACCTCATGCAGCGATGGCCGCGTAAACGGCAGCTCAAACGTGTCCAGCAGCTTCGCGCGGATGTAGTTCGCATTCAGCACCGCGTCCTCGGTCGTTTGCC